>JAIRND010000071.1 GCA_031258225.1 Treponema sp. | reverse complement strand
TCCATTTGGCGTATGAAGAAGAATAGACTTGTTCGACAACCCGGTTGGTTGTCTCACCGTCTTGCAGTTTTTCAGGCTTTCAGCCTTACAAAACTGCGTTTTTTAATGGAAGTTGTTCGGAAACTGAAGTTTCCAAACAACTCTAATGAGCCAGTTCCAGCAGCTATCCCCGCCGGATTGATTTGGGAGGAGATCAACCGATCCTTATACACAAGTAAACGCCGTTGCCCCCGCGCGGCCGCGCCCCCTTGCCGGTTCATTCCGTATCGGCTATCATGGGAACAGCCTATGCCGATACCCTGTTACCCCGATTTTACCCCCCTGGATTTTGAAATGAACGATGAGTTGGCCGCGGAACTTTTTACGAGCCCGGACGGAATTTCCGAATTTACCTTTGCCGGCCTCTACCTGTTCCGCCACCGCTACGGCTACCAGGTCTGCCGTACCCCATCGGTGGAGGGGGGGAGGGGACTGCCGGTTTTTTCGGGCCGTCAGCCTGAGGATTCCCACGGGGGATCGAGGGTCCGGGGGGCGGAACGTTTCTTCCTGTCCCCCCTCGGTGTCCCGGATCGGGATATTGTGCGGGACCTTTTCAAAAGCCACCGGTACTGGAAGAACATCGGCGAATCCACGCTGCCCGCGGCCCGGGAGATGCTGGAAGCGGAAGGGTTCGTCATTGCCGAAGACCGGGATAACTTTGACTACCTTTACCTGCGGACGGACCTGGCGGAGCTGCCGGGGAAGAAGTACCACAAGAAACGGAACCTTGTAAACCAGTTTTTAAGCGCCTATGACCATCAGGAGTGGCCCCTGACGCCGGATCTGGTCCCCCTGGCGCTGGAGGTGCTGGACAGTTGGCGGGAGGAAAAGGGGGAGGAGGGGGACTACCGTTCCGCCCGTGAAGCCCTGGAGCGGTTCGGGGAACTGGGCATGGAGGGGGCCCTGTACTTTATCGACGGGAAACCCGCCGCCTGGTGCCTGGGGGAGGGGCTCGCCGGGGGGACCATGTTCGCCGTCCACTTTGAAAAGGCTATCGGGGCCTACAAGGGGGTGTACCAGTACATGAACCAGGCCTTTGCCGCCATGCTGCCCCCCCGTTACGTTCACATCAACCGGGAGCAGGACCTGGGGGATCCGGGCCTGAGGCAGGCCAAGGAGACCTACCGGCCCCGCGGCTTCGTGAAGAAATACGCCGCCGCCGCGGTGGACAAGGCGGATTGGGGAACGGGGAACGATTTACTCCCCCCGTCCGCCGAATACGTGGTAGAATAAGCAATGCCGGTAGTGGATATTCTTCCCCTTGTCCACGGGATTCTTTACGTGTGCCTGCAGAGCGCCCTTCTTACGGGGCTGTTCCTGGAACGCCGCCGGGAGATCCGCGGCCTCGAAAGGGCCGGGCCCGCTAAGGGCGTCCCGCGGGCTGCCAGGGTTTCCGTGGTGGTGCCGGTTCACAACGAGGAACTCCGCCTCCCCGCCCTTTTGGAGGACCTGGCCGCCCAGGATTACGAGGGGCTGGAGATCGTCCTGGTGGATGACCGTTCCACCGACGGGACCGCCGGCCTGCTTTCCGGCTTTGCCGGGGGCCGGGACAACGTCCGGGTTGTGTGTCTAAAGGAGAACCCCGGTCCCAACCACAAACAGTACGCCCTGGAACGGGGCCTGACCGTGGCGGCGGGGGACCTGCTCCTGTTTACCGACGCGGATTGCCGTGTCGGCCCCGCCTGGGCCGGGGCCATGGCGGCGCGGATGGAGGACCCCCGCGTGGGGGCTGTCATCGGCCCGGTGTTCAAGTCGTGGCCCGCCGGACAGGGGGAGGGGTCATTTTTGTACAGCTACCAGTGTTATGACCACGTGGTCCGTTTTGTGTACCTGGCCGGCGCCGTGGGCCTGGGGGCCGCCGGCGGCGGTTTTGGAAACAACCTGATCCTCCGGCGCGCCGCGCTGGAAGCGGCCGGCGGTTACGCCGCGGTGCCCCCGTCCCCCACGGAAGACGCGGCCCTTATCTCCCTGATCCGTTCCTCCACCGGCTACCACATCCGGGCGGTCTACGGGGCACAGACCCACGTGCATACCAAGCCCGAAACCGGCTGGAAGGCCCTTATCAACCAGACCCTCCGCTGGAACAACGGCGGCCTGTTTAGCCCGGAGATCGTAACCCGGATCAACTACACCATCCTGATGCTCACGATCACCGTCTGCACCCTGGCCCTGTTCCTCATGCCCCTCTATCCGCCACTGTGGCCCATGCCCCTGGCCCAGTTCATCGTCATGCTGGAAAACACGCTGGGGGCCGTTTTTATCGCGCGCGGCGGGCGCGGGGCGGGGAAGGGCCCCGAATCCCGGTCCTCCCTGCCCCCGTTGTTCTGGATACGGGAACTCCTCGTTATGCCGTTTTACATGACCCTGATGACGGTCCTGGGGTTTCTGGGCGTCAAAACCACGTGGAAGGAAACGACAATGGGGCCCCACGCTTAATTTAAATTTCATCACGGAAACGCAAACACTTTGCCCCCTTCAAACGTTTATATACCGGAGTGGATGGATGGATGCTGGAAGCAATGCCGGAACCGGCCATGAGGGCCTGGCTCTACGCGGCGGCCCGCAACGCGATTGTGGACGCCAAACGCCGGGAGGCCCGCTTCTTGTCCTTCTCCAATGAGGACGCGCTATCCGCGTGTGCACGTCCGCCCGACCTGAACGACAGGGCCGCCGCGGAAGCCCTGCTGGGAAAGCTGCCCCTGGAACTGGGGCGTATCATCAGGATGAAGTACTTTGAGGCGATGAACGCCAGCCGGATAGGTCTGGCCCTGGGCGTTCCACCCGCCACGGTACGGACCAGGCCGCGGAAGGCGCTGCGGATTATTGACGGCTCCGTGGACCTGAAGGACCTGCCCCTGCTGGAGGCCCTTGAAGCCATCGTGGTACGGGGCACGGCCACACTTCCCGCCTCCGCGGTCCAGACCTTCAAGAAGAAGGGCAGGGCTGGGGATTAAAAGATATTCAACGGCCGCCAGGTTACGATAAACAGTGATGTCCGGTGGGGACACCGGCAATTCGCCGGCGGCAAATTTGCTGAGGGCGAATCTGCCGCCGGGCAGGAGGAAAAACTCAACGTTACGGTAAACGGCTGCCTGCGCTTTGACGACGACGTAACGGCGGAAGATTTGGACTGTATCGCATCCCTGTCCATCAACGGCGCGGTACTGGTCCCCTCCCATCTGCGGGGGATTCTTAATCCGCGGATTAAGAACGCCAACGGTTTTATTGGGGACAAGGCGGAATTTGAAAAGATGACCGGCCGCACAATCAACGACTTTGTCCGGAGCTTTACCGGCGGTCTGACCGAGGGCTATGAGGACCGGGCAACGATCAACACTGGTTTGTATATCATGGTGTAGCGCCGGCGCGTCAAAGCACCCGCAGCAGCCAGCCCTTGGTATCGGGGAGGGCGCCGTACTGGATCCCCTTGAGGGTATCCCGGATATCCGCGGTGAACTCCCCGGTCTTTCCCCTGTTAAAGACCACCTTCTTTTTGCGGTACGTAAGGCTTTCGATGGGGGTGGCCCCCGCGGCGGTACCGCTGACAAAGCACTCCTTTGTTTCCCCCAGGGCTTCCTCAATGGAAATTTTACGCTCGCGGACCTTCACCTTCCGGTCCCGGGCAAGCTCGATGATGCTGGCGCGGGTGATCCCCGGCAGAATCGTGTCCCCCAGGGCCGGAGTTACCAGTTCCCCGGATTTAAGGTAAAAGAAAATATTGCAGGAGGAGCCCTCCTCCACGTAGGTGTGTTCCACAGCGTCCAGAAACACGCACTCCATGTAGCCTTTTTCCAGGGCCTCGTGCTTTGCCAGGGCCGCCATAACGTAGTTGCTGGCCGCCTTAATCCAGCCCGTGCCTCCGGGGGTGGCCCGGATCCGGCTGGTAACCACGGCATCGGAGTTCCCCGCCGTAAAGTAGGCGCTTACGGGGGTGTTTATGACGATGACCCAGGGTTCGTGGCAGATATTCACGCCGATGCCCCCCTCGGCGTAGCTAAAGGGGCGGATGTAGACGGAGTCCGCCGTCATGTAGGAGTTCTTTTCCCAGGCTTTTTGGTACTCCGGCCTAAAACCCAGCCTGGCGTTCCGTTTGACCGTTTCCACGCAGGCCTTAACAAAGGTTTCCTCCGGGAAGGGGGGCATGTAGAGCCCCTCCATTGATTTGTAGAACCGCGCGGCGTTCCGGTCGGGCCGGAAGATCGCCAGGCCCCCGTCCTTCTGGGGCAGGGCTTTAAGCCCCTCAAAGCAGGAAAGCCCGTACTGGGTAGAGTAGTTTACCAGGGGCATGTCCTCATAACAGTTCCGGGACCCCGACAGGGCCTCCCGTTTTTGGGGCCGTAAGGCCGCCTCCTCCTGGGGGGTCAGGTGCGGCTTCTCGATATAGCCCCCCTTCCAGCCCTTTTTCCCGTATTTTCCCCGGTACACCACGGGATAACTACTCAGTGAAAAAGCCATACGTTCCTCCACGTTAGACAAAAACTTCAGGTTCCGGGTAACTCTACTATGAAGGGGACCGAAATAACAACGCCGTTGCCGTGTGGCCGGCGCCGGTCTGCCACCCCCCGCCGGGTTAATGTTGGATGAGTTCAACAGAGCATTGGTAACCGCCGCTGCCCCGCGCGCCTCCAGGATTAACAGAAACGCGTTTTTCTGATACGGTGCCGGATATGGCGTTAAACTGTGGCATTGTGGGGCTTCCCAACGTGGGAAAGTCCACCATTTTTTCGGCCCTTAGCTCCGCCCCGGCGGAGGTGGCCAACTATCCCTTTTGTACGATTAACCCCAATATCGGGATTGTCGATGTGCCGGACGGGCGGCTTGCCAGGCTTACGGAACTGTTCGCGCCCAAAAAGACCGTTCCGGCGACGGTGGAATTTGTGGATATCGCGGGCCTGGTTAAGGGCGCGTCCCGCGGGGAGGGGCTGGGAAACCAGTTCCTTTCCCACATCAGGGAACTGGGGATGATCGCCCAGGTGGTCCGCTGCTTTGACGATCCCGGTGTTATCCACGTGAGCGACAGGGTGGACCCGGCATCGGACATGGAGACCATCAACATTGAACTTGCCCTGGCGGACCTGGAAACGCTGGAAAAGCGCCGGGAGCGCGCCCGGCGGGCCCTCAAGGTTCAGGCAAAGGCCGAGCAGAGGGAGGCCGAACAGAGCCTCGCGGTCCTGGAAAAAATAGCCCCCGTTCTGGAACAGGGCGCCCCGGTCCGTTCCCTGGACCTTGACGATGACGAAAGGGCCGCCGTCTACGATTGCCACTTCATTACCGCCAAACCCCAGGTTTACGTCTGCAACGTGGACGAGGAAACCATGCGCGGCATAGCGGCCGCGCGGGCCACGGACGGGACGCTTGGAGGCGGACCCCATGTGGAGGCGGTTCGCGGGCGGGCCGCCCTGGAACATTCCCCCGTGGTGGTCATCTGCGGTAAATTCGAGGCGGAACTGGGGGCCATTGAAGACCCGGAGGAAAAAAAGGCCTTCCTTGGGGATCTGGGCCTTGAGGAACCGGGCCTTTCCTCCCTGATCCACGCGGCCTACGGGCTTTTGGGACTGCGAACCTTCTTTACCGCCGGGGCGGACGAGTGCCGGGCCTGGACCATCCACGCCGGGGACACCGCTCCCCGTGCCGCCGGCGTCATCCACACGGATTTTGAGAAGGGCTTTATCAAGGCGGAGGTCTACTCCTACGACGATATTGTTACATACGGCACGGAGGCCCGGATCAAGGAAGCCGGCAAGTACCGCGTGGAGGGCAGGGACTATGTGGTGCGGGACGGCGATGTTATGTTTTTCAAGTTCAACGTCTAGGAGCCTGTGGGACTTGTGGATTTTCTTTATCATTTGGGCTAAAGCCCCACAGACTCCTAGGTTAACCTTCAGCATTGAACGCTCCGCGTTCGGCTTTCAGCGTCCGGCGCGCGGAATCACGATCATACTGGCGCGGCGCAGGGCGGCCATAAGTTCCGTGGAGGAATAGTAACGGTTCCTGCCGGCCATGCTGATCTCGTCCTGATAGCGAAACCGGTTGGCGCCCCAATCGCTGGGGATAGGATCGTTGATCACAAAGTACTCCCCGTTCAGCGAGTAGCCCTTGATGACGATGTAGTGTCCCACCGAATCGCTGTAGTACCTGTCGAAAAGACTGGAGGAGGGGTCCTGGCGGGATATTTTGATGCCGTCGGTATGGAAAAGCACGATTGCCACACCGCCTGAGTCGATCACGTCCCGGACATTCTGAACCGAGCGCAGCGGTTCGATGGTGGCGTTGACCCCCTCTTTCTTGATGACCCCTACGAGCTGTTCAAAACTGGTTCCGCCGTCCCCCTGCCAGCCCACGGCCTGACGTACCGTGGAAACGGGGAAGTACCTGCCGGTTCCCCAGCTTATCGCCATAGCCGCCGAGGCCGGACCGCAGTTGGACGTTGTCCCCGTGTTGTACTGGGTCCGGTACCAGTTGAACTGGCTCACGTTCGCGTCGGCGTGCATCGAGGGCAGGGGACTGACAAAAATCGAGTAGTACTGTTCGCCCCGGTCCGGTTCCATCACGGTAAGCCCGTAGTAGCCGCTCCTGGTAAACCGGACCTTGGTCAAAAAATTGTCCGATTCGCTAAAATCCAGCGGCGCCTGGTCCACCGAGGCGTAACGGGCCACCTTGGTGATTGTCCCGTTGACGACAAACATCTCGTCCGGGGAGGACAGGGTAACAAAGCGTGTGGAACTCTGTTCCGCCACCGATCCCGGATGGGGAATGTCGATGTACAGGGGATTTGACTTGAAGATCGTCCCCCCGTTGTCCCGCGCGGTAAGGCGCACCACGTAGGTTTTGGGAACCGAATATTCGTAAACAGGTTCGGATTGGAAACTCCGCTTGCCGTCCCCCAGGTCCCACTCAAACGATTTAAGGTTTTCCGCCCCATCGACAACGAAAAGCCGGACCGATACGTTTGAATCCCCGGTGTTTTTGCTTTCAAACCCTATGGCGATGCCCTGGGTACTTGTCCGGGGCTGGACCGGCGCGGCGGCCCTGGGGGCGTTGGCCATCCGGATTTCCGCGGCCCTGGCGTTTTCGATGGAGGGGATGATGATCGTGGCACCCACCCGGATACGGTTGGCGTTGGTAATGTTGTTGTACCAGGCCAGCAGATCAAAGGGCAGACCGTAGGCGTAGGCAATTTCCGAAAGGGTCTCCCCGGGACGGACCCGGTACTCGGTATCCTCTTCCCTGTTGGGCTGGATACCGGACCCGGTTATCTCCTCCTGGTCCTGGAAAATGGAGAAGGCGGCCCAGTTTTTTTCCTCCTGGGGGAGTACCAGCGGGGAGATGGACCAGTCGTTATCCGGGTCTTCGTAGTAGGCGGCTATGTCGTTGATTGTGGCGATCAGATTTTCCGGGGGAAGTTCCGGGGATACGATGGCGAAGGAAACCAGAACAACCGCGCCTATCAGAAGGGCGGCGGCAAAACTTAACGCGGTAATACGGAAAAACAGACGGCGCCCTTTTCTTTTATCGCGGGAACGTGGTTTGCCGTTCATTTTCTTAGCACAGTCACTCATCTCCACCCCTCTCTATCCATCATTATCGGGAAAAAGGAGATCATCTTTTACAAAAATCACCCGCCGGCCCCTCCCGTAACGCCGGATCAAAAAAACAAATCGCTTATATATGATACCTGTTTCCGGCTTTTTTGCCTAGCACCCGAGAGGACAAACAGTGTTTCAGGCGGTGCGGCCGTTTAGCTCCCCGGGGCGGTATGGGACGAGCCAAGTTCGTCCCGGAACGGGATAAACTTGACCCCCATGCCGTTGTACACATCGCGCCGGTTAAGGGTAATGGTGCCGTCTTCGGCCACCTCTTTTTTAACTTCCATGATGTACTGGCGCTGGGGCGGCCCCAGGGGCAGTACCATGATGCCGCCCGGTTTAAGCTGTTTAAGCAGGGGAGGGGGGATATGGTCAATGGCGCAGGTTACGATGATCTTGTCAAAGGGGGCGAATTTTTCCCACCCGTAGTACCCGTCCCCCAGCTTCCGGCTGATGCCGCCGTAGGAGGGGTACGCGTTTTCCATGTCCCGGTACAGCTTGTCGGTTTCGATGTACAGGGGTTTTATGATCTCGATGGTGTAGACATCCTGGGCAAGGTAGGAGAGGATGGCGGACTGGTAGCCGGAACCCGTGCCTATTTCGAGGACCCGCTCCCCCGGTTTTATGTCCAGGGTGGTCGTCATCATCGCCACCACGTCAGGATCGGTAATGGTGGCCCCGTAGCCGATGGGCAGCCAGGTATCGGCGTATTCCCGGCCCTTGTTCGCCTCCCGGACAAAGTGTTCGCGGGGGGCCAGTAAAAAGGCCCGCACATCCTCCGGCCGCCTGAGTTCGGAGGTATGCACAAAGTCCTGGGCCAGGGCCCAGCGCCGTTCCAGAAACGCGGGGTTGTCGTTCCGGTTGGTCCGCATCCACGAAAGCCAGGCTTCCTTGGTTTCTATGGGCATGGACCGGGCCAGGGCCGGACCGTCGTATTTTTTCGCCCCCGGCAGGACCTCAAAGGTAAGACCGTAATCCGGGTCCCCTTCCGCCGGCGCCGCGTCGCCGGCCTCCCCCGAACCGGTGAGCGCCGCGGCTTCCTCGTAACTTACCACCCGTTCCAGTTTTGAGGAGATGATGCCGGGGAGAAAGAGGCCAAAAACAAGACCCATGATGATCCCGCTGACCAGAGAAACTACAACACGGGCCGAAATAGTATTAGAAGCAGGTTTCACAGTATGTAGATTAGGGTATCCCCGGAACCCTGTCAATTATTCACCCCCTGTCAATTATTCGCGGTTGTGAAAGCGCCGGGTATGCGGGTATAATAGCCGTATGAAGCATGCCAAGTTTGCGGCCCTGTTTTTTATCTCCGTCGCGGACATTTCCTATGAACTCTTTGTAATGCGGATCTTTTCCGTTGGCGGCTGGTCGAATTTCGGTTCCCTGGTCATTTCAACAGCCCTGTTGGGGGTCGGTCTTTCCGGAATCATCATTACCTTTCTGGATGACTGGGTTACCGCCCATTCCGGCCCCATTATGCTGGTCTGCGCCATCAGTCTCCCGCTGCTCATGGCGGGGGCCACCATCGTTGCCCAGCTTATTCCCTTTAACCCGGTTTTTCTTGCCACCGATTCCCGGCAGATATGGTTTATCGGGGCCTACTACATTGTGTACGGCCTGCCCTTTTTTGTGGTTGCCGCCTTTACCGGCGTGGCCTTTATCGCCCTGCGGGACGAGATACAGAAACTCTACTTCTGGAACATGGTCGGTTCCGGCATAGGGGGTTTTTTTATCATCGCCTTTATGTTTTTGCTGCCCCCCCGCTACCTGATCCTCCCCATCCTGGGCCTTTCCATCGCGGCGGCCATCTTTATCAGCGTGGAACGGGACGTAAAGACCGGCGCCCGCCGCTTTTCCTGGCCCCGGCTCCTGGCCCTGACGCTCTGTTCCCTGGCCTCCCTGGTCTGCGTTTTTTTGTGGGGCGATATCCGAATCTCCGACTTTAAGCCCATAAGCCAGGTGCGCAAGTACCCCGATCCCCTGTTGGTCCACCATTCCTACAGTCCCGGCGGGGAGTACCATGTCTACGCCTCCCGGTACTTTCACTTTGCCCCGGGCCTTTCCGACATGGCGGCCCTGCGCAACACCCCCGTCTCCTCCCAGGTGTACTGGGGCCTCTTTGTGGACGGTTCCGGTCCTGTCGGCATCATGGGGAGCCTGCGGGAAACCGAGCGGCCCTACATGGATTTTCTGCCTATGGCGGCGCCCTATACCATGCTGGCCAATCCCGACGTGCTTCTGGTTAATCTGAGCGGCGGCATTAACGCCCAGGTGGCCCGCTACAAGGGGGCGCGGAACATCGACATTGTGGAGCCCTCCTCCGAGATGATCCAGCTTCTGCGGGAGGACCCCAATATCGTCCGATTTACCGGGAACCTGCTGGACTCCGGCCAGATCAACGTGGTCCAGGGGGAAGGCCGGTCCTGGTGCGTGGACCACGCCGGCATGTACAACCTTGTGGAGATAAGCCTGGTGGATTCCATCGGCTTGTCGGATTCGGGGGGCTACGCGGTTCACGAGGATTTTAAGTTCACCGTGGAGGCATTTAAGGACTATTTTTCCAGTCTCAAGGAGGGGGGTATTCTTTCGGTTACCGTATGGGACCGCCTTAACCCTCCCCGTAACGTACTTAAGCTGCTCAACAGCGTTATTACCGCCATGCGGGAGTCCGGCATGCCGGAACCGGAAAAGTGCCTGTACTCCTTTGGCCTTTTCATGTCCACCTCCACAATCCTCGTAAAAAACGGCCCCTTTACGGAGGGGGAGATTTACGACCTTAACAATTTTGTAAAAACCCGCTCGTTTGAACAGCTTTACGTTCCCGATACGGAACTGCCCCAGCGGGACATCGACATTCTGATGGGGGTGTACCATCAGCACTTCGAGGGCCGCGAAAGCGCCGCCGTGGAAAGTTTTACCAACGCCGACATGTACCGGGCGGCGATCCCCGTCTTTTTCGCGGGAAGGGCCGCGGAAATTGAGGATCAGTACATCTTCGATATTCGCCCCATCCGGGACGAGCGGCCCTACTACTCGGGCTTTCTCAAACTTGACCGGCTCCCCATGTACCTGGACCAGATGGAGGATATTTCCGAGGAGTGGGGCTACCTGCTGCTCCTGGGGATGCTGGTACAGGCCTGTATATTCGGGTTTATCGTCATCGTTATTCCCGTTATAGGCCGCGGGAAGACCCTGTTCAGGAATCCCGGCAGCGCGCTGGGCATTATCTTTTATTACGCCGGCCTGGGCCTGGGTTACATGCTTATCGAGATCTATTTGATCCAGAGACTGGGGGTGTTCCTGTCCAATCCGACGTATTCCACGAGTATCGTTATTACGGTTATGCTGGTGTTTTCCGCACTGGGGAATCTTGCTTCTGGACTGCTGAAGAAATTCCGTTCCTTTGTGGTGCCCCTGGCCTGCGCGCTGGTTGCCGGCGGAATTTTGTTTTACATCCTGGGCCTTACCGGGTTTTTGGCCCCCTACCATTCCGCGTCCATTGTGAAGCGGATAGGTCTTTCGATACTGATCATCGCCCCGGTGGCGTTTTTTATGGGCGTGCCCTTTCCCAACGGCCTTGATACCCTGCAGAAAAACAAACCCCACCTCTTACCCTGGGCCTGGGGCATGAACGGGGGATTGTCCGTGGCGGGGAGCGCCCTGGCCAGGGTCCTGGCCGTTTCCAGCGGTTTTTCCGGTGTTCTGGCGCTGGGCATTGTGGTGTATTTGGCAGCGGGAATACTCTACCCCTCCAACAGGGGCTGGAGATTCAGGGAAGAACGTTCAACATAGCCGTACACGGCGGGAGAAGATTATGATAAAGCCTTCTGAGTTACAACGGTATGCCCTCTTTGGCGGTCTTACGCGCGAACAGATTGACGGTATTTTTAACCTGATGCGGCACGAGGAATACTCGGCCGGCCAGGACATGATCGTGGAGGGGGAAAAGAACAGCCGGATCATCTTTATTGTTTCAGGCCGCGCGGCGGTTATCAAAAACGGCATAGTCCTGATGGAATTTAAAGAGGGGGACACCGTGGGGGAAATGGAAGTTCTGGACACCATGGCCTCCGCCGCCACGGTCCGGGCCCAGGAACACGTGGAGGCGGCCAGCCTCTCCAACGCCGCCCTCTACGAAATTTACCAGCGGGACGTAAAGGCCTTCGCCATTATCGTGATGAACCTGGCCCGCGACATGTCCCGCCGCCTGCGGAAGATGAACGACTGGGCGGGAAAAGAATCCCCCTACCACGAGTGGAGTTAGCGCCCGTGAATAACCGGCCGGTCCGGTTCTTTAACACCACCGGGCCCTGCAACCCGGACGACCACTATATGCTGCCGCCGGAAGAACGGCTGGTGGGCGCCCAGTTACACCGCTACATCCGGGACAAGCTGTACTGGGTGCTTCACGCCCCCCGGCAGACGGGGAAGACGACCTTTCTCCAAAGTTGGATGCGGGAGATCAACGCCGCGGCGGAAGTGCCGGAAACGGACGGGGCGCCGTCTGTGGCCCGGCCTGTGGCCCGGCCTGTGGCCCGGCCTGTGGCCTGTTATGTCAGCGTGGAGGATTGTCAGGGGCTTACAGACCGGGATGAGGCCACGCAAACCATATACCGGGATATCTGCGACTTTGCCAAACTATCCGGTCTTCCGGTCCCAACCCGTGAAGAAAAAGACCCTGAGGGCCTGCTGCGAACGACCCTGGCGCTATGGGCGGCCCTGGTTGCCCCCCGGGCCCTGGTGGTCCTCTTTGACGAGGTAGATGTCCTCCAGGGGGAGGCGCTGATCAGTTTCCTCCGCCAACTCCGGGGGGGGTTTGCCGGCCGGGGGGTAGGAAAGTTCCCGGTGTCCATCGCCCTGGTGGGAATGAGGGACCTCAAGGACTACCTCGTTGCCGCCAAAGGCGGCGTCCCCGTTAACCCCGGTTCCCCCTTCAACATCAAAGAAGATTCGGCGGTGTTGTCCAATTTCCGGAAAGAGGATATCGCCCGGCTCTTTGCCCAGAGAACCGGGGAAACCGGCCAACAGATCAGCGCGGAAGCCCTGGACTACGTTTATGAGCAGTCGCGGGGCCAGCCGTGGATCGTCAACTCCCTGTTCAAACGGGCGACCATGCGGGTTCTGGATGAAACCAGTACCGAAACCGTTACCATCGAACACGTCCGGGAGGCCCGGGAACAGATGATCCGTGCGCGGGAAACCCACCTGGACGCCCTGGCCTACCGTCTTGAGGATTCCGGGGTCCGTTCCGTTATGGAGGCGCTGATGACGGGGGAACCGAAACCACAGTTGGCGGAGAGTGACGCCTTCCGGCTCTGCCTTGACCTGGGACTTGTGGCGATTGAGCGGGGAAGTCCCGTGGTGGCCAACCCCATGTACCGGGAGGCGCTTGCCCGGCAGATGACCTACAGCGCCCAGTTGGCGATACCCGCGCCGGAGTGGCGCTGGGAGAGGGAGGACGGGACCCTGGACATGGAGGCCCTGCTACGGGAGTTTCAGGTATTCTGGCGGACGAACTCTGAGACCTGGGAGGGTATGCTTAACTACCCGGAGGCGTTTCCGCATTTATTGCTGCAGGCGTTTTTACAGCGGGTAACGAATGGGGAGGGGCGCATTGAGCGGGAATACGCGGCGGGAAGGGGGAGGATGGACCTTGCGGTGGAGTATGGTGGGGTTTGGGACATCATCGAGATAAAACTGTTGAGGCAGGGGAAGGGACTTGAAACGGTGATAGAGGAGGGGAAGAAGCAGGTACTGCGGTACCGGGAGAGTTTTTCCCCCTGTTCCGCGGGCGGGAAGGGCGCGTCGTGTTATGTAGTTATCTTTGACCGGCGCGTGGAGAAGGGGAGCTGGGAAGAACGGCTGTTTTGGATCACCGATGGGGATGTTACGGTCCTGGGCTGCTGAACCGGCTTTTCCGGCTATGGTACTGGTACATTGATGTTGGTACCCGCTTTTTCGGAAGTCCATTGGAATGTTCCCTTTTCATAGACCTTGGGCGTGTCGTTGAGTAACAGGCGGGCGCGGCGCTCGTTGACTCCGCCGGTGCCGCTCACATTGTACACCCCATTGTCTATCGTATCGTCTATCGTATAGCCCCAGAAGTCGATGGCGTACAGTCTGTTGTTTTTACGGTGATAGGCTTCAAACACATTGTCTGTATTTGCGGGGGCGCCCAGTGTACCGCCAAACCATAGGGCAAGGAAGCCGTATCCAGCGCCAGGTCTTATTTGGGGCAGCAGGGTTTCAATGAGTTTCTTGTGGAAACTTTTACCGGAGCCCGTATCGGTAAAGTCCGCGGTCATCCAGGTGGAACCGGGGGTGGCAAATCCATTGGTAAGCAGTTCCGGTACCCCGACCCTGTCGCCCCTGCTGGTGATGTTGATGTAGAAGTCGTAGGTGGGGTAGCCGTTTATGGTATTGCCGCTGATGAGCGGCGTAACATCCGCGGAAATATCCGGGTCTACCTGCATGAAAAGGCCCCCCGCCGGCCAGGTAGGGGTGTCGGGCGTCCTAAGCAGGTTTTTTGATTCCAGCCCGTTACCGGTAATCGACAGGGTGGGGGCGTAACGCTGGACAAGCAGGGCCTGGGCCGCGGATCCGCTGTTGTTGGTGGCCTCCACGCGGAGTTCGTTATCCGCGATGGAAATATACTCTATTGGGTTATCCTTTGTTCCGGGACGGATATAGATACCGGCGATCATGCTGTCGGAAACCGCGAAGCTGATATCGCAGTCCCTGACGGTAACGTGTTTGCTTGGCGGAACGGCGTAATAGTCTTCGGGATTATTGGCGGTACTGGGTACAGCCTTGTAACGGCCTATGATCACGGCGGCACGGTAGTACAAGTACTCGGCAGGGTTAGTCTTGCTATTTCTTGACCACAGGTGGGGTACGCCCTTGTCTTTGCTGGTAATATCGATCCGCAGGTTTTCCAGGGTAACGTTGTTGTTGGCAAGGAGGACGCCGACGTTCAATTCCTTGGCGTGATACCTGCCCAGGCCCCGTATGGTATAGGGGATGTTATTATCGGCGGCGCCCGCTCCGACGGTGATAAAGCCGCCGCTGTTTGTGCCGCTTGGATTATTCGCGTCATCGTAAAAGGCATCGGTAAGATCGATAACGGTTTCGCTGCGGGGATCGGCGGGGGAGGGCAGGAGCTGTACCGCCGCGACCGCGGTATTCAATTCGGTTACGCTGGCTACGGGGTAGTGGGTCCGCGGGAACACGGCGGTGATTACCGCGGTGGCGGGGTTGTAAGAAAAATCAAGGGCCCCCTTCACGTCGATTTTGGCGTTTGTCAGGGGAAGGGTATGGCCTCCCTTCGCGTACAGATAAATAAGGGCGGTATAGTCCTCAAATTCCTCAAACGTGAGCGGTGTGGTATTGATGATCGTGCCGGTATGATCTTTCCACTCAAAGTCCGCACCCACGCCTTGTACTATTGTGTTGATCCTGTCTATCGCCTGCTTGCCGGCTTCCGGCTGTATGCCGTCTATCGTGATGGGGATTGTGTCATCGCCGGTACTTTGGCCGGTGTCCTTGGGGGTATTTTCCGGATAACCGACAGGATCAAGGCAGGCCAGGACCGAAAATGTGAATATTATTATAATGGCAGCCGCCGCGGATCGTCCCATGCCCCTAGTATAGCCCGTTTTGGGGAGAAACTCAAGGAATTCGTGTTTTTGGTGCATCCGATGCTCCCCGACCCTCCACGACACTGCCCTCTTTGTGGTGCCAGGCCCATGCGCGTTTACTTAGGTATAACGATCTGTTGATTTCCTCCAACAGCAACCCGCTGGGGAGCGGCAGGCGAAAAGGAACTCTGAGATACGGAAGG
>JAIRND010000232.1 GCA_031258225.1 Treponema sp. | reverse complement strand
CGGCGGAGAATTCCAAATGTCTTCCCGCCGGGCTATCCCCGCCCCCGCAGCGGTTCACGATAAAGGGTTAAGGTTTGGCGAGTATCAAACCTAAAACCCAGGTTGAATGGTGTCTTACTACACCACAAGGAGGACAGGGTTGTGGGGTTTCGGGAGCATTGGAAGCACCAAAAAAACCCACAACTACAATCATGACTGCGTACTAGGCGAATTCCAAAAGCTGTTCCCCGGTGCAGACGCCGTCCACCCGGTGGTCCCACGGTTCCACCGGGACTTCCCGCACAATCTGGGAGGGCACGCAGAGGCCGATGATCCGGCCGGCGGTCCCCGGACAGGTTCCCTCGATGGCCGTGAGGAAGCGGTCGTAGTAGCCCCCGCCCCGTCCCAGCCGGCGGCCCTGCCGGTCAAAGGCCAGGCCGGGTACCACGATAAGGGCGGGAAAATCGGCGGGCCCGGACGGCTCAAGCGGGGCCGGTTCCCGGATACCCAAGGGGCCCGGAACCAGGAGTCCGTGGGATATTAGCCCAGATGATAAAGAACATGCATAATTTTGTGCATGCTCTACCTTGCGGGCTCCCAAAGGCGCCCGAAAATCGGAGATTTTTGCGGTCAAAGGCGGCAAAAATCCACAAGTCCCACAGGCTCCTGGGGGATCGCGCGCCACGGGGTCTTCCCGCGGGAAGACACGGTAGAATTTCATGTCCCCCGCGCCCTTTTTCGCGGCGTCGATCCGGGGCGCGAAAACCCGTTTACCCGCTTCCAGGGCCGTTTCCACCAGGGGCCGGGTGTCGATCTCGCCAGGCAGTGAAAGAAAGAGGAATATGGCGCCGTACCGGGCCCAGTGGGGGCTTTCCCGCAGCAACGCGGCGGCGCCTTCCCCCTGAACGCGGAAATCGTCAGGGGATAGGAGGGAAAGGCGTTGTTTTATTTCACGGCGAAGTGAGGGTTTGGAAGTGGGAGTATCGCGCCGCACCCCGGCCTAGATACGGCGGGTGCCGCCGGTTTTAAGACCGGCCTCGTAAAGTTTGCCGCAGGCGATAAACATGGGCAGTTTGGTGCCTCCAAGGATAATATCGGCCCCCGCCGCCATGTCGATCATGTCCCGGCTGGGGCTTTTGCCCCGCACAAAGATGATGCTGCGAATGTCCAGCAGTTCCGCGGTACGGATAACCTGGGGGTTCACCAGTCCGGTAAGAAGCAAGACCCGGTCTTTTACGAATGCCATTACATCGCTCATTAGGTCAGCGCCGCAGGCGGAGACAATGTCCAGGCCGGCTTTCTCCTGCCCCGTGTAGAACTGTCCTTCCAGGATTTCAACAGCATCCGCTACGGTCATAAGTTCCCCCATTCATAGCTTAGACAATAACACAAAAATGGGTCTGAGGCAAGAATAACAGGGCAAAATCGAAGCGCCATGCATGGCCGACCCGTATATATAGAGGGGGTATACATGCGGGTATTTAGTTACGTGCCCTTTGGGGCTTCGGGTGTCGTGATCAGGGTAGAGGTGGATGTACGGCGGGGTATTCCGGGGATCGATATTACCGGCCTTGCGGAGGGGGCGGTACGGGAAGCGCGGGAACGGGTCAGGGCCGCCTTCCGTAACTCGGATTACCGGTTCCCCCTGGACCGGGTCCTTATCAACCTGGCCCCGGCGGGACTGCGCAAGGACGGCGCCGCGCTGGACTTGCCCATTGCCCTGGCGGTGATGTGCGCGACGGGGCTGGCCCCCCAGGAGGAGGCCGTGATGGTGCTGGGCGAACTGGAACTTTCCGGTACGGTACGGCCCGTGCGGGGGGTACTGGCCGCGCTGGCGTCGGGGATTGAGGAGGGTATCCGCGATTTCATCGTTCCCCAGGAGAACGCCGGGGAGGCCCGGGTGCTGGCGCGGGAACACGGTTCAATCCGGGTGGCCCCGGTAACGACTCTGCGGGAAGCCCTGCATGTTCTGGTGGTCCGCTCGGAAACCGGAGCATTGCCGGTTTCGGCGTTTTCCCCGGCCGGTTCCGAAGGGAAATCCGCCGCCGCTCCGCCCGTACCGGGGGATTTCTCCGAGGTACGGGGCCAGGACAGGTACAAGCGGGCGCTGGAACTGGCCGCCGCCGGGGGGCATAATCTGTTGGTTTTCGGCCCCCCCGGAGCCGGTAAAACCATGCTTGCCCGGCGTTTGCCCACGATCATGGCCGGTCTGACCGCCGGGGAGGCGGTGGAGGTAACCCGGCTCTACAGCCTGGCGGGGTGTTTCGACAAAAAATCCCAGGAGGGGGAGGATTTCAGCCTTATTACCCGCCCTCCCTTTCGTTCCCCCCACCATTCCGCCAGCGCGGAGGGTATTCTGGGCGGCGGCAGGATGGTACGGCCCGGTGAGATAAGCCTTGCCCATCTGGGGGTCCTTTTTCTGGACGAAGCCCCGGAATTCCGTTCCACCGTGCTTCAGGCCCTGCGGGAACCCCTGGAGGATCAGGTGATCACGATATCCCGCGCGGAATCTTCGATCCGGCTTCCCGCGGCTTTCCAGTTGATCATGGCCGCCAACCCCTGTCCCTGCGGCAGGCTCGGGGCGCGGGGCGGGGACCCTTCATCCGGCACGGTGTGCCTGTGCAGCCCTGAGGAGGTGAACCGCTATTGGCGCCGCTTTGGTTCGGCCCTGTTGGACCGGATTGAACTGCGGGTCCCGGTGATCCCCCCTACGCTTGGGGAACTAACGGGGAACTCCGGTGAAAGCAGCGCCGTCATCGCCCGGCGGGTTATCCGGGCGGTGGAAGCGCAGCGGGAACGGCTGGGCAGGCTGCCGGAACGGCCCCGCCGCAACGCGCGGATTCCGGCGGGCCGTGTGGAATCGTGCTGCCCCCTCTCTAGCCGGGGGGAACAGGCCCTTAAAACCGCCGTATCCCGCCTGGCCCTTTCCGGCAGGGCCTACCACGGCATTCTCCGCCTGGCCCGGACCATTGCCGATCTTGAGGGCCGGGACACCATCGATACGGTTCAGGTACTGGAAGCGGTGGAACACCGCCGCCGGGGGGATGATCCCTATGACATCCTGGCTGAGGGCTAGCAGCCTGTTGTACTTGTAGGTTTTTGCTCCACGTTGTGTCGCAAAAACCCCGATAATTGGGCTGCTTGCGGCTACCGCCGCTTCGCAGTTTGTACGGTAAAATCGCCTCATCGGTGTTACCTATTCGGCGATTTGTCATCTTCGATGACTTGGGGTTTTACGCGCGAAGCGCGACAAACTGCTAG
>JAIRND010000013.1 GCA_031258225.1 Treponema sp. | reverse complement strand
TGATATGTATTTCTCTCGGTCCGAAGACCAAAAGAACTATCACGTCAAGCTCCCAGCTATACGCTCGCGTATACGCGGACACGCTCCCGCGCGCCCGCTCCTTCCTCTTATTGCCGCCGCCAGGCTAAACCCGCGCGGCGGCTCCCACTCCCCTTCCCTAAACCCCGCGCCGCTTACGCCGCGCGGGGTTGTTTGCCAAATATCCCGGTGTGAAACCACACCCGCCGCCTTACGCCAGACCCGCCCGCAGGCGGACCGGTGTTCAGCGTAGTTGCCAACGCTATCATAACCGCGTCTGCCGTGTCAAGCCATTCGGCTGTATCCGGTTTTTTAGACTGTCTTTGCCGTAGTTCGGAAAAAACGATGTCTGTGAGCTATACCAAGGCGGCATAGTTAATATAGGTTTTTTTTATCCTTGTGTCAAGTATTTTTTGAAAAAATTTTGAAATATTTGAAAAACCTGGGCCGCGTCCGCGCTCCGGCGGAATGGAACATAACGCAGGCGGATTCTACTTGTTTTCCGCCGGGCTATCCCCGCCCCTGCCGGATCGGGCGGTAGAGAAGGTTAGGACAAGGCACGTATTAACGTAAACTACTCACAGGTTGAATAGGGTCCGTGGGCTAGGAGTCTGTGGGACTTGTAGGCGATTTTTTGGGGTTTTGCACGCGAAGCCCCACAGGCTCCTAGGGTTTGCGCCGGCTTTCCAGTTCCCGTTCCCGTTTTTCAATAGCCCCCTTAAGTGAGCCGATCTCCTGGAGGAGGCTGCCGATCCCCGCGTCCGAGGCGAACAGGGTTTCGGCGCCCTCTTCCGCGAGGTGGCGGTATACGTTGTTCCCCAGGCGTTCCAGGAGTTTTCGGGCCTGGCCTTCCATTTGCCGTATTTCCAGGGTCAACACCCCGCGTTCCCCCAGGTCCTGGGCCTTTGCCCCGGCCTTGTTCAGGAAATTTTTGGACGCCTGGGCGCCCTGATCCAGCAGATCCCGCATCCGATCACTAAATGCCATAGGTATCTCCTTGTTTCAGTTTTGGGACGGTGTTTCAAACCGTAGGGTTGAGTATTCGGGCCGTCCCAGCATCAGGTTGAGGCACTGCGCCGCGGCTCCGGATGCGCCTTTGCCCAGATTGTCGAAGCGGGCCATGAGCAGGGCCTGTTCTTCGTTGCCGGCGATCCAGATTTCCAGATCGTCCCGGCCCGCCAGGGTGTTGGCGGCCAGGTCCTGGGGGGGCTCTCCCATCACGTGGATAAGCGTCTGGCCGCAGTAGTAGTCCGCGAAAAAACGGCGGAGCGCCTCGATTGAGAGGGTCCCGTTCCGGACGATTCCCCCGCCGATGAAGTCCTCCACCCCCAGGCCCACGGACACGAGCATGCCCTGGTAAAAATCGTCCACGACGGGGCTGAACAGGGGGGGCTTTTCCAGGCCCGCGACGATCCGCATCTCCGGCAGGTGCTTGTGCCGCAGCGTAAGGCCGTACTGCCGGGGGGAAAGGTAATCGCCGGGCCGGCCGGGGTTCCGGTAGGCGGCGATCATGGCCGTTCCGCCGCCGGAATAGCCGGTAAGGGAGTGGCAGCGGAGGCGGAGGGAGGGCGGGATAAGGCCGCGGCGGACAAGCGGGGCGGTGAGGGCAAGGAAACCGGTGGCGTGGCACCCGGGGACGGCCACGAGGCGGGCGGTCCTGATGAGGTCCCGGTACCGGGAACCGGGAGTGCCGGGGGGCTCCAGTTCGGCGAAACCGTAGACCCAGCCGCTATGGGTACGGTGGGCGGTACTGGCGTCGATGATCCGCGCCCGCGCCGGGGCGGCGGATACGAGTTCCCGGGCGGCATCGTCGGGGAGGCAGAGTATGCCGAGGTCCGAGCGTTCCAGGGCTTCCAGACGGCAGGACAGGTCTTTCCGCCGGGCCCCTTCCGGCATGACAAGTTCTATGTCGTCCTGTCCTTTCAGGCGATCCCTGATCTGGAGGCCCGTGGTTCCGGAAGCGCCGTCAATATACACCGTGTAGTTTGCCACATGTTCCTCCGGGCGGGGGACCGCTAAACCTTTCGTTTGATCCCCAAAATGGTCAGGTCATCGTACTGCTCGTCTTCGTTAACATGAGTATAATACATATACGCGTCGTTTCCAGTGGTTTCCCTGGTCCGGGAACAGTAGGTCCGGTATTGGATGAAGCAGGTTTTGAGGAATCTGTCCAGTTTTTTATCGACCAGAACGCGGCTGTCCTCCCCGGCCTTGGGGTTCTTGTAACAGCGGAACATCTTTTCCACGGATACCAGGGCCATAATCGCCTCCTCCACGGTTCCCCGGCACATGGTAAAGTCGAAGACGAGTCCCGCGTCGCCTTCCGGGTTGTGCCACTTGTGGAGGGTATAGGGTTTGCGGTTCATGACGGCGTTGATGATCTCCCGTACCCGGCCGGCTCCCAGCTCTTCGTCTTCCTGGCCCCCCAGGTGGTTTCCGTGGCCGCCGCCGGGGGGGGCCGCGTCGCAGGGGATCTCGTGGAATTCGGCGTCCCGGAAGCGGCGTTTGGCTTCCTCGATGCCGTCGGTGTAGAGGAACAGGATGTCTCCCCGGTCCAGTGTCATGGTGATGACCGGATACCCGCCCCCGGTCCGGATCATGAAGTTGGGCAGTACCCCGGTGGCGGGGGTTTCCGGCAGGGCAAGGGTCTTGACGGTTTCCTCGGAGGCGTCGAAGAAGTGGATGACGTTATCGCCGGCGTTGCAGAACCGGAGGATGCCGGTTTGGGAATCGAACAGGCAGAGGGTGAAGGCGGCAAAGCGGTCCTTGAAGCCCAGGGTTTCGATGAAATCGTTGATGTGGTAGACCAGTTCCTCGATGTGGAAGCCCTTTTCACTGGGTTCCCACTGCTTAAAGTGGTTGAGGAACATGGTGGCCACCTGGGTCATGATGAGGGCGGCGGGGATGCCCTTTCCGGCGACATCGCATTTGATGATGGCGTAGTAGCGCCCGTCCAGGTCCTGATAGTCGAAGTAATCCCCGGAAACGCCTTTGGCCCCCTCGTAGTAGCCGAAAAATTCGGCGTGGTCTGTCTCTTTGAAGCCGGTGCTGAGTTTGTTCCCCTCCTTGTCCAGTTCAAGGGGGATGAATTTTTTCTGGACTTCCTTGCCGATTGAGAGGTCCGACGCGGCGATGGCGGCCTTTACCAGGCCGTGAGTCATGTCGTTGACGGTGGCCCCAAGTACGGCGATCTCGTCCCGTGTTTCGATGGCGATTTCCAGGCCCGCCAGTTTTGACTTGTCCTCCGTATCCCGTATCTGCTCGACGTGTCCTACCAGGCGGCGGATGGGGCGGATGATCAGGGAGGAGAGGATGAGGGCGCCCACGGTTCCGATTCCCAGGGCGGCCAGGGCCACAAGGAGGATGATACGCAACAGGTCTACCTGGTCCCTGGCGATCTGGCCCCGGATGGTATCCAGCGAGACTTCCAGCCGGATGAGGCCCTGGAAGTAGATGTCCTCCTGCCCCTGCCGGTACAGGATGGGTTTGAAGAAGACGTAGCGTCCGTCCCCTTCCCGCGCCAGGCGTTCCGTGGAGAAGGCCGGTTCGGAGCCGATTTCCTTGTTCAACTCGGCCAGGGATTCGGTAACACGGGTTTCCAGGGAACGGGTGCTTACCTGGATATCGGCGAAGCGCCGCTGGTTTTCGCCGTCAAGGGAGGTGGCGATGGAGAGGCCTTCCACGGTAAGGTCCGAAATGGCCTGGGAAAGGGCGCCTACCCTCTCCCGCGCGGCCCGGTTCAGTTCCGTGCCGATTTCTTCCAGCCGCGGGCTGAGCAGATCGCGAATCCGGGAAACGCCGGGCTGGAGTTCGGCGGTGTCGATCTTTGACAGGATATCCGGGTCATTGGTGGCCCACACGTGGTCGTCGAAGACGGTGTCGCCGTTGCCGTAGCCGGTGATGGTAACGTAGCGGGCCTCCGGTATGGCGGCGATCTGGCTGGGGAGGAAGCCCAATTCCAGGATATCCCGTTCAAGCAGGTAGGCTTTGGCGCTGGTGGCAAGTCCTTCCAACAGTACCCGGGAACGGTCTCTGAGGCCCCGGAGCAGGGTCTGTTCCTGGGTTCCCGTCATCATGTAGTAGAGGGGGACGGAGACCATCGCTACCACCAGGAGTACGAGTACGATGGTGAAGCCCGCGAGTTTTCCCCGCAGGCCCAGGCCCCGGCGTTTTATGGCGGCAAGCCGTTTTTTCTTTTCCACAGGCATAGAATCTCCTCCAAGCAGGGCAAGTACCTCGATCCGCGCCGCTCTGGAATCGGCGACGGCCCGGGCGAGACCCCGCAGGGACATGAGGATCCCCGCGAAACACAGGATCGCGAGGGCGGCGATAAGGGTCAGTTCGATGTTGATGGCCCGGGACCCCCGCTCCCTGGGCTCCCAGAAGGGCTGCCAGGCGTGTGAGTAGTCCCCGAATTTGACGGTTCCCGTCCGGTCCACGGTGATGGGGGACGGGGACAGGCTGATCCCGCGCAGCGGGTGTTCTACTCCCAGCCGGTACTGTCCCTGGTCGATATCATCAACGGCAAGGTCAACGATTTCCCGGTCCGAAAGTACCCGGTACTCGTCCCGGGAGAGGAAGTACTCCCGGTCATAGGGGGGCGTTCCGTCCCGGTCCAGAAAGATCCGGCCCACCGCGCCGTCCCGCGAAAAGCCCCGGCCCAGTATTCTGAACCGGAGGAAGCCCCCCGTGTCCCGTGAAGAATCGACCAGCGTGATGTAGGTGCGGGGGACGTACTTGTTGGTCTTGAAGAAGATCCGTGAGGGGGCGGACAGGTTCCCCGCCAGGTCCGCCGCGGAAACGGTGAAACGCCAGATTCCGTCGTCCTGGTTGTCGTAGGAGGCGCGTACCAGGGGCTGGGGGACCAGGTTGTTCAGGTGCGGGGGCTGGGGGAACATGGCGGCGGCTTCCCGCTCGAATATTTCCCCGCTGGATCCCAGGAGGGAAGCGGAGGAGCCCAGGTAGTCCAGGCGCCAGATATAGCCTGAAATGTCGGACGCGGGGGGCGGAATCCACTCCAGATCAAAGGTGTTTGAGACGAGGAAGCCCTGTTCATCTGCGGGCGGGGGGACAATCACGACGGCGGGCGGGGGGCTGTTGTCGCGGATGTACGTTACGCGGGCGGGTTTGGACCAGTTTCCCGCCCGATCCCGCGCCATGACGCTGAAATACCAGATTCCGTCCTCGACGGCGTTCAGAGTCAGGGACGGCGGGGCGCCGCCCTCCTCGCGGAGGACACGGGGCGGTTCTTCATCCTCTACCCGGCTCCAGAGCCAGGAATACCCGGCAATGCCCGAATGGTCGGAGGGTTCGCTCCAGGTTACGCCCACCCGTTCCCCCTGGGAACGGAGGCCGGCTTTGAAATTCAGGGGGACAATAGCGGGGGCGGCGGTGTGGCGATCCGGGAATATGCCGAAGATCCGGCCGCCTTCCGGGGAATTTGCCTGGTAAAACAGCGAAATTTCCCCGCCCGCAACCACGGGCCGGACAAAGGCCAGATCGCCGCCGGGCCCGGACAGATCGTCGTTAAGCCAGGAAAACCCGTTCCACCGGGCCATGTACACCCGATTGGTCCCCCGGCGGTTGTCGGACCAGACGATGAGGGGGGCCCCCCCGTATTCAATGGCGATGGGGTTGTCGCAGTAGGCCTCCTCCCGGTTGACCCGCTGGACGGTGTTCGCGACAAGCCCGTCCCGCTCAATTTCGGCGCTGTAGATTTGGGGGGCGGCGGCCCGGAAACTGCGTTCCCAGACCAGGAAGAGTTTTTCCCCCAGGGAGATGAGGAAGGGCCGCTGGTTGTCAACGAGGACGGGATCGCCGGAACTCCCGCCTTCCCCAATCCCGGTAAGGGCCCGGGCGCCGGTCCAGGTCCGGCCCGCGTCGGCGGATCGTTTCAGGTAAAGCTGGAAACCGGGGATGGAATTTTCCCCGGTAACGTAGGATTGAAAGACCACGACATCGGTGGTCCCCAAGGCCGCGTGGGCGGGAAGGAAGTTGAGCCGCGGGGCCGGGTCTTCCACAAAGGGCGCGAAGGGTTCCCAGTGTACCGCGTCGTCGGAACGGCTGTAGTAAATGGACAGACTCTGCCCCTCCCCCCTGGCGGTAAACAGCAGGTAGCCCCCGTCGGAGCGGGGGGAGATACGGGGGGCCACCGAATCCTGGCCGCCGGTTTCAAGGAACCGGGAACTGAAGGTCTCCCCCCGGTCGTCCGAGATGAGGATCTCGCAGAGGCCGGCGGAAGCCGCCGCGCTAATGACGATCCGCCCGTCCCCGCCCAGGGCGGCGCTGAGGATGGCCGGCTGGACGCCGGCGTAACGGTAAGGGCCGCCCACCGGGGGGTGGATACGCCAGTCCTCCTCCCCGGACTTCACCGCCACGCGGATCCGTAGTTCACCACCGGACGCGGCCTCCGGTTCCTGCCAGGCCACCACGGCCAGTTCCCCGTTGGAGGCGGACACGGGGTAAGTTCCCGGGGACGGGGAAAAAGGGACGGGGGCCTCCCAGTACTCCTGGGCCGGGAGCGGCAGGACGAGGGCGCGGAGAAAGAGGACGCAGAGGAAAAGAGCGCGGAGAAAAAGGGCGCGGAGGCCGCGGAACAGGGGGGGGGTCTTGCTCATAGGATCGCCTCTATTCTCCGCCTTAGTTCGATGATCCGCGTGGAATTCCGGTTCCGGGGGTTCAGCAGGAGCCGCTCCACCAGCGACATGGCCGTGAGGGTGTTCCCCCGCTGCAGTTCCCTGACCGCCCGCTGGTACTCCCCCTCGTCGGCGCTGGAAAGCACGGCGTTTCCCGTGCCCATGCGCGTCTGTACCCGGTCCTTGAGCGCCATCGCGTCATGGTTGTTCGGGTTAAGGCTCAGCGCCTCGTTAAGCTGGCGCAGCGCGGCCTCAAACTGCTCCCGGTCGTTGCTGTCCACAATGGCCCGCGCCGTCCTGGTAAGATCGTCGGAACGCCGGAGAATCCGGGGATCGGGGGGGGCAATCCGGTAGCCCATGAGTATGTCCGCCCGCTCCAGAATATCGTCGATTCCCGGATACCCGGGGTTAAGTTCCGCCAGATTTTGGAGTTCCGCGAAGTCCGCGGCGGACCGCCGGCTGACCCCGTCAAGGGCCTCGTTGAGCCGGCGCTGAAACGAGGCGTTGAAGGCCTGGGGGTCGGTAACCTGATCCATCATGAGTTCCAGTATGCCCGCCTCCCGGTTCATCGGGAACACGATCTTTACCTTGCGGGTTTTTACGCGGGCCCCGTCAAAGAGGGCAAGGCCCTCACTCACACGCCGGGCCCGGATAAGGGCGCGGCCCCGCTCAAAATCCCCCCGGGCCTCGCTTAACAACTGCCCCATCTCCGTAAAAAGGGGAGCGGTAACCGGAATGACCCGGCCTGAGCGCAGGGCCAGGCCCCCCCGCACGATGGAGAGCCAGTAGGTGATTTCAGGATTCTCCTCGACATTGGTGACATACCAGCGGTTCCGCCCCCTCATCAATAACTTTTCGGCGTTTTCAAGGTTTTCCGCGAAGTACTCCCCCCGTGCCAAATTCACGAGTTCCCTTACCTCCCGAATCACGATCTCGTTTTCCCGCAGGCCGATCTCCTGGCCCAGGGCAAGCATCCGCGTGTCCCACTCCCGCCTTAGGGCGGCGGACTCCTCCAGGGACAGGGACTCGTTGTAACATTCCGCGGCCAGCCGGATAAGCTCCCTGGCCGCGGCGATCTCGTCCTGTTTCAGCGCGGCCCCCGCCTCCCGGTAGTACCGGTCCCCCTGGGCGCGGAACTTGTCCGCCCGGGCCGTCTGTTCGGAGGCGATACGGGCCGCTTTGCCCCCCAAGCGGCGCAGGTCCTCCAGGGCGGCGACAAGGGCCCCGGCGGCGGCGCGGAGAGCGCCTATGCCCCCGTCCGTCAACACCTCCCGGCGTTCCGCGCCGTAGGCGGCAAGCAGCTCACGGCCCCGCGGGAGGTCCTCCTCCACGCGGGAGAGCGTCAGGTTGAACCGGGCCAGGGCCTCCCGTGGGTAGAAGGTGGGGAGGGCCCCGTCTTCCGGGACAAGCCCCTCCAGAAGCCGGTTCCCCTCGCGCAACTCGGCCCGCCGCGTTTCAAGCCGCCGTTCCAGGTCCGCATTCAGCGCGGCATAGCGGCCATAGGCCCAGGAGAGTTCCGTATTCAGGCAGCGGGAACGGAATTTCCCAAGGAGTTCGGCCGCCGCGGCGGTATAAGTGGAACCGGGAACCTCCGCGCGGGGACGCCCTGGGCGGAATTCTTCGGCCGCGCGGTCCAGTTCGGCGATTTTTTCATCGGCCTCCGCGATAAGGCCGCTAAAAATTCCCCGTATCCGCTCAACGTCCTCCGCCCCCCCCGTCCCAACCGGAATTTCCGCCAGTTCCGCGGCGAGATGGTTCAGGGACAGTTCCAGCAGCTCCGCGTCCCGTGAGCGGAGGACGGCGAAATCGCGGGCCGCGCGGAAGCCCCCCCCGGCGGGCGGGTCCCGGCGGCCTTCCCGCGCGTAACGCCCGTTAAGTTCCTGAATGTCCCGGTCCAGGGCGTAGTACGCCGCGGCTTCACCGAAACCCGCCGCCGCGTCCCGGTGGTTTCCGTTCCGGGCGTCCGCCAGGGCGCGTTCATAGGCCGCGGCCGCGGGGGCGGATGCCAGGGCGTCCAGGGCCCCGATCCCGCCGGCCCACAGGGAGTCGACGCCGTGGAGGATGCCGTTCCACGTGCCGTCCCCGTTTTGGCCGTAGATAAGCCGGGAGGCAAAGGAGAGGAAGGACCGGTCCCCCAGGGCGGCGTCCTCACGTTGGATGCGGGCAAGCTGTTCAAGAAAATAGCGGCCGGTCTTGTCAATACCGGCGCGAATTTCAATCAGGCCGCTCAGGGCCGGTTCAACCCGGCCGAACAGCGCCGTACCGGCCCCCGGTTCCCCGTGCCGGCCTCCCCCCAGTTCCCCCCGCAGCGCGGCAAAAACGGCCCCGAACCGGGCGATGGCATCCTCAAGACGGGCAATGTGTTCACGGACCCGGTCCTCCAGTTCCTCGCCGTAGCCACGCGTAAAAAACTCCTCCTGGTAGATGTCCAGCCCCTCTTCGTAGACCAGGAGGGCCCCCGCGTGATCCCCGGCGGCGGTAAGGGCCCGGCCCCCCTCAAGGATCCTCTCCAGCCTTCCGCGGTTGACCGCGAACCGGGCAAGGTTGTAAATCCGGGCGACAAATTCCCCGGTTTGGGAACCGTCGGGCGTTTCCATCGCGTCAAGCTGCCGCGCCAGGGCGAGAATCCGGTCCAGATCGCCGGGATCCTCGGTGATAATGTCCAAGAGTTCACCCATGAGCCTGTTGTACCCCCCCTGAACGCCGATGATCCGGCGTATGCGCTCCTGGGCCCGGTCAAAATCGTCGGGATTATCCCGCATATAGGCGGTCAGGGCCCGGATAGCCTGGGAGTAGCGCCCGGCGCCGATAAGGGAATCGATATAGGTAAGCGAACCGGCCTCCGGTTCCCCGGCGTACAGGGGGGCCAGGAGGATCAGACAGCACACCAGGAGCCTGTGGAACTTGTGGATTTTTGCGGCCTTTGACCGCAAAAACCTCCGATTTTCGGGCTCTTTTGGGAGTCTGCAAGGTAGAAAACGCGCAAAATTGCGCATTTTCTTTATCATTTGGGCTAAAGCCCCACAGATCCCTAGCAGCCTGTTGTACTTGTAGGTTTTTTGCGCTTGATGCCGCAAAAAATCCCGATTATCCGGCGTGCTTGCGGCTAACGCCGCTTCGCAGTTTGCGGGGTAAAAAATCGCCCTTGCAGGCGATTTTTTGGTTTTTACGCGCGAAGCGCGACAGACTCCCAGGGCGGGAATTATACGTCGTTCCAACCGATCAACACCATCCGACAACGTGCCCACAGGGTAAAGTATACCGGGAAATGGGAATCACCGGAATACCGCGTGCAAAACCCCGTTCCCGGTTTTATAGTGAAAACGCATGGTAAAACGATGGCGCGTGATCTGTCTCCTGGGTGTTCTTGGCGGGTCCGGGAGCTGGGCGCTGGACTTTGACAGCGACGCCTACGGCGATATAGCCGCCTACCTCTCCGGCGTCTACGGCGCCGATGATAACGCCGGCCTTACCGCCTTTCCCCTGCTCAACATACCCACCGGGGGCCGGGCGGAGGCGCTGGCGTCTTCCTTCGCGGCGGTGGCCGACGACGCCTCGTTTCTGGAACATAACCCCGCCGCGTCTTCCCGTCTGGACCGTTCTGAACTCGCCTTTTTTCACAACAACTGGATAGCGGATACCATGATCGAAGGCCTGATCGTGACCGGCCGGCTCGGGAATCTGGGGCTGGCGGCCGGGGCCAGGTGGCTCTACACCCCCTTTAGCGAATACGACAGGCTGGGCAGGCGCGTGTCCAAGGGGTACTATTCCGAGGCGGAAACCATTCTGAATTGTTCGTACAACTTCTTTTCGGATTACAACTTTTCCGGCCTTTCCCTGGGACTTAATCTGAAGGGGGCCTTCCGCTTTGTTCCCGATTTCGCGGACAGTGAAAGCGGAAAACCGTTGGCCGGTTCCGGCCGGGAACAGTCGGCCGCCGCGGCAATGGCCGATATCGGGCTCCTTACCCGCTTTGATCTGTTGAAGTTCTACCGCGCCCGCCGGGAAAAGAACACCTCGCTGAGCCTTGTCATACGGAACCTGGGCCCTCCCGCCGGGGGGGAGGGGCTTCCCACGGTAATCACGGCGGCGCTGGCCTACAAGCCGGTCCGGCCCCTGCTCCTCTCCTTTGATTTTTTCCTGCCCCTTAACCTCGCGGACACCGGACATTCGGAACAACCCTATTGGGCCGCGGGCCTTGCCGTCGATCTTGGCGGCGGATTCCTGTCCATGCAGGGCGGAATCCGCGTGAAAAGCGGGGCCTGCCGTCTGGTTCTGGGAAGCACCCTGAACATCCCCGGCCGGAGGGGGGAAAACGCCGGGACGCCCAGGCTCCTTGCCCTGGACATAACGTACAGCGTGGACATGCTGACCAGGCTTCAGAACCTGAACCGGCTGAGCATGGCGATCCGCGTGAACCTGGGGGACCAGGGCAGGGCCGCCAGGGCCGACCTGGCGGACTCCCTGTACCTTGAGGGCCTGGACGCCTACGCCCTGCGGCGCTACGAGGAGGCCGGGGAATACTGGAAACGGGTCCTGGAACTGGACAGGGGCTACCGCCCAGCCGCGGAGGGCCTTGCCATCGTGGAAAAGATCCTGTCCATCGAACGCCGTATGGAAGCGCTTCAACATCTGGATTTTTAGCGGGAGCAGGCGCTACTTCTTCCGCCTGAAGATACGGTAATTGATGTGGGGAAATACCCTGTGGCGTTTTTCAAGATTGGTAAGCCATTCGGTGCTTATGTAATTGCTGCCCAGGGCCTCGTAGATCGTCGTGAAATTCCGCAGGGCGTCCTCGATGCCGGAAAAGGCCAGGCCGGAAGATTCCTGGCGGTAGAGCATCCCCGGCCAGTCGGAGGACAGGACCAGGAGGATTTCCCGCGCGGCCTGGTTGAGGGCCCGCTCTTTAAGGCCCGTGTTGTTGGGGAAACGCTCGGCCAGTTCGGTCATCCGTTCAAGGGCCCGGAAGGTGTGGCGGTACATCCAGTCGTTGGACACGTGAAGCCATGTCTCCCCGTAGCCGTTGAAGCCGCCGGAGGAGTACGCGGGAAGCGCGGTCTGAAAATCCACGCTCCGCTGCTTGTAGAGGTACTCCGCGGGGGTCATGAAACGCGCCCCCCCACGGCGCGCCCCCTGCCGGAAGATCTGCTCAAGAAAATCAAAGCCCTCGTACCAGGAGCGGCCCAGATCGCCGGCCCTGAACACGCACAGGCACAGGGGCATCTCGTCCATCAGTTCCGCGGCGGCGTTGAGTTGGGACAGGCGCCGCTCAAGAAAGACCTCCGCGCTCCGGGCCGCCTGGGCAAGGGCGGCGGCCGGATCGTAGATACCGGCGCCGGAAGCCGGCCCCCGCGCGTAGTACTTGTAACCCGTGAGTCCCCGCGCCCCGCCGGGCCCCAAAAAGGGACCGACGCTGGCGGCGGGCAGATCGTAGCCGGAATCCCGCAGGTTGTCCCGGTAGAGGGCGTTCCCGGACAGTTCCCGCAGGTCCTCCCCGCTGTAGTACTCCCGGCCCAGCACAACCACCCCGCGCGGGGTCCTGACGGGGTAAAAGGTCCCCTTGCGCGCGGGGGGATCGCCGTATACAAGACCGTGGGCTTCCACAATCGTGTAGCCCAGGTTGTAGGAACGCAGCGGCCGTTCCATCTCCCCGGTCCAGCCCATTTCGCTCAGGAAAAAGCCCTGGGGGAATTTACCAAAGGTTCGATGGTACGAGGACAGGGCCACCTCAATCTGGGCCTGAACAGCCTCCGGGCAGGACACGTAAAACGGCAAAAAGGCGTGGGTCGCCGACGCCGCCAGTAGTTCCAGTTTCCCCTTGCGCCGGAACACATTCAGAACCTTTAGAATATTGCCGTCGTAGCGTTCTGAAAACGTAAAACGCCGCTCGATGATCTTATCACAGTAATACCGCGCCAGTTTCTTTAACGGCTCGTTGTGCCTGTAACGGCGCGTCTCGTCTTTTCCGAATTCGATCTGCCTGGCGGTGTAGTCAAGGTAGCGTTTCAAAAGTTCCTGATCTTCCAAATGATGGCAAAGAACGGGCGAAACGGAAATGCCCAGCCGGAAGGGTACCCGGTCCCGGTCCAGACGTTCCAGCATCTCCAGCAGGGGAAGGTAGGTTTCCGAAAGACTTTCAAAGAAACGCGCTTCCTCAAGGGACGAACCTATGCCGCAGGCGGGGTTTGCCGTATTGGTAAAACAGGCGGAACAGGCGGAAACGGACGTGCAAAAAAACGGTTCGTGGGCTTCCAGCACCACGGATATAACAGGATTGGCGGACATGGCGGACGGCGGATCAAAACCCGTCATAGGGAAAACGGCGGTGGGGCAGCCGATCCACGTTACGGAGAATGGGGAAGTCATTCTGACCGGAAAGGGACAGGAGCGAGGCGGCTTTCCCGTCCTCCCAATCGTGGACGGCCTTGCCGGGAAGCGCGGGAAGGTGAAAAACCCTTGAAACGGCAAGAACCTGGTTTCTCCCGCCCGCAAGCGCGCGGAGTTCGACGCGGAAACTCCTCTGCCGGGCCGGGTATTCGGAAAAACACAGGTAACGGGCCGTATCTCCCGGATCAACCTGGATCACGCAGGGAAAATCCTTGCGGACCGGGCGGCCCTCCGGTTTTATCCGCAGACAGTAAGCGGAAAAATCAGGATCCTGTTCGATGATTTCCCCGTCGTGTTCCTTTACCTCCCAAAACGCGAACACCCACAGGGGGTCCCGAATCATCACGTCGATGAACGTAATATTGTAACGCCGGGGAATGGGGGCGGTTTCCAGATAGTCCGATTCTACAAGACTCCCCCCGTCCTCGTCCTCCTCATCATCCGCCCCGGCGTAGTCCAGCAGTTCTTCGATGATGAATATCCGTTCCAGGCTGGGGGGAATATCAATGCCAAGGTTATCGGCCATCCGAATCAGTTCCCGCGTAGTAAGGCTGTCGAGATAGGGCCGGACAAGACGAGATCGCTCCATACAGGGGACCATCATGGGAAAAAGAGACGCCCCATGTCAATGCGTCTGTTTCCCAGGGCTTTGCCCAGGGCTTCGCCCAGGGCTTTGCCCAGGGCACCGGCGTACTATATAACGATCTTCAAATTTGGGCCTGGCACCATGCCAACGAAGGGCGCGAAGTAACCGGGCGGGGGGACGCTCACATCAATGCCCCCGGCAAAACCGGCCGCCGCTTCGGGAATGTAAAGACGGAAGGCGTGGAGCAGGAGGCGCTTAAGGCCAAGGGTCTTCCTAAGGGTCTTGTTGAGCCTGAAGTCCCCGTACTTGTCGTCCCCCAGGACAGGATGCCCGGTATAGGCCAGGTGGCGGCGGATCTGGTGGGTCCGGCCGGTTTCCAGTTCCAGTTCCAACCGGGAACACTCCCCTCCCCCCGGAAGCGGAAGGCTCCCCAGCACGCGGTAAGCCGTCCGGGACTCCTTTACGCCGCTCCGGCTTTCAAGGCCCAGCCGGATGACCCCCCGGGCCTCCGGGGGAAGCCCCGCGCAGACGGCCAGGTAGACCTTCCGTATCCTGTCCGCCGTGCCGGGCCGTTCGGCAAAGAGGGCGGAAAAACGGGCCGCGGCCTCCCGGTTCTTCGCCACCAGGACGAGCCCGGAAGTGTCCTGATCCAGCCGGTGGACCAGGAGGGGCCGGGGGGTAAATTCGGCCTCAAGAAGCCGGTCCAGGGAACTTTTTACCCCCGCCCCGCCCTGAACCGCCAGGCCCGCGGGCTTATTGAGGACCAGACAGTCCCCGTTTTCAAACACAACTTCGACGCGTTTCATGAACAGGGGGGAATTATACCGATATTGAACCTGTCATGATAAGCGCTGGCCCCGCGGGCTTTCCCGGATTGCTGCTCCTGTTTGCCTTCCTTCCCGCTCTTTCACTCCGCGCGGAACCCTATTCCCCCTTCGGGGGCTTTCAAATAGACCTTCCCCCCGGGTACCAGGAACGTCCTTCACCGGGGGCCGGACAGCTTTCCTTTAGCCACCCCCGGGGCGCCGTTTTTGAGCTGGACCTGAACGGGGAAGGGGGGGACCCGGTGCCGCGCCTGGAACGGATCCGCGCCCGCCTGGGCTCCGCGTCCCGGACCGGGGGCTCAGGCGAAATCGAGGCCTTTGACTACCACGGCCGCCGGGCCGCCCTGGTCCGGCTTGAATTCGACCTGGACGCCGCGGGAAGGCCCCGCTCAGGCGGCGGAGGAACGGGCCGGTGGACAGCTTACCAGGGCTGGGCCCTCTGCGTGGATCGCGGGGAGGATCAGCTCCTGGCCCTGGCCTACGGACCGGCGGGCCATACCGATCTCGAACTCCTGGGCGTCTCCTCCCTGGATTCCATCGCCCCCACCGCGGCGGAACGGTACTACTGGGGCCCCCTTACCGAATTTACCTGGCCCAGGGGCGAACCGGAGGAAACGGCGCTCTACAATACCGGTGTTACCGCCCGAATTGGCCGCGCGGACGCGGAGGCGGCCCAGGGCCTTGTGGACCGGGAATTCCAGGTACTGCGTCAATTTGAGGGAAGCGGGCGCTGGCAGGAAGCCTGGCGCCGCTTTTACCGGATGATCTGCCGGGACTCCTGGGAACGGCTTGCCGACGCCCTCTTTCAACTGGAACGAAGCTGGAACGCCGAGGCCATGCTGAACAGGGCCGCCGCCCGCGGCGCGCCGGAACCCGCCGCCCCGGACTTTGACAATCACGCCCTTGCCGCCAGGGCCCTGTCCTACGTGCAGGATTTCCGTTACGAACGGGACCTTATGGGCAGCGATTTTGTGAACCTGGTAAGCGCCATAACCGAGGGCAGGGGCGACTGCGATTCGCGGGCCATGCTCTGGGCCCTGTTCCTTGCCCAGGCCCACATACCCGCGGGGATCATGGTTTCCCGCGAGTACGGCCACGCCATGGGAATCGCCGCCCTGGAAGGACCGGGGGCCCGCTTCCCCCTGGCCGGCGGCGAGTACCTGGTGGCGGAAACCACGGCCAGGGTGAACCTGGGGCTTATCGCCCAAAACATGAGCGACAGCGCCAAATGGCTGGGACTGCTGTTTGAGTAGTTCCGCCGGGCTATCCCCGCCCCTCCTTGTGGTGTAGTCAGACATCATTCAACCTGAGATTTTAGGTGTGATACCTGCCTAACCTTAACTCCCTATCGTGAACCGCTGCGGGGGCGGGGATAGCCCGGGGATAAACATTTGGAATTCCCCGCCGTAGCGTATTGAAAATAGCGCAGGCGGATTCTACAAGCGTTTTTCCACCGGGCTATCCCCGTCCCTGCCGGATCAGGGGGAAGGTTAAGGTCAGGACAAGGCACGTATCAAACTGAACGACTCA
>JAIRND010000212.1 GCA_031258225.1 Treponema sp. | reverse complement strand
CCGTTCTCCAACAGCATGTCCACCTGCGCCACGGTCCGGCTCCCTTCCCAAAACTTCCTTGGCCCCCCGTGGGTAAACTTATACCCCATCTCGTTGAACTTCTCCCACAGCTTTGCCGATACCAGTTCTTCCGCCCATTTCCCAAAGGCGTTGTGGAGCCCCCCTATGTTTTTCGACAGTTCCTTGACGATCCGGTCTGTTTCTTGCATCTTCCGGTCCGTTTCTTGCATCTTCCGGTCCGTTTCCCGCATCTTCCGGTCCGTTTCCCGCATCTGGAGGGCCGTCTCCGCCTGCCGCCGGTCAGCCTCTTTCGATAGTTCCCGCATCTGGAGGGCCGTCTCCGCCTGCCGCCGGTCAGCCTCTTTCGATAGCTCCCGCATCTGGAGGGCCGTCTCCGCCTGCCGCTCGGCTACCTCCCGGAACAATGCCCACACCTTTGCCTCTCCCACACTTTCCATTTCCATTAACCTCTCTTATCCTGACTATGCATAAGTTGTCATATGTGTCAACACGCACCCCAGTCGGGGCACGGGCATCGGCGTTTACCAATGGCCGGTCAAACTCCTCCAACATCACGGTCGCGGCAGGCTTACAGTTCGGGATCCCGCTCCGTATCGGGGGGGACAATCCGCTCGTCCGGGCCGCCTTCGTCCTGGTTGTGGCGGCGGTCCTGAGTTTTCCGGCGATCCCCCGGCCGGCGCCGCTCTCCGGAAAGGCGGCGCGGCGCTTTACGCCGGTCCGGGGGCGGAAAGGGCTCGTCCTTCCGGCGGCGGTCCTGAGTTTTCCGGCGGTCCTGACCGCCCCGGCGATCTACCCTGGCCCGGCGTTCACCCGGACGGCGGCGGCGGTCATCCCAGCGTATGCCGCCCTCGCGACGGCGCATGGTCGGAGGACCCTGAAAATCTTCCGGGACCTGACCGTTCCCTCCCGGCATACCGGGATTTCCCTTTTCCTGGCTCATGCCAATTCCTCCTGCCCGCGGGCAACATGGCAATACTACCCCACAGGGGGTACTTCATCTATGCGCGGACATTCCGGTCGCGCAGGTAGGTCCTCAGGAGCCTCATAAGTTCATCAAAATCAAAGGGTTTCCCGATGTGGCTGTCCATCCCCGCCTCCAGACATTTTTCCACGTCTTCCTTAAAGACGTTGGCGGTCATGGCAATGATGGGAATAACCGCGGCGTTGGGGGCCGGCGAAGCCCGGATAGCCCTGGTGGCCTCGTAACCGTCCATCTCGGGCATCTGGATGTCCATAAGAATCAGATCAAAGGCGTTGGGAGAGGCGTTAAAGACCCGTACCGCCATCTTTCCGTTTTCCACACATTCGACAGAAAGCCCCGTTGGCTCCAAAAAGGCAAGTACGATTTCCCGGTTGATCTCCACATCCTCGGCCAGGAGGACCCTGAAACCGGTAAAGTTGTCCCTGTCCGGCGCTTCCCCGCCCTCCCCGGCCGCCGGGGCCTGTTCCACCACCCCCCGTTGAAGGGGAACGCTGAAGCTAAACACCGAACCTTTGCCGGGCTCGGATTCTACGCGGATCTGTCCCCCCATCATCTCCACAATCCGTTTGGAAATTGCCAGGCCCAGCCCAGTCCCGCCGTATTTCCGGGAGGTGGAGGAGTCCGCCTGCGTGAACGAGGAGAAAAGCCCCGCCTGTTGATCCGGGTGTATGCCTATTCCCGTATCGGCAACACTGACCCGGATTGGAAAGACCCTCCGTCCCCCCTCGGGTTCTTCCGGCCCCGGTATTTCCGGCACTTCCGGTATTTCCGGTATTTCCGGAAAGGCATCCAGACTGACGCTCCCGTAGTCGGGGGTGAATTTGACGGCGTTGGAGAGGAGGTTGGCGATTACCTGGGAGAGTCTCTGTTCATCACCGTAGAGGCTGGCGGGAATGCCGCTGTCGATGTTCACCGTAAAGCGCTGGTGTTTTTCCTCCACCTTAAAGCCGATCACGCCGGCGGTTTTCCTGATCATCTGCCCAAAATCAAAATCGGTACGATCAAGTTCGAACTTGTTGGCCTCGATCTTGGACATATCAAGAACGTCGTTGATAACCCCCAGCAGGTGGCTCCCCGCCTCTGCGATTTTTTCCAGGGAATGCTCTTTTTTTTCAATGTCCGGCGATGCCCTGCCGATGGCGGCCATGCCGATGATGGCGTTCATGGGGGTCCGCATCTCGTGGCTCATATTGGCAAGAAAATCGCTTTTGGCCTGGCTTGCCCGTTTTGCCTCGTGCAGGGCCATGTTCCGTTCCTTTTCCCGCAGGGAGAGGAGCAGTTCCTTTCGTCTCAGGACAACGATACTGCCGAACCCCGTAACAATGACAAAGATCATGGACAGGATCAGGAAATTTGAAAAAAACGCGCCGCGTTTCTGTATGCCAAGGAGGCGCTGATCGGAAACGTCCACACCGGCAAGAGCGGTAACGTTCCCCCCGGCATCAAAAATGGGGGCATAGGCGGAGATAATATCCGGCCACCCGGTTATGTAGTCCCCGGGATTGGTAACAAAGGCCCGTTTTTCCCCAAGGACCAGGTATATTTCCTCCTCCTCAATGGGTTCGGGACCGGTGCCCAAATTTACAATCGTCGCGGGGTCATCGTCGTTGTCAACGATATAATGAATAAGGCCCTCCGCCTCATCAACACGGAAATAGTAGGCGTAGAGGACCTGGTGTTCCCCGGCAAAGCTCTTGAGCCGGCGGCGGAGTTCCTGGAACAGGGGCTTTTCCATGTCCGCGGCGGTTCTAAGTTCCTCCAGTTCCGCCGGATCGGCCTGGCGGGCCAGGCTCAGACTTATCACCATGAGCCGTTCGGTAAATATATCGCCCAGGTAGGATGAAACGGAACGGATAAAAAAAACAGTGTAGACCGAAATAACCAACACAAGGACCGCGGCGATGGAAAAAAGAATCACCCCAATGTTGTCGTATATCTTTTTTCGTATGCGCGCCGCGGCCATCGTGCTAAGGCGCCGTGCGCCTTTCCGCCTCATTAACCAAATTTCGCAATCGGTACAAAGGTGTCGGCTTTAAGCGCCGCGCCGCCCACAAGGGCGCCGTCGATGTTTTCCTTTGCCATCAGTTGGGCGGCGTTTTCCGGCTTTACCGATCCGCCGTACTGGATGATGATCCTGTCCGCGGCGGCCTGGCCGTAGAGCCGGGCCAGCACCACGCGGACAAAGGCGTGGATGGCGTCGGCGTCTTCCGGGGTGGCGGTTTTTCCGGTACCGATGGCCCAGACCGGCTCGTAGGCGATAACGATCCGTTCCAGGTCCGAAGGACTTACCCCCTCAAGGCCCTTCACCGTTTGGGTCTCGCAGACCAGTTCCGCCTTGCCGGCTTCCCGTTCCTCAAGAAGTTCCCCAACGCAGAGGATCACCTCAAAGCCGTGTTTCAGGGCCAGCCTGAGTTTTTTGTTGATAAGGGCGTCGTCCTCGTGGTAGAGGTGGCGCCGCTCACTGTGGCCCAGGATCACGGTTTGGACTCCCAGGTCCTTAAGCTGCGATACCGAAACCTCCCCGGTATGGGCCCCCTGCTCCTCGGCGGCGCAGTTCTGGGCTCCCAGGCGGATATTGGTCCCCTTGACGATGGGGGCCACGGTTTCCAGCAGGGTAAAGCTGGGGGCCACCAGGTACCTGTGCTTCCCGTCCTTGAGTTGGGCTGCCAGGGCTTTGGCAAGCTCCGCCGCCTCGGCACGGGTTTTGTGCATCTTCCAGTTTCCGGCAATGTAATAGGGTCTATCGCTCATACCTGCTCCTTACCCGCGGCACACTTCGATGCCGGGAAGTTTCTTCCCCTCCAGCAGTTCCAGGGAGGCCCCGCCGCCTGTGGAAACATGGCTCATCTTGCCCGCCAGGTTGAATTTGTTCACCGCGGCCACCGAATCGCCGCCGCCCACCACCGTGATGGTTCCTTTGGCGGTGGTCTCCGCCACCAACCGGGCCACCGCTTCCGTGCCCCTGGCAAAGGCGTCGAACTCAAAGACCCCTACGGGGCCGTTCCAGACTATCGTTTTGGCCCCGGAAAGGACCTCCTTATAGCCGGCGATGGTTTTGGGACCCACGTCAAGGCCCATGAGGGTATCGGGAAGGTCCTGGCCGTCCACCGGGACCGGAACCGCGGCGGCGTCGAACTTATCCGCCCCCACCTGATCCACGGGGAGGACGATCCGCACCTTTAAGGCTGCGGCGGTGTCCAGGATCTTTTTAGCGGTGTCGATCTGGTCGTCTTCCACAAGGGACTTGCCGATTTTATGCCCCTGGGCTTTAAGAAAGGTGTAGGCCATGCCGCCGCCGATTACAAGGGCGCCGGAGGTCTTCAACAGGCTTTCCAGAACGGCGATTTTGGAACTTACCTTGGCCCCGCCGATGATCGCCACCAGGGGTTTTTGAGGATTGGTAACAATGGGCTCCAGGTAGTTCACCTCTTTTTCCATGAGGAAGCCGGCCACCGACACGGGGACGAACTTGGCGATGCTGGCCGTGGAGGCGTGGTCCCGGTGGGCGGTGCCAAAGGCATCGTTCACAAAGATATCCCCGTAGGAGGCCAGCTCTTTTGCCAGCTTATCCCGTTCCGCCCCGTCTTTGGCGGTCTCCTCCTTGTGGAAGCGCGTATTTTCCAGCATGACGACGGTTCCCGCCGGCTGGCCGTCGATAAAGGCCTTTTTGCCGTAACACCCGTCCTCCCCGGCAAAGACCACGGGTTTCCCAAGTTTTTTTGCCAGGTACTCCGCCACCGGGGCCATGCGGTGCTTGCCCTTGATGTAGACGGCCTCGTCAAAACTTTTGCCGTCCTTTTCCGCCTTTTCCCTGGCCTTGGCGGCGTCTTTGGAGGGGTCTCCCAGGTGGGACATCAGGGTAAGGGTCTTTACCCCCCGCTCCAGAATATACGTGATGGTGGGGATAGCCGCCACGATGCGGGTATCGTCCTGCACTACCCCGTCCTTCATCGGGACGTTGAAATCCACCCGCATGATGATCCGCTTGCCCTTCAGGTCAACGGATTTAACGGTCTTGATCATGATAACTCCTATACAACAGGCTGCTCTCAGGCGGCGGCAGCGCCGCCCTGATTACCAAAAAAGAAAGGTCCGCCGATTACACAGACTCCACGGCTCGATTCTGTTGTCATCCCGCCCGTGTCTATCCGTGAAATCCGCGGACCCCATAGCCGTGGAATTCCCCGCCTTATTTCTTGCTGTCGATGTACTTGAGCAGGTCCACGATCTTGTTGGAATAGCCCCACTCGTTATCGTACCAGGACACCACCTTGAAGAACCGCTTCTCCCCGGGCAGGTTGTTCTGCAGGGTGGCAAGGCTGTCGTAGATCGAGGTGTTTGTGTTGTGAATGATGTCGGTGGAGACGATCTCGTCGGCCTGGAACTCCAGCACCCCCTTGAGGTAGCTCTCCGAAGCCTTCTTGAAGGCGGCGTTGATCTCCTCGATGGAGGTATCTTTGACGGAGCGGAAGGTCAGGTCCACAACGGAACCGGTGGGGGTGGGAACCCGGAAGCTCATGCCGGTAAGTTTACCCTTGGTTTCCGGCAGTACCTCGCCCACCGCCTTGGCCGCGCCGGTGGTGGAGGGGATGATGTTCACCGCCGCGGCCCGGCCGCCCCGCCAGTCCTTTTTGGAGGGCCCGTCCACGGTCTTCTGGGTGGCGGTGTAGGAGTGGATGGTGGTCATAAGGCCGGTTTCAATACCGATTCCCTCTTTAAGCAGTACGTACACGATGGGCGCCAGGCAGTTGGTGGTACAACTGGCATTGGAAATAACGTGATCGGCGGCGGGATCGTACTTTTCGTTGTTCACCCCCATCACAAAGGTGGGGATCTTCTTCTCCTTCCCCTTGGCGGGGGCGGAGATGATGACCTTTTTGGCCCCGGCTTCCAGGTGCCCAAAGGCTTTATCATCGGTGAAAAGGCCGGTGGATTCGATTACGTAGTCAACCCCAAGTTTGCCCCAGGGGAGGTTTTTCAGCTCTTTTTCCGCCATGACGCACCGGACCTCGTGGCCGTTCACCACCAAAATATCGTCTTCCGCGGCGCCCTGGCTCTTTTTCGTCTCAATCCTGGCCTGCAATTTGCCCTGAGTCGAATCGTACTTGAGCTGATAGGCAAAATATTTGGCATCGGTAGAAATATCGGTAACCGCAACCACATCGATCTTGTCTTTTCCCAGCAGGTTCTGTCCCACGATAGACTGAAACACCAAGCGGCCGATACGCCCGAACCCGTTAATCGCGACTTTCATACAAACCCCCATAGTCAATAATTTTATACACCTAGTATAGGCGGAAACCGGGCTTGCGTCAACACGTGGCGCTGACCCTGGGCGTATAGCTGATCCCGATCTTACCCGTTACCGGGTTGGTGTAGACTTCGCAGGCCACATCGTAGACTTCCTCGATCAGTTCCTTGGTCAGCACTTCCCGGGGCGCCCCCGACGCGACAATCCGGCCCCGGGACATGATGTACAGGTAATCACAGTATTCCGACACCAGGACAAGGTCGTGCAGCGCGGCAAGGGTGCCGATACCGAGTTCCTTGACGACAGACAGCACCTGAAGCTGGTATTTGATGTCGAGGTGATTGGTAGGTTCGTCAAGGATCATCACCTCCGGCCTTTGCGCGATGGTCCGGGCAAGGATTACCCGCTGCCGCTCCCCGCCGGAAAGGGACAGGAATTTCCGGCCGGCGTACTCCAGCATATCCACCCGCGCCAGAGCCTCCTCCATGATCTGGTAATCCCCGGCATTGTCCGATTCCATAAGTTTCTTGTGGGGGGTGCGGCCCATCAGGACCATCTCCGCCACGGTAAAATCAAAATTCATGTCGTTGAACTGCCCCACCACACCCAGCAGTTTGGCTACCTGCCGGGGTGATGAGCTCAGCACATCGATATCGTCAAGAAAGACCCGCCCGCTCCTGGGTTTGAGTACCTTGTAGATGCTCTTGAGCAAGGTCGATTTCCCGCAGCCGTTGGGGCCGATAAGGCCGACAAAGCTGCCCTTCTCAAGGCGGACGGAGACATCGTTCACAATATGGGCGTCCCCGATGTTTACCTGCATGTGCTCGGCGCTGAGTACCATCACCGTCCCCCAAAACCGTAACCGCGCCACACCACCATGTACATAAAGAGGGGCGCCCCCGCGAGGGCGGTAACAATACCGATGGGCAATTCACTCCCCCGTACACTGGTCCTGGCAACAATATCCGCCCACACAAGGAACAAGGCCCCGCAGAGTATGGCCAGGGGCAAGAGCCGCTTGTGGTCGGAGCCGACAACGCCCCGCACGATGTGGGGAACGATGAGTCCCACAAAACCTATCATCCCGCAACTGGACACGAGGAGTCCCGTGGCAAGGGCCGTAACAAGCAGGTAAAGCCGCCGGTACAGCGTCAGGTTAACACCGAGTGTTATGGCGGCTTCATCGCCCAGCAGCATCGTGTTCAGAATCCGCGTCTGGGTAAGGAAGAAGGCGGCGGACAGCACGGTAACAACGGTAACCAGGGGCAGGGCCTTCCAGTTAGCCGAAGCCAGACTCCCCATGGACCAAAAGGCCACGTTACGTATGCCCTGGGCATCATTTGCCGTATAGACGATGAAATTCGTTATAGCGCCGCAGAGGGCGTTGATGATCACCCCCGCCAGGATAAGTTTTACCGATGACGGTTTACCCCCCATCCCGGCAATGGCCATGACAAGCATGGAGGCCCCAAAAGCCCCTAAAAACGCCCAAAACGCCACACCGGTCCGCGCCAGGATCCCCGACGCGCCCCAGCCAATCAGAATGGCGAAGGTAGCCCCGAGCGAGGCCCCGGAGGATACGCCGAGGATGTAGGGGTCGGCCAGGGGGTTCTGTACGGCGGCCTGCATGGCCGTCCCGCACATGGCCAGCCCCGCGCCGGTAACGCAGGCCAGCAGTGCGCGGGGGAAGCGTATCAACCAGATAACATTGATGTAGGTCTGGTAACTTTCCCCGCCGGAAAAGCCGAAAAGCTTGTTCGCCAGTATGGCAAAGGTGTCGGACAAGGGCACCGCCACCTGCCCCATCGACACGGAAACCCCGATTGACAACGCCAGACCGGTCAGGAGCAGGGCGAACAGGCCGCCAAAGACAGTCCGGGGGAGGCCCGCGCCGCGCACGCCTTAGTCCCCAAAAACTTCCCCGGCAAGTTTCTCCATGCCGGTGAATATCTGGTACCCGTAGCCCCAGAAATCGTTGTATGTAACCACATAGATCTCCCTGTTCTTAATGGCGTTCACACTCTGCAGGGCCTCGTTCGCGTACAGTTCTTCAAAGAAGGGCGCGTCATCAACGGTGTATATCAGTATGTCGGGGTTTGCCAGTACCACCTGTTCCAAACTTACGTCGCCGGAGACACCGGCAAAGGCGTTAACCAGGTTAATCCGCTCCAGGGTGCTGTTCAAGAAATGTTCGCTGCCCGCCGCGTAAATGATAACGCCGCCGTTTTCGCCGCCCCACAGCCAGCCGTAGGTTTTCGCGGGCTTATCCGCCAGTTTCGCGGTTACCGCGGCGAATTCCGCCTTGGTCTCGGCTATAAAGGCCGTGGCGTTTTCGCGCACATCGAATATCGCGCCAAGTTCCTCGATGTCCCGGTAGAGATCGTCAATCGTCGCGTCCGGGCGGGAGGCGTTAAGTACAAAGGTTTTTATGCCCATATCGTTGAGGTCGTCAACGGTCCCGCAGCCCCAATCCGCGTCGGCGAACAGCCCGCCGCGGCCAATCACCACATCGGGATTCGCCCCTACCACCAGTTCCTTACTGGCGTAGCTGGTGGTAATGATGTTCAGCTTGGCGAACTCATCCTCCAGACCCTCCGTTACCGCGTCAAACACGCCGCAGACCCCGGCGATTCTGTCCGCAAGCCCAAGGCGCAGCAGGAGTTCCGCCACCGTCTGCGTTGTTACCACGGCGCGTGAGGGCGGCCCCTCGAAGGTCTGCGTCCGGCCGGACCAGGGTTCACCGTACTTTTCGGCGGGGGAATAGTTGGCCACAACAAGGGGATAGGCCGTCCCGCCGCCCTGTTCCGCCAAATTGGGCGCGGACTTTTTGCCGGAACTCAACACCGTGAGCAGCACAAGCAGTACCACAAGCAGGGGCCACGGGATGTTCTCCTTTTTTACGTTCTTTTCCATGTTTTTCTCCGTTTTGAGCCGATCCCGCAACCCGGTTCGCGCGGAAAAGCCTCCATCAGATTATTTATTAGCCCAGGCTAACATTCGAGCGATACTTTACGCGATACCGCCATGGTTAGTCAACACGCACGCACGCACGTGCCGCGCGGCCAAGGGGCCGGGCACCGCCGCCAAAGCGCCGTATCGCCTCCCCGCTTCATCGTACAGGTACCCCTCTCGCCCGCTTTCATCGTGCCCGTACTCTACCTTAAGCCGCCGGCTATTGTCTTCCACGCTTACTAACTCGTTGTTCTTCCCACAGCCTCATCTCCATCAGTTCCCCGTCTTCACGGTACCCGTACTCCGTTACGTTCCCGGCCCCGTCCCGCGCCTTCACCGGTAGATGCCGCTTGTCGTACTCTATCCTCTCTTCCCGTATCTCCCCAGTAACCACATCCTCTTCCCTTAGGGCTCTCCCAAAAATAATGACTACACACGATTTCAGAAACATGGTATGATAACCGCATGAGAGGGGAAAACTTAGACAATGAAGCCGTAGTGGAAACCTTGCGGCTGAAATGGGACGCTATGCAAAACCATCTGGACGAGCGTGGCAGGCGTATCTGGGCGGCAGTGGAGGCTCAAGTCTTGGGACACGGCGGTGTAACCATCGTGTATGAGGCAACCGGTATGTCAAG
>JAIRND010000095.1 GCA_031258225.1 Treponema sp. | reverse complement strand
TAGTATTTATAAGAAGTATGCTCTATCAATTCGTCCAATCCGCCTCACCTCTCGCGTGTCTGAATTTCTCCCCGAAAACAGATAACAGGTATCAGTCTACCACGGCGGGCATCATGTGTCAAGCGCGAATTTTCAAATTTTTCGATTTTTTTTTGCCCTTCCGCGGCCTCCGCCCCCTCTGATTCTTCCACGGCAGATCAACATTTTGTGTTATACTGTCTTTGTGAAAACGAAAAGAAGGACAAAGGCGGGGGAGACGGTCTTCCACGCGGCGGCCCTGTGCGCCGTAGGGGCGGAAAAGGTTGTTTCGCGGGAACTGCGAATGCTTGGGGCCGCCGTAATGGAATCGGGCTTTGGCAGGGTCCGGTTTCGCGTGGAACTGGAGGGTCTGTACCGGGCCCTTATGGCTCTGCGGGCCGCGGACCGGGTCCTGCTGGAAGCCGGGCGCTTCCCCGCGGCGGATTTTGACGCCCTGTTTGAAGGGACCCGTTTGGCGGCCTGGGAGGAGTGGATTCCCCGGACTATGGGCCTGGTGGTTGAGAAGGTACGGAGCAGCCGTTCGGTCCTTAAAGCGGAGACGAGTATTCAGGCGGTGGTCCACAAGGCGGCGGCGGAACGGCTCTGTACCGCTTACGGCATAAACCGGCTTCCCGGCGGGGAAAAGACGGCGAATCTGCGGGTCTATGTTGAAAAGGATCAGGTATCGCTTCTCCTTGACCTGAGCGGGGAGCCACTTTTTAAGCGGGGTTACCGTTTACAGGGCGGGATTGCCCCCCTGCGGGAAACCACCGCGGCCGCCCTGCTCCAGTTGTCCTTGTGGCGGCGCAGGTTTCCCCTGTACGATCCCTTCTGCGGCGCCGGGACCATACTGGCGGAGGCCCTGCTTTACGCCTGGGACGCGGCTCCGGGCCTGGGACGGCGCTTTGCCCTGGACGATCTTCTGATAGCGGACCCGGTTCTTTCGGAGTCGGTTCGCGCCGGGTTATTGGAACGGGTGAATTTTGAGCATACTATCCGGATTGGCGGCAGCGACCGGGACCCCCAGGCCCTTGCGCTGGCGGCCTCCACGATGAGGCGGGTCCGGGATCTGGCCCTGGGCAGGTTGGGCGGGCCCGCGGACCGGGACGGTTCATCCCGGGAGGTGCCGGAATTGCCGGAGCTGCCGGAATTGCCGGAACTGCGCTGCCTTCCGATGGAAGAGGCCCGTTCTCCCTTCGATGACGCCGGCGGTTTTATTATCACCAATCCGCCCTACGGCAGGCGTTTGGGAGAACCGGGGGACGCGGAGGCCTGTTACGCCGCCATGAGCGCCCTAAAACGGGGGTTTCCCGGCTGGAAGCTGGCCGTGATCACCGATCATCCGGGTTTTGAATCGTTCTTTGGGCGGCCCGCGGACTCGTGCCGGGAGATAACCAACGGCGCGGTACACTCGTATTTTTTTCAGTATGGAAATTTACAGGGGGGTGGGACATGTCCATAGTTGTAGAGCATGAGAAAAGGCGGAGAGATATCTTGAAAAGGGCCCTGGACGTGTTTGTCGACGAGGGCTTTGAGGACGCGACATTCCAGAAGATCGCCGACCGCTGCGGTATAACCCGGACCACCCTGTACATCTACTTCAAAAACAAGAAGGAGATATTCAACTACAGCATCAAACAACTCCTGCTTACGGTTGAAGCGGACCTGGCCAGGGTCCGCGCCGATGCCGGCCTGAGCATGGTGGACAAGATCGTCCGGGTTCTTTCCCGGATCATCGACCTGCTGGAGAAGAACCGCCATCTGCTCACGGTGATTTTGGATTACCTGCTCCACCTTTCCGGGGCAAACGGGGATCCCAATTACCGCGTCCGCCGCCGCACGTTAAGGCTGCGGCATATTCTGGCCTCAATGGTGATCGACGGCATCAAGGCCGGTGAGATCGTACCGATGAACGTAAAGGCCGCCGATGACCTTTTGTACCCGCTCATCGAGTCGGCCATCTTCCGGCTGACGGTGTTGAAGCAGGAAACGGTGGCGGACCTGAAGAGTTCCGCCGCCCTGGCGGTCCGGCTGATGGCCGTTAACCGTTAACCTGGTTATACCCCCCCGATATACAGCCGCGCCCGGTACAGGCCGGGGCGTACACGGTATTCCTGTCTGGTGTCCGGACCACAGGTGGCCGTACCCACGCCCCGCTGGGCAAGGTCAAGGTTCAGCGTAACGTAGCCGTTGGGGCCCTTTGTTGTGTCCACCAAATCGCAGGTGTGCGGAGCGTTGAGCATGTTCTCCTGGGTATAACGCAGGACGCTCATGTTCAGCGGTGTATCGCACCAGATTCTAAGGGCCTTCGGCTTCCCCGCCTCCGGTGAGCTGGTCAGCATGCTCAGGTTCCGCACAAAACTCCGGTTCCCGTTCTCCTGGGGCATAACGTAGGGGGTTTCCAGTTCGGCAACGGTATGCTGGTAACGGCCCAGAAAAGCCGCCGCAAGGCGGTCGGGGTAGGATTCATCCGGACCGGCGCCGAACCAGGAGATCGTGTCGTAGGCGGCGCTTACCGGCGCGGTAAGGCCGATCTTTGGCAGCTCCGGCAGGGTGGGATCAAGGTCAAACGTAACATCCAGAATAAAGGGCCTTCCGGCGGCGGGATCGCCCGGTACCAGTACGGCGGTGTAAACGCCGAGTTTGGCATCCCGGTAATCCGCCAGGGCGTTCTTCCCGGCAAGCAGGGCAGCCGTGTAGCGGGACGCGGTCCAGCCTTCCCAGGTTATCGATTCGGTCTTTTCATCCACGGTTCGCAGATGGAGCAGATCGTAGTCCAGCCAGATGAACATGGCCTTTCCCTTGTAGTAGAACTCCCTGGCGGGGTCGCCCCTCATGGGGAGGGCGGTTTTAAGGCCGTCGTTCTGGGTGGGTACCCTGAAAAGAGAGGGCCTGAAAGCCGCCGCCAGTTTCCCCGCCAGGGGGGCGGCTTCGGCGGAAAGGAGCCCCGGGACCGCTAAGGAAAGGGCCTGGGGGGTCTCCTTGAGTATACGTTCGGCCTGACCCACCACGTGGCCGGCCTTTGCCCAGGGGGTATCGTTCTTCAACTTAAAATCGAAGTGAAGGTACACCGTGCCGTCCAGGGACTGCAGGTTGAAACCTTCCGGCGGCGTTAGCGCAAGTTCCGCGGATTCACCGGGCTTTATATCCGGCAGGGCCGCCCTTCCGCGGGCCAGAACGGTTTCCGCGCCCTGCCCGGCATCGTCCCGCAGCAGTTTCCATTCAAGGGTATAGCCCTCCATGCCGGTAAAATCCTGGCGGTTCTCCACAGTAAAGGTCCAGGGTTTTCCGCTGACATTTGTAAGGCGCAGCGGGGACTGAACCTGGCGGCACTCGGTCATGCCGGGTTTAAGGCCCTGGTCGGGCAGGATAAGACCGTCCACGATAAAGTCCCTGTCCGAAGGTTCATCGCCAAAATCGCCGCCGTATTTCCAGTATTTGACCCCCTCCGGCGTGAACGCCTCAAGGCCGTGATCGATCCATTCCCAGATAAAGCCCCCCTGAAGGCCGTGGCGGCTTTCGATGGCCTTCCAGTAATCCGCCAGACTGCCGTTGGAGTTTCCCATGGCGTGGGAGTACTCGATCATGATAAGGGGCCGGTCATCCTGCCGGTATGTTACAAAGTCGGTGATCACTTCAATCTGGGGGTACATGGGGCTGACAATGTCGGTGATTTCCCTGCCGCCGTTCAGTATATCAAGATTTCCGCCGCTGATGGCGCCCTCGTAGTTTACGGGCCGCGAGGGATCGATGCGGTGTATCCAGGCGGTCATCATGGCGTGGTTATCGCCGCTGCCGCTTTCGTTCCCAAGGGACCAGATGATGATGGAGGGGTGGTTCTTGTCGCGCTCGACCATGCGCTGTATGCGGGCCGCAAAGGCATAGCTCCATGTCTGTTCCCAGCAGAGCTGGCTGTAGAAGGCGTGGCTCTCCACGTTGGCCTCGTCCACAAGGTAGATGCCGTAACGGTCGCAGAGATCGTACCATCGCTCGTCGTCGGGGTAATGGCAGGTCCTGACCGCGTTGAAGTTGTGGGTCTTGAGGAGGACAATATCTTTCTTCATGGCGGCGGTGGACAGGGTCTTGCCGGTCTTTTCGTCGTGCTCGTGGCGGTTGGCGCCCTTGATGTAGACCATTTTACCGTTGATAAGGAGTTCCCGGTTCGCGATTTTTACGGTACGGAAGCCCGTAAGAAAAGCCGTGCTTTCGATATGCCTGCCGTCCCGGCTCAGGCTTACCCGCAGGATGTAGAGATTGGGCGCCTCGTGGGACCAGATCTTTGGATGGGGCACGGTAAGTTCGGCGTGGGCACAACCGGCGTTCCGCGGGTAGTCGGGCGTAAATTCCAGGCGCCCGGCGGCCAGAGGGCCTTCGTTCACAAGCCGTTCCGCGAAATTTTCCGCGGCGGCGCGGCTTTCGGGAAGCGCAAAGGGGTACACCGCGTAGTCGATGGTGAAGGCCCCCTGCCCGCCCAGGGTTACGGCAAGGTTGAGCTTCCCCTGGGTTTTATCGTAGGAACCGGGGTGGGCCCTGACATCTTTTATGTAGCTTTCTCCGGTGGAATAGAGGAACACGCTCCGGTGAATCCCGCCGTACCACCACTGATCCTGATCTTCCACATAGCTTGCGTCCGAATACCGCACCACTTTGACGCAGATAAGATTCTCGCCCTCCCGCACGAAGGGGCTGATATCGTATTCGGAGGGGAGTCTGGTATCCTTGCCCGCGCCGGCGAAGGTCCCGTTGATGTAGATAAGGAAACAGCTTTCCGCCGAACCTATGTGCAGGATCGTCCGCCGTTCTTTCCAGCCGGACGGCAGGGTAAAGGTACGGCGGTAGAGGCCCGTAGGGTTGTGTTCCGGGGCCCTGGGGGGAAGGGCCTTAAATGGCATCTCCACATTGGTGTAGTGGGGCTTGTCGTAGCCCTGCCGCGTCCAGGTGCCGGGTACCGTGATGTCCCCCCAGTTACCGCCGGTTTTGCCATCGGCAAGGCCGCCGTTTTTTGCGGGCGTAAACGATGGCCGGGCCCAGGCGGGAACCCTGAAACCGGCGTAACAGTCTTCGTCCACGGGGGCTTCTTCCCGGTAGTCGGCGGCGGGGTTGTCCAGCAGATTGAAGGTCCACACACCGTCCAGGCTGAAAAAGTTGGGGTTCTTTTCCGGCGCGGGGAATTCGGGCCCCGCCACGGCATCGGCAAGGGCCTCCCCCGGCGAGGAGAAGGGCAGAAGGGGACTGCGCATGGGCAGACGGTTATAGGACTGTATCTCAGGATTTTCCCAGACAGGAAGAACGGGTGTAGTATTCATTGACTAAGCGTAGGGCAGGAAAATTATCTTGTCAAGTAAGCGCGTTGCGGCGGAGCCGGAGCAGGTTGAAAATTTACACAAAAATTTTCTTGACAGATTTGTAGTGAGGGCTTATTGTAAAGTATGACTGATTCCAAAAGCGGACAGATTTTTGGGATTGGTTTAACCGTTGAAAATTTAATGGCAAAGGAAACGTCAGAATAAGTGGCTAGTCCAAGTTCGTTTATTAGCATTGTTCCCGAAAAGGGCGGAAAAAATCACCGGCATCAGGCCGGCGGGGTGAAAAAGAAACCCTGGACCAGAGACGACACCCATATAACCATTCTTACCCTGCCCACGGTAATCTGGTACGTTCTGTTTTGTTACCTGCCCATGTTTGGAATCTTTATCGCGTTTATCAATTATCGAATTAACGGCGGTTTTCTGAACAGCCTTATTACCAGCCCCTGGGTGGGCCTGGACAACTTCAAGTTTTTGTTCAGCGGCAGCGATATTTGGTTTATCATCCGTAATACCCTGCTGTACAGCGCGGTGTTGATTGTCTGCGGCATTATCCTCCCCGTTATTTTTGCCCTGATTGTCAGTGAACTGCGGCAGAAGGGCATGGCGAAACTGTACCAGACCCTTATGTTTTTCCCCTATTTTCTCTCCTGGGTGGTGGTTTCCGCCCTGGTTTTGGGTTTTTTAAGCTACGATATGGGAATAGTGAACGACATTATGGTCAAGCTGGGCCTTGAGCGGATGTTCTGGTACAGGGAACGGGGGTTCTGGCCCCCCTTCCTGGTATTTATCAGCCAGTGGAAGGGGCTTGGCAACGGGATGATCCTCTACCTGGCCGCCATTACCGCGATGGACAAATCGGTCTTTGAGGCGGCGATCATCGACGGGGCCACCAAGCTGCAGCAGATCTGGTACATCACCCTGCCCCTGCTCAAGCGGCTCATCGTACTTATGCTGATCATCGCGGTGGGGGGCCTGTTCCGTTCCGACTTTGGGCTTTTCTTCCAGGTACCCCGCAATTCGGGGGCCATTTTTGATGTGGTTTACACGATTGATGTGTACGTGTATCAGCAGTTACAGAAATCAACTATCGGCATGGCCTCCGCCGCGGCGTTCTTGCAGTCAGTGTTAAGCTGTATTCTGATTCTGACGGCGAACTGGATTGTCAATAAAATTGATACCGATCTGGCGATGATCTAGCAGGGAGGATCCATGGGAGACAGACAAGAAAATAAAACTGTTATCCGGCATGCCGGCCGGAAAAGCGGTATAGTGCGGTTCACGCAGATAAATCCGGTAACAAATGTCATTTTTCATATTATCCTTCTTGGTTTTTCGCTGATGTGCATTATCCCCTTCCTGCTGGTCCTCTCAATTTCCCTTTCCCCGGAAAGCGCCATCTACGAATATGGCTACCAGTTGATACCGCGCGAAATTTCTTTTGAAGGGTACAATTACCTTATCGAACAGCGTATCCTTATTCTGCGCGCCCTGGGCATGTCGGTTTTGGTAACGGTGCTGGGAACCCTGATTGGGATCACCCTTAATACCACAATGGGTTACGCCCTTTCCCGGCCCGAGTATAAGCTAAAGAAGTTCTACACCTGGCTGGTCTTCATTCCCATGGTATTTGGCGGCGGCCTGGTGGCTTCGTACTTCGTCATAAGTCAACTGCTGCGCCTTAAAAATACCCTGTGGGTGTTGATCCTGCCCCTGAGCGTTTCTTCCTTCAACGTTATTATCTGCCGGACTTTTTTCCGCACCAATATTCCCGACTCGGTAATCGAATCGGCAAAGATCGACGGGGCAAGCCAGTTTCTTATTTTCTTTCGCATTATCCTGCCCCTGTCGCTGCCGGTCATTGCCACCATCGGGCTGTTTATGAGTTTTGGGTATTGGAACGACTGGTTTCAGGCCATGCTGTACCTGGATGACCGGAACCTGTACACCCTCCAGGCCCTGCTTAACAAGATCCTCGCGGATATTCAGCAGTTGGCAAAACTGGCCCCCATGCTGGGGGTAAATTACGCTGAGCAACTGGCGCGGATACCCCAGGAAGCGGCGCGGATGGCGGTAGTGGTAATTATCGTTCTGCCCATCGCCTGTGCCTATCCGTTTTTCCAGCGTTACTTTGTTTCGGGTCTTACAATCGGATCGGTAAAGGGTTAAACCGCAAGGTTAAACCGCAAGGTTAAACCCCTGCCCGGTCCGCCAGACAGATGTTATCCGCCTGCCGGAACCGGAGATTCGATTAACGTTAATCTTTTTTTAAGGGGGAATTTGGGATGAAAAACCGAATTCTGGTTGTAGCGGTAGTGATAATGGGTCTGACTACAACATTTTATGGCTGTGGGAATAAACAGGGGGGAACCGGCGCGGCCGCTGTCCCGACGTTTGAGTGGTGGCTTATCGGCGATCCGCCGCCCAATCTGGCTGAAGGGCAGAAGGTGATCAACGATTATACCGAATCGAAAATCGGTGTAAAGGTGGAGTTTAAGTGGTTTGGCTGGGGCGATTCCCTTGACCGGCAGACTACGATGATAAACTCCGGGGAATACTGGGACATGTGGTCCCTCCTGGGCCCCAATTATTATGACCATGTCCGCCGGGGTGTTTACGCGGACATTACCGACCTGCTGCCCAAGTACCCCGGCCTTACCCAGATTATCCCCCAGGCCCTGTGGGACGGCTTCAAAGTCAAGAGCCGGGTTTACGCGGTCCCCACCTACAAGGATTCCGCCGCCGCCCACTACGCCATGTGGAACGAGGCGCTGGTCCGGAAGTACAACATCAATGTTAACAGCATAGAAACCATAGCCGATTACGACAAGGCCCTGCGGACCATCAAGGCCGGGGAAGGCGCCCGGTTCTACCCGATTCACGCGGCCAAGGGCGAGCCTAACGGTCGTTTCCTGTACATGCTGGATTACGATCAGTCGTTTGGTATGAGTATTATCGGCGTCAAATTTTCCGACCCCAACGCCAGGGTGGTGAACATGCTTGAGGACCCCGAATTTGTGGAATACCTCCGGTACTTCAACCGCTGGTACCGGGACGGGATCATCAACCCCGACGCGCCGGTGCTTACCGAGTCTCCCAAAAATCCGGCCATAGCTATGGGACAGGGGTGGAGCCTTGCCTGGGACGATACCTGGGCCATTAACCAGGGCTGGGAACACGCCGTGTCCAACCTGGAATACGGACCGGTGTACACCACCGAGACGATCCTGGCCTACAACGCCATGAGCGCCAATTCCCGGAACGTGGAAGCCGGTCTTAAATTCCTGGAACTGGCCAACACGGACCGGAAACTGCGGGACATGCTGGCCTACGGTATTGAAGGGCAGGACTTTGAGTACGTTACCCCTACCACCATCCGTAAACTTACCACCAGTTGGAGCATGTCGGCCTATCAGCAGGCCACCTTCTTCATCATGTCCACCCAGGATGGTATCCCCAACCCCTGGGACGAGGTACGGCAGCTCAACGAACAGGCGAAGATTTCGACCATCTTCGGCTTTGCCTTTGACCGGACGCCGGTACAGAACGAATATTCCAACTGTTATACGATATGGGACCGCTTTCAAGCGGAACTGTTCACCGGCGCGGCGGACCCCGACGTAATGGTCCCCCAGGCCATCGCGGAACTTAAGGCCAACGGCTTTGACCGGATCATCGCCGAAGCCCAGCGCCAGATTGACGAGTGGAGACAGACCAGGTAAGGTTTCCACACCGTCTTGAAGCACAGTCCGGGCGGGGCACACAGCGCCGCCCGGACTAATGGAGTTGCTATGATTGCCGATCCCATTCATTACCTTGACACCATCCTTGACGCGATGGCCGTAAAGTGGCCCGGCAACAGAACGGTAAACATTGTGTGCCACGGCCACAGTGTTCCGGCGGGGTATTTTGCTACCCCCTATGTCAACACCAGGGAATCGTATCCGGCCCAGCTTCACCGTATTATCACGGAGCGTTTTCCCTTTGCGGTGGTCAATGTTATTGTTACGGCCATTGGGGGTGAAGCCTCACCCGCCGGGGCGGCCCGCTTCGGGAAGGATGTACTCTGCCACAAACCGGATCTGGTTACGGTGGATTACGGATTAAACGACCGCGGGGCCGGACTTGCGGAGGCGGAAAAAGCCTGGCGGTCCATGATCGAGGCAGCCCTTGGACAGGGCTGCAAGGTTATTCTTCTTACCCCGACCTGGGACCGTTCCTATTTTACCAGGGACGAAAACTGGAAACAGCTTGAGGACCACGCCGCGCAGATACGCTCCCTGGCGGGCAGCTATGCTGTGGGCCTGGCCGACAGCTTCGCGGTCTACCGCGAACAGGTACACAAAAACGAAGACCTTGTGGGGCTTTTGTCCCACGTGAATCACCCCTCGGCACGGGGCCACCTCCTGGTGGCGGAAGCCCTGGGGGCCTTTTTCCTTCCCCGCTGACCTAAACGTGGCCCACGGCTTAGGCGGGGGCCACGTTGAAGAACCTGTCTTCCACCGTTTCGCGCAGCGTGGGGTCGATATCCTCCCAGGGGATCAGGGAGGCGGGGTTGACAACGGCCAGGGTGAGGCCTGAGTCGACGGCGCGCTTGAGGAACACCCCGGTTATGGCCTTTTGGACCTGTTCAGTTCCCCCAAAACCGGGGCCGGGTTTTGAGAGGCCGCCCAGTACACCCAATACCCGGGCCCCCGCGCAGTTGTCCTGAATCCAGGCGCAGGCGCGGATAAAGTCCGGGACGCGGGGATCGTGTTCCACGATCCCTTCAGGCGCGCCGGCATCAACAACAATATCCCGGGCCGGAAAATCCAAATCCCGGAGCAGCCACCAGGACCGGCCGGCCACCTCAATTTTCCGCTCATAATCCGGCGCGGGACCCCGCTCGTCGAACAGCGTTACTACCGCCGCCGCGCCCCGGGAACGGATACTGCCGGCCCGGCGCAGGAACTCGTCCGGGCCTTCCATAAGGCTGATGGAGTATACCAGGCACTTTCCCTGGACACACGCAAGACCCGCCTCGATAACGCTCCAGCGGGAACTGTCGATCATGAGGGGGGTCCTGGCAAGGTCCGGATCCTGCGGGATAAAGTTGAGGAAATTCCTCATGGCCCGTTCGCCGTCCAGGGACGCGTCATCCACGCGGACATCAATGATGGAAACCCCCTTATCGATCATCGCGGCGGCCTCCGCCAGGGCGTCGTCGTAGTTTTCCTCGTGAAGGTATCCAAGGAATTTCCGGTTTTCCCCCGCGTTTGCCCTCTCCCCAATCAGGCACGGGCCCTTTTCAATAGTGAAGTCTACCAGGCTGGACAGCCGGGTACCGGGAAGCGCGGGCCGGGCGGCTTCGCGGGGGGGGTAGCGCCGCGCGGCTGCCGCCAGGGCGGCGATGTGGGCGGGGGTGGTGCCGCAGCAGCCCCCGGCGATATTGACCAGCCCCTCCTTAAAGTAGGGCTCCATTTTCAAGGTCATGGATTCGGGACTTTCATCGTAGGCGCCAAGCCGGTTGGGCAGTCCGGCGTTGGGGTGGGCGCTGATAAGCCACGAGCCGCCAAACCGTGCGGAAAGGGCCCCCAGCTCTTCCACGCTGTTTTTAAGCGCCTCCGCTCCAAAGGAACAGTTAAGCCCCAGCGCCCAGGGTCTGGCGTGGGCCACGGAGACGCAAAAGGCCCCCAGGGTTTGACCGGCCAGGATACGGCCCCCGCCCGGCGCGGCGCTTGCCACGGTGGCGGAGAGCATGAGCGGGATGTCCAGGCGCCGTTCCTCAAGCAGCTTGTTGATGGCGAAGATCGCGGCTTTGGCGTTGAGGGTATCGAAGATCGTTTCCACAAGGAGAATATCTGCCCCGCCGTCCAAAAGACCCCGCGCGTTGTCGTAGTAGGCCGCGGCCAGTTCGTCCCAGGTAATGGCCCGCTTTTCAGGGTTGTTGATGTCGGGAGAAAGACTCCCGCTTTTCGCCGTAGGACCCATGCTGCCGGCCACAAAACGGGGTCTGGCGGGTTCGGAAAACCGGTCCGCCGCCTTCCGGGCCAGGGCCGCCGCGGCCCGGCTTATTTCATAGGCAAAACCTTCAAGGCCAAAATGTTCCAGGGAGACGGCGGTGGCGTTAAAACTACAGGTCTTGGTAATATCCGCCCCGGCTTCAAGGTACTCCTCGTGGATACGGCTAATCAGTTCCGGCCTGGTAAGACAGAGGAGATCGTTACACCCCAGGAGGTTCACCGGGTGCCCGGCAAAACGTTCCCCCCGGAAGTCCTCCTCCGTAAGGTGGTAACTCTGGATCAGGGAACCCATAGCCCCGTCAAGGATGATGATACGCCCGGCGGCGATAGCGTTAAGCTGTTCCCGAATCTCGTTGTGCACTGTGTATACCTTATTACTCATAGCGGGATTTTACCAAACATGACGGGTCGATGCCAGATTTTCGGTCCGGGAAGCGCCGGCAATCGTGTCCGCGAAATCTGGACAAATGGGCGATAATAGTATAAAATGACATTATACGCTGTTTTTGTCAAAGTAAAGGAGAGATAACATGGCACCGGTATCGGCTGCTGCGGAGGTAATTGTTGCCCTTATTCCGATAGTGGGTATTGTGCTGGGATCGGTGGTGATCTTTTTTTACCTCCTTTGGAACTACCGGCATAAAGACCTGCTTATCAAGGCCGGTCAGTACGCCCCGCCCCGGTTCGATCTCCTCTCCTTCAGCCTGCTGGCGGGTCTGCTGCTTGGTTCGGTGGGGGTTACGTTAACCATTTTCTTGCTTGTTGTTCAGGCTTCAACCTATGGACTCCTGGGGGGGCTTATTCCCCTTGCTATTGGCGCGGGGCTTTTGATCTACTATGGGATAAATCACCGCCGCAAGGTTCCATGACCGGTGGTGTTCCACCGGATGGGGCGGCGGAAGAAGCGGACGATCTGTTCATTGCCGGCCGGGTGGCCTCTGGTGAGCGGGAGCTGTTTCGTTACCTGGTAACCCGGCATCAAAAGGCGGTGTACAATATGGGCCGGAGTTTCTTCCACAACCACGAGGATATTTCCGACTTTGTGCAGGAAGTGTTCCTCAAGGTTTACCGCAGTCTGCCCCGTTTTGAGGGCCGCTCCCGTTTTTCAACCTGGCTTTACAGCATTGCCTATAACACAGCGGTGAACGAGATAACCCGGCGGAAGGAGTACCACAGTCTGGTGGAGGGGGACATGGCTGTAGACGGCGATACCCCGGAACGGAAACTGGTCCGGGATACCGTCAGGGACGCGGTGCTGGAAGCGGTAGGGGAACTCCCCGAACGCTACCGGGTTTGCGTGGATATGTATTTTTTTTACGACCGCTCCTACCAGGAGATCGGGCTGATTACGGGATTTCCGGTGAATACCATCAAATCCCATGTGTTCAGGGCAAAAAAGCTGCTTCGGGAGAAGTTGAAAGGGATTGCCCAGGGGGGCATTGAATGAGATGTGATGATTTACTTGATAGGGTGTATGAATTTTCCGGTACGGGCGACGCGCCCCTGCTGTTGCGTCTGCGAATCCGGCTGCACTGCCTGTTCTGTCCCCAGTGCGCCCAGGAACTTGAACGCTTTCATCTTGTTCAGGATGTCTTGCGGAACGATTTTCTTCCCCCGGGCGCCGATTTTGCCGATGCCGTCATGGCCCGGCTGGAGGCCGAAAACCCGGCGATGTTTGACGCCGGTGAAGAATCGGACGGAATTTACGATGAGACGGAGGGCGTATCCCTTCGATTCTGGGTGGTTACGGGGCTTATCCTGCTTTTTTCCCTGTCAAGTTCGTTTTTCGGCATGGATTTTATTAAAGTTGCCGTCCGGGAAAGCTCCTCATACCTGCTTCCCCTGGGAATCACCATCGGCGCGGTTCTTACCTGTTACGGTGCCATCTTTATCGGCAGCCACATCAAGGAACTTTCGGAGCGTTTTGGCCTGCGCTAGCAGTTTGTCGCGCTTCGCGCGTAAAACCCAAAAAATCGCCTGCAAGGGCGATTTTTTACCCCGCAAACTGCGTAAGCACGCCGGATAATCGGGATTTTTTGCGGCATCAAGCG
>JAIRND010000223.1 GCA_031258225.1 Treponema sp. | reverse complement strand
CCCCCCTCTGCGGGGGTCTCCACCCCCGCAACGCCCCCGGCATTCCCGGCATCTACGTATTTCCTGGCCTGGACCACCACCCCCTGGACCCTGCCGTCCAACCTGGCCCTTACCCTGGGGCCGGCCATTGACTACGTGCTGGTGGCGGACGCGGAGTCCGGCGGGACGGGAACGGATAAAGAACACTACATCCTTGCCGAAGCCCGGCTGCCCGCCTACTACAAAAACCCCGCGGACTATACGGTCATCTGGAAAAAGAAAGGCGCGGACCTGGCCGGCATCGCCTACGAGCCCCTGTTCCCCTACTTCGCCTGGGCCGCCGAACAGAACGCCTTCCGTACCTACCTGGGGGATTTCGTGTCCACCGCAGACGGTACCGGCATCGTCCACACCGCGCCGGGTTTTGGGGAGGACGACGCCAGGGTCCTTAAAGGTACAGGCGTTCCCGTCATCTGTCCGGTAGACGCGGAGTGTAAGTTTACCGCGGAAGTTGCCGATTACCAGGGCATTTTCGTAAAAGACACGGATAAAGCCATCATGGAACGGCTCAAAGCCGAGGGCAAACTCGTCAAACGGGAACAGGTACTCCACGCCTACCCCCACTGCTGGCGATGCAACAGCCCCCTCATCTACCGGGCGGTGGGCTCCTGGTTCGTCAATGTGGAGAAGATAAAACAGGACATGCTGGATGCCAACAGCCAGATCTACTGGGTTCCCGAACATATCAAGACCGGCCGCTTTGGCAAGTGGCTGGAGGGCGCACGGGACTGGGCCATCAGCCGGAACCGCTACTGGGGGAACCCCCTGCCAATTTGGAAATGCCCGGACTGCGGCAAAACCATCTGCGTGGGAAGCCGGGCGGAACTGAAAGAACTGTCCGGGGTTTACCCGGAGGACCTGCACAAACACTTTGTAGACCAAATCACCATTCCCTGTTCCACAGTCCCCCCGGAACAGGGAGGCGGGGCCGCCAATTGCCGGGGAACCATGGTCCGGGTCCCGGAGGTATTGGACTGCTGGTTCGAATCCGGCGCCATGCCCTACGCCCAAAACCACTACCCCTTTGAAAACAAGGAATTTTTCGACAGCCATTTCCCGGCGGATTTCATCATGGAAAGCCTTGACCAGACACGGGGCTGGTTTTACACCCTTACGGTCCTGGCGGCGGCCCTTTTCAAAAAGCCGGCCTTTAAGAACTGCGTAGTGGGCGGCATTGTGCTGGCCGAAGACGGCAAGAAGATGAGCAAGAGCCTGCGGAACTATACAGACCCCATGGAACTGGTAAATACCTACGGCGCCGATACCCTGCGGGTTTTTCTGGTCCATTCCGCCCTGGTCAAAGCCGATGATCTCCGCTTTAGCGATGAAGGAGTCCGGGACGTACTCAAGAGCATCATCATCCCCCTGTGGAACGCCTACAGCTTTTACGTTACCTACGCCAATATCGACGGGGTAAGCCCCGCCGCCGCGCCGGATAACCCCTCAAACCCCCTGGACACGTGGATACTTTCGGAAGCGGAACACCTGGTGGAAAAGGTAAGCGGCGCACTGGACGCCTATGACATGAGCCGGGCCGTGGACCCCATCGTGGAATTTATCGATCTCCTCAACAACTGGTACATCCGCCGCTCCCGCCGCCGCTTCTGGCGCAGCGCCGCCGCCGGGGGGGAAGGTTCCGATACGGACAAACTGGAAGCCTACGGCACGCTCTACGATGTACTTAAAACCTTCATCAAGGTGGCGGCCCCCTTCATGCCCTTTACCACGGAGGCAATATGGCAGAATCTCCGGACCGCGCACGAACCGGAATCCGTACACCTTGCGGACTTCCCCCTTCTCCGGGAAGAACGGCGGGATCGGGAACTAGAGTACCGCATGACAACGGTACAGCACGCGGTGTCTATGGGCCGGTCCCTGCGCTCCCAGTACAACATCAAAGTACGCCAGCCCCTGCGGATGGTGGAACTGGTTACCCGGAACCCGGAAGAAAAAAAGGTACTCCTGGAAATGGAGGACATTATCCGGGAGGAACTGAACGTCAAAGATGTCGTGTTTGGGGACAACGAGGAAGACCTGGTAGAGTACGAGGTAAAAGCCAACTTCCGCATCCTGGGCAAGGAACTGGGCAAAGACATGAAGGCCGCCGCGGCCAAGATCGAGACCCTTAGCCAGACCGAGATTCAGGGCCTCCTGGAAGGCGCCGCCCTGGTACTGGAGGTCGGGAGCCGCCTTGTGGACATCAACGCGGAGAAGCTGGATATTCGCCGGATCGAGAAAGCCAACCTCCGGGTCCTTAACGAAGGGACCCTTACCGTTGGCCTGGACACGGAGATAACCGAAGAACTCTCCAGAGAAGGGGAGGTACGGGACCTGGTGCGGGGAATTCAGAACCTCCGTAAAGAACGGGGGCTGGAAGTTACAGACCGTATCCGCCTGTTCCTGTACGGTCCTGCCGAACTTAAGGCCGCCTGGGAGAGTTTTGCCTCCCTGGTAGCCGGGGAGACCCTGGCCCGGGAAGTTTCCTGGGGCCCGGTGGATGGTCAAACGTCCCTGGAGGACAATCAGTGGCTGGTGAAAATTGAAAAACTTTCGTAAACGGGCGCCGGCCGTCATCCTTGCCGTTGTGCTGGCGGCCTGTGTCAGCGCCCCCAGGACCCTGGATCCCCTGCTGGAACCGAGGATCCCCCTGGACGAAGGCGCCATGGCCTATGTTTTTGTTGACGTGCCGGGAGCCCGGTCCATTCTGGACCATATCAACATCGAAGGGTACAACTCCTCCCAGGTGGAGGATATTCTGGACAGGACCCGCCTTGCCGTGGCGGCCCTGTACTCCCCGGAAAGCGGCCGGGGTATCCGGGCCGTAACCTGGGGCACCTATCCCAGCACCAGGGCCGGCCTGGCCTTTACCATGAGCAAAGACTGGAAGCGGCGGCGATCTTCCGCCGGAAAATCCTACTGGTACGCCCCCGCCTACGGCCTCTCCCTGGCCTTAAGTTCGACCCAGGCCTTCGCCGCGGTGGCGCCGTCCACGGTGCGGGGACCAACGGTCCCGGGAACCGGCGGACCAACGGCCCGGGAAGTCTGGGAAGCGGCCGAACTGCCCGCCGGCCCCTTTGTCCAGGGACCCGGAATCGAGGTTCCCGAAGGTTTTAACACCTTCCGGCAGGGGACCAGCCTGGCCCTGTGGATGGACAGACCCGCCGAAACCCTGGAACGGTTTTTAAGCGCCCTGCGAATCCCCCTCCGTATCCCCGCGGAACAGCTCATGGCCGGCTTTCTGGCGCTGCCCCCCGCTGACGGGGCCACGGATACGGAAACCCTGCACGAACTCAAACTGCGTATCAAGGTTTCGTCGGAGGCCAGCGCCCGCACCATGATGACCCTGTTATCCACCGTGCGGCTCTTCATCGTCCGGTCCGGGACCCAGGGGAGCCTGGACCCGGAAACCCTTGAACTCCTCAGCCTCCTCTTTTCCCGGCCCCCGGAACAGGAGGGCGTTTATCTCACCCTGCGCAGCCCGCCTTTGGATGAGGAGGGAATCGCTTTACTTTTCACCCTGTTTTCAGTATATTCACAGTGAAAATTCGGTTACAAACACAATTCTGGAACCAGTTCAAGGATAATCATGCCTACGTACGAATACGAATGTAAAACCTGCGGCTATACGTTTGATGTTTTTCAGAATATGAGCGACGCCCCGCTCAGGGTTTGCCCGCAATGCGGTAAAGAGGTACGCCGCCTTATCAACGGCGGTACCGGCGTCATTTTTAAGGGCTCCGGTTTTTACGTTACCGACAAGAACAAAAGCCCCGGTAAAACGCCGGCCCCGCCGCCTAAAACCGATAAGACCCCGGCTGACGGAACCGTTGGAACCGCCGGATCTGCCGGAACGGAGACCGCAAAACCCGCGGGCAAGGGCGTTGAAAGCACCCCAAAACCCCAGGCAGAAACCGGCAAGGTTTAGCGGCCCCACTACGCGGAGCGGCAATGGGTACAAAACCCCGTTTTTTTTGCGATAACTGCGGCGCCGAGGTGGACAAATCGGCGAAGAGCTGCCCCGCCTGCGGGCGTTTTTTCGCCTCCGTCCGCTGCCCCGCCTGCGGTTTTACCGGCGGGGAAGAAGATTTTGTCCGGGGCTGCCCGTCTTGCGGCTACTCCACCCCGCCCGGCGGCCCCACCGCAAAAGACGTATCCGGACGCCGGGGACAAAGGGCGCCGCGGGAACCAGGTTTTGCGCTGCCGTTCTGGCTTTACCTGATCGCCGCCCTTGCCCTTATCTGCGTCCTTGCGCTTTTGTATAACTCACTGCGGTAGTGCGTATAGTTTTAATGTGAACTTCCAGTTCCCGCTTAAAGCCCGGGGAGAGCGCCGTGTACAAAACAAGCGCAAAACAGAACGTCATTTTCACATACCGGATTACCGTTCCCACACCGGCTGAATAGGGGGACAACAACTGGCTGTTGATAAGGTTTCCAAGCAGATGAACCAGAGCCCCGGCTAAAATGCTTCTGTCTGTTTTTAGATATACAAAACTGACAACAAAACTTAACAGGATAACCGACGGAATAAACAACAGGGCTTCAAAAACCGAACTTTGCAGCAGCTCGTACTGCGCCTGGCCCGGCATAAAATACCAGGGCAGGTGCCAAATCCCCCAGATAAAACCCAGGATACACGATGCCCGGAAAAATCCAAAACGTACAAGCAGCTTGTCCAGGGCATAGCCCCTCCACCCGAATTCCTCATTCAACGGGCCGGATACCAGACTCAATAACAGTATCGGTAACACCATGTAGGGGGCGCGCGCCGCCGCGTGAACATAGTCCATCCCCGGCATTTCATAGCCCAGAATCCCCGTACTTATCCACAGACCTGCCGCGCTTATAAGCAAAAAGAAAAGGGCCGCCCACAGAATCCATTTCCAGCCCATGCGCCTAAAACTGAAACAGCGGTAAAAATAATCCCGCCGCGCGGCACGGGGATAGGTAATGAACACCATAAAAAGCGCGGTAACAGACGGAGCGCCCGCGCCAAAGTAGAACAGAAACGTGCCGGCCGCGATACCGGCATTAAACAAAACGGCCCCCGCAAAGCCGCAGGTCCAGGTCCACAGCAGGGTGATAAAAAAGAACAGGCGCAGCTTCACCCGCTCCGCCGGCCGCGGGCTCATGGGACAAGCGTCAAAGCGTGGGCAAGCTGATCATCAACCGCCCCCGATATATTTGCGTCTTTTTTATCATCGGGGACTATGCCCCGCCCCTCATAACAAGTTCCCGCCATGTCCGTTACCTTCTGGACGGACACCGAATAGATCCAGCCGTTGACCAGGGGACGCTCCAGGGACAGGGAAAAGGCGCCGTTTGTCGTTGATCCGGTATGGGTAACATGATCCTGGGTCCGCAGGGCCAGGGTAAACCATTCCCCGCCGGAGATGGTCTGTTTGTTGGTTACCAGGACAATTCTTTTGGTGTACCGCGTTCCGGCGGGTTTAACACTATGGCTTACGGGGGAAGAAAAATCGTTTCTGCCGGGGCCGTTTTTGGTACGCACCTCCACATAGTCTTTTTCCACGTCGGCAAAACGGCCTGCGATATAATCCACGTTCGCCTGGAGCCCGCCCCGGTTCCCCCGGATGTCCAGGATGATCGCGTCTGTCCCCGACAGCTCATTGATAATACCGTCTATATCCTTCGTCCAATCCTGGCTTTGGGCGGTTCCGGTATTACCCCTGGCAAAGCCGGAAATGTAAAGATACCCCACAGCAGGTTTCGCTATGAATGTTCCATACCGGAACATCCCCTCCCCGGCGGACTTTCCACCGCCATCAAGATAGCCGGTAACGACATCAAGATTGAAGTCTTCCATACCGGAGTTGTCAAATCTGCCGCCGGAATTAAAATACGCAAAGGGGGACATTAAATACACGTGGGGGTCATCCAACACCTTTAATAAATCTTTGCACACATCAAAAAGTTCCTGTTCCCCCATGCCGGAGTAAGTCCGGCCGGCGTGCGCGGTATATGCCGCGTCCCAGTCTATTCCCCCCGGGCCCCTTATATCCATAAGCGCGTAAGTCTCGTTAAAATCATTCCACAGGCTGTCGAATATCTCCCGGGGGGAATCGCCGGGATCGGGCCCCAGGAAAACTCCGCAGGATGCCGGTACGACAAAAAAAATCACCGCGTTTATGAACAACAAATACTTCCCGGAACGGCGGTTCATAATCTTCTCCTAAAAGGTAAAGGCTATACCGCTGTTCAGCCGCAGCAGCGCGTCAATCCTGGGCCGGGGAAAATTAACCCTGGATAGTTCAATGCCCAAGCCCGCATATAAACCGATTAACGTAGTAATCCTGTACTGGTATTTCAGGTCAGCGAAAAGGGCCCAGTAATTAGAGTCTGTCCATAATGTAGACACATTATGGACAGACTACCTTAAAACAGGCATTTTGCGCACCGTTTTGGTACAAAACGGGAGCAAATGCAAAGTGCGTCCACAAAGTAACC
>JAIRND010000123.1 GCA_031258225.1 Treponema sp. | reverse complement strand
ATGGATAATGAGGTGCAGTAACTGGCTTACCTCGGTTTGAAACTGATGCTGTGCCATGAAGGGCTCCTTGGATTAGGGTTAAATAAAATGAATTTTACCGGAGACTTTCCCAAAACTTCAGTTTTGAAACCGGTTCAGTATCAAAGATACTGAAATATCGGCGAGGAGGCAAGAAAAGAATTTAATTTTACAGCAGCAGGAGGGTTCCCGCCGTAAGCAGGCTTAGGCCCGCAATCGTTTTTGGCGATATCCGTTCCTGGAAGATAAGCCGGGAGAGCAGAACCGTACAAACAACACTCAGCTTGTCCAGGGGCGCCACCACGCTTGCCTCCCCAAGCCGGAGGGCCCGGAAATAGCAGAGCCAGGCCAGGCCGGTGGCCACGCCGGAAAGAGCCAGGAAGAGGAGTTCTTTCTTTTTGACGGTTCCCATAGTCCCGGCGCTGCCGCTTACCGGAACCATCAGCCCCGCGAAGACAAAGATGACGCTTGTCCGCAGGGCCGTGCCCAGGTTACTGTCGATGTTATTCAGGCCGATTTTGGCGAGGATGGAGGTAAGGGAGGCGAACACCGCGGAAAGTGCGGCGTAGAGGAACCAGCGGCTCCGTATCACCCTGGTTTCCTCGTGTTTCGGTTCCAGCATCAGGTAGGTGCCGGCGGCGATACCAGGCAGGGCGATGATCTTGAGCGGCCCCGCCGATTCGCCAAGGAAGAGCATCCCCATGAGCATGGTCAGTATGATGCCGGACTTATCGACGGCCACCACTTTGTTCACGCTGCCTATCTGCAGCGCCCGGAAATAGCAAAGCCAGGAAGCGCCCCCGGCAATGCCGGACAACGCCAAAAAGAGCAGATTTTCTGTTGAGAGGGCCGCGATCCGGCTGTAGGCGCCGGTAACGAAAACGATGAGCCAGACAAATACCAGCACAACGCCGGTCCTGAAAAAGGTGGCTATGTGGGAATTGATGCCTTTAAGCCCCAGCTTGGACAGTACCGTCGTTAACGCCGAAAATACCGCCGAAGCCAGGGCAAAAACAATGTACATGCCTTAGAGTGTACCAATTAGAGGGTGTCAATAAACCGCATCAGGTCCTGTATCATCTGCCTGGCGGCTTGAATCCCTCCGGTCATAGTGTACCACGAGTCGCCGTCCAGAGTGTAGATCCGGTTGTTTTTGAAGGCCACAGTCTGCCGTATGGAAGCGTCGTTTTTGAAATTCGTCTCCCCGGCCTCGGTCCCCACGGTGGCGGCCCGGTCAAGCAGGAAGATAATGTCGGGATTGACGGCCAGAATGTATTCCGCTGCGGTCGCGGCCCCGTGGGCGCTGAAATCCGCGTTTGCCGATGGGTCTGCGGGGGTAAAGCCGAATTCGTTGTAGAGCATGCCGAAGCGGCTGCCGGGGAGAAACACCGAGATTGAGGAGGGATCGGGGGTCATCACAAAGAGGGCCCGCGCCCCGGATTGCCGGGCCTTTGCCTTGATGGTGTCCATATCGGCCTTGATTTCCCGGTAGCGGGCGTCAAGGTCCCCCTTAAGGGCGGGAAATATACTGCCCAGGGCGGTAACGTTCCGCTGTATATCCTCGTCCAGGGTCGATTTACTGGCGTCCACCGAAAGTTTGATGAACCGGGCGTTGCTGTAGCGGCTGTAGGTGTTGGCGCGGAACGCGGCCGCGTCCTGCGTGTTAAGCCGCTGTCCCGATGCGTTCATCCCAAAGGACCTTCCCCCCAGGATCACCAACTGTGGATCCGCCAGGTCCAGTACGTCCCAGTCGAGGAAGAAGAGACTGCCGCCGCTGATGATTTTGGTTCCCGGAACCTCCGCCTTGTAATAGGCAAGAGCGTCCGGCAGGGTAGTCCGTGAGGGAACTACCAGGATTTTAATGCCCGTCCTTTCAAAGCCCACCGACTCAAGGGTATCGAGGATTGAGTAGTCGTAAATGGCCGCTACCCGCGGGTTTACGACGGCCTCAACCTCTTCAAGGGTGGTGTCGATAATTTTTACCGTCTCAAGCCGCGCCGGGGCCTCCCCCTCCACCCTGCCGCTGGCGAATAATCCCGTGGCAAGCGCCAGAACCAGCACCGCTGTTACAACACATTTTTTCATTCTAAAAACCTCCTGTGGTCTAAGTTATGTGACCTAACATAGTTAGTTATGGTATACATTTTCGCCGGTATTGTCAACGGCCCGCGCCGCGTCATGGCGAAAGTAGAGGCACACCTTCCTGCCCGCCACTTCGGCGATGTTAAAATCGAAGCCGAAGACGCCGTCCAGGGTTTCCTTGGTGATGATCCGGTCCACAGGTCCTTCGGCGGCTATGGTTCCGTCCTTTATGGCGATGACGTGGTCGGCGTAGGCCGCGGCGAAGTTGATGTCGTGGACCACGATAACCACGGTTTTGCCCAGGTCCCGTACCAGCCTTGAAAGGATGCGCATAATTTCTACCGAAAAGTGGATGTCCATGTTGTTGAGGGGCTCGTCAAGGAAAATATACCTGGTGTCCTGGGCCAGCACCATGGCGATGTAGGCCCGTTGGCGCTGGCCGCCTGAAAGCTCGTCAAGGTAACTGCCCCGCATGTCCTCCAGCCGCATGTAGGCGATTACCTCGTCAATTTTGACCTTGTCCGCCGTGGTAAGCCGTCCCCTGCTGTGGGGGTAGCGCCCAAAGGCCACCAGGTCCTCCACGCTTATCCGTATGGAGATGTGGTGGGACTGTTTTAACACCGCGATGGTTTTGGCAATGTCCCGGCTTTTCATGGCCCCCATGTCCCGTCCGTCCAGAAACACCGCGCCGTCCCGAAACGGCAGGAGCCGGGTGATCACGTTAAGCAGGGTCGATTTCCCCGCGCCGTTGGCGCCGATAAGGGCGCTCACCTTGTTATCCGGCAGTACCAGGTTTATTCCCCGCAGTACCTCGCGGCCGCCGTAGGATTGGCGGACATTTTTGACTTCTATCATACCCGATTCTCCCGCAGTATTAAGAAAAACATGTAGGAACAGCCCGCCAGGTCGATGATGACCGTAACCGGCACGGCGTATTCCAGGGCTTCTACCAGGGCCTGCCCGGCGATAAGGATAAGGCAGGCCGTCAGGGCCGAGGCGGCAAAGAGAATATTATGCCGGTATGTTTTGAAGAGTTCCCGGCTTATGTTAACCGCTATCAAGC
>JAIRND010000099.1 GCA_031258225.1 Treponema sp. | reverse complement strand
GGGTACTTGCGCTCATCGCTCAGGTAGATAAGGGCGTTGAACCAGGAATTCCAGGTACCCACAATCGAAAAAAGCGCGAAAGTGGCAAGCAGGGCCTGGGACAGGGGCAGGATGATCCTGAACAGCACCGCCATATCCGACGCGCCGTCTATGTAGGCCGCTTCACGCAGGCCCCGGTCTATACCGGAAAAAAACGTGCGGAACACGAACACGTTGTAGGCCCCCACACAGCCGGGGATGATCATGACCCAGACGGTGTTGAGAAGGTGAAGCTGCCTGATCCACAGGTAGGTCGGGATAAGGCCGCCGCCGAAAAACATCGTAATGGTGTACAGCAGGGTGATGATTTTTTTCGCCTTGAATTCGTTGAAGGTCAGGGGATAGGCCGCCAGGGAGGTAACGATGAGCATAAGAACGCAGCTCCCCGCGGCGTAGACAATCGTATTCCTGTAGGAAGTCCACACCAGGGGATCCCGCAGCACCATTTTGTAGGCGTTTACGTTGAAACCGATGGGGTAGAACGTTACCTTTCCGGCCATAAGCGCGGAGTCCCCGCTAAAGGACATGGCGATTACCGAAAGAAAGGGGTAGAGCATGACCACGCCAAGGGCGGCCATGAATAGCGTATTGCACAGGTCAAAAATATGGCTGCCCAGCCTGTAACGCCTTATTCTTTTCATTCCGCCCTCCTAAAACAGGCTCGTATCGTTCAGCTTCCTGGCTATCTGGTTTGTAAACACCAGAAAAAAGAAGTTGATCGCCGTCTGGAACAGGCCCACGGCGGAAGAATATTCAAACCGGGCGCCCTGTATGCCTTCCCGGTACACGTAAGTGCCGATAACGTCGGCGGTTTCGTAGGTCTGGGCGTTGTAGAGCAGGAGTATCTTCTGGGTGTCCGCGCCGAAAAGGCCGCCCACCGCCAGGATGAACAGAATAACTATGGTGGGCCGCAGGTGCGGCAGGGTTACGTTGAGAACTTTCTGGAAGCGGTTCGCCCCGTCCATTTCCGCCACATCGTAAAACGTGGGATCGATGCCGCTGAGCGCGGCCAGGTAGATGATCGTGCCGAATCCCACGCCCTGCCAAATGCCGCTTGACACATACAGAAAGCGGAACCACCGGGCGTCGCTTATGAAATTGATGGTTTCATGGCCAAAGAAGCGGACAATCATGTTAAAGAGGCCGTCTGAGGCGCAGAAGGTGTGAAGAAAACCCACGATGATAACGGTGGACACAAAGTGGGGGTAATACGAGAGGGTCTGTACGGTCTTCTTGAACCGGCCGTTCTTCAACTCGTTAAAGAGCAGGGCCAGGAGTATGGGCGCGGGGAACCCGAAAAGCAGGGAGTAAAAGCCGATGATGACGGTGTTGCGGACGGTACGGAGGGCGAAGGGGTTGGAGAAGAACTGCCTGAACCACTGCCCCACCCAGGGACTCCCCATGATACCCAGGTTTACCTTGTAATTCTTAAAGGCTATGAGTATGCCGTACATGGGCACATAGGCGAATATAATAAGCACGGCCAGGCCCGGCAGGGACATGGCGTAGAGCCACTTCCGCTGCTTCCACTCCCGGGCCAGTTCTTGGCCTAAAGATTTACTTTTTTGTACGTGTGTGTGTGTGTGTGGGGGGGGGGGGGGGGGGGGTATCTATACGTCCGTTATTGACAGGGAAATTTTACAGGGCCGCGCGCCTCAGGTCCGTGATGATAAGCTGGGGCTTGCCTTCCCCGCTGAACCAGTTCCGGGTCATGGTAAAGGCCAGGTCCACCACATCGTTCAGGGCGAATTCGCCGGGAATCTTGTCCGCGGCCTGCCAGTACAGGGCGGGCCATTTGTAGGTTCCAATATCTAGCGTCATCTTTACGTGGGGCGCGCCGTTTTTCCCTATCAGGCTAAGGTCGGAGATTCGGGCCTTCCGGGTCATAAAAGTAAGGGGCTGGTTATCCTCGCCGTAGGGTTCAAGCCGTTCCACAATGTCCAGGATCTCCGCCGTCAGGTAGGCGGGGGGGAGTTCCGCGTCAATCGTTATGATCTTCTCCTCCTCCGGGGTGAATTCCAGAGGTTCCACGATGTTCCGGAGCCTCCGCAGCAGTTCATCCCAGTTGCCCCGCTCCATGCTAAAGCCCGCCGCGTAGTTGTGCCCTCCCCAGTCCAGGAACAGGTCCGCGCACTGTTCCAGCAGGGGATGGAGATCGCGGCCCTTGACCGAACGGAGGGAGCCAATGGCGGTGTCCCCGGCAAAGGACACGACAAGGGCCGGGACGTTGAAACGTTTTACCAGCCGTCCGCCCATAATCCCCGTAACCCCCCGGCTAATATCTTCCCCAAAGGCCAGGGCCAGTTTGCCGCCGAACCGCTCAAGGTTTTGCAGGGCCATAGGTTCGGCGATGTTCCAGGTAAGTTCCCCCAGCTTCTTCCGTTCCTCGTTGAGGACGATAAGCTGGTCCGCCAGTTTGTCCCGGGCTACCGGGTCCTGTTCCAGCATCAGCTTCACGGCAATTTCCGGCTTTCCCATCCGCCCCGCGGCGTTAATCGCCGGGCACAGTTGCCAGGACAGTTCCTTGCTGCCAAAATGGGAACCGGCAATCCCCAGCTTGTAGAGGAGTTCCGCAATACCGGGCCGGGGTTTTGCCTTGATCGATTCGATGCCCCCCCTGACGATGATGCGGTTTTCATCCAGCAGGGGCATAATGTCCGCCATAGTTCCCAGGCAGGCAAGCTGGAGGCCCTCGCTGTCCTGGGCCGTCCAGAGTTTTTCCCGCTTGCGGACAAACGAGATAAAGAGGTTGAGGAACACGTCCAGTTCGGTGATCTCCTCCCGCGTGTAGCGGGCCAGGCGCGATTCCTCCCGGAGCCTCAACAGGCTCTGGCCCCGGCTTTTTGGTATCTCCGCGGCGATCTCCGGGGCAATATCCAGCATCGAGATTTCGACGCCCTTGCCAAAGATCCTTCCCAGGATACTGGTCTGCAGCGGAAGGTCCCAGGTCAGGATCTGCTGGCCTTCCAGGAAGGCGGGGAGTCGGGTATCGGTAATACGGACCATGCCGGGAACCACGGTTTCGGTAAGCCGCCCTGCCACCGACAGATTCCGCAGTTTAACGGTTTCGATGATCCACGCGTCGTTGGCCGCCCGGACGTTGAGAAGGCAGAGGTCCTGGCCGTAGAAGCCGCTTCGCTGGGCAAAGCGCAGGGCGCAGGCCAGCTTGAAGGCCACACCGCAGCCGGCCAGGTTGGGGAATGGGTAGCGGGAACCCTTGCCCCTCCCGGTTTCAAGTTTTGGGTTGACGATGGCGTAGGCCGGGGGCAGGTCTTCCATCTCCGTGCCCTGGGGGTTGTGGTGATCGGTAATGATAACGTCGATCCCCAGTTCGTTGGCCCGCTCTACTTCCGCCACATTGGAAATTCCGCAGTCAACGGTGATGATAAGGGTCCCCGAATCGGCGGCGAATTCCTCTACCACCTGCCGCGAGAGGCCGTAGGACTCATCCCCCTGGGGAAGGCGCCAGCGCGGTTCCAGCCCCATAGCGGACAGGGTCTCCCAGATCAGCACGGTACTGGTAATGCCGTCCACGTCCCGGTCCCCAAAGATCAGTACCCGTTCCTTTTCCTCTTTGGCGTTGAGGATACGGTCTACCGCGTCTTCCATGCCGGACAGATCGAAGGGGTTGCGGAGGTACCGGGGATCGTCTTCCAGGAAGTAGCGGATCGTCTCCCCCTCCGTAAAGCCCCGGCGTACCAGGATGGAGGCGGTAATTGGACCGCAGTGGTATTTGGCGTCCACCTGTTTGACCAGGTCCGGGGATATTTCCCGTTTTTCCCATCTTGCTGCCGTTTTAGCCATGCCGAATCTCTTTCATAACAAGTTTCTCCGGGGGAGGAGGCGCCGCCGCGTATTCTGCCGCCCCCTCAAGAAGGGGGATGGCGGCGTCAAGGCTTTCCCGGTTTCTTCCCCAGGCTGTCATAAGCGGCTCCCCCCTTTGTACCGGGGCCCCGGCTTTTTTGTGGAGTTGCAAGCCCGCCCTGGGGCTTACCGGGTCCTCGATGCGGTCCCGCCCAACCCCCAGGCCAATGCCGGCCTGTCCCAGCTTCCGGGCGTCGATGCGGGCGATATAACCATCCTCTTTTGAGAGGATCTCCGCGCGGTGGGGGGAACGGTAGGTTCCCAGCATCGTAAGGAACTGTTCCCGGTCCCCGCCCTGGCTTTCGATGTTTCTCAGGAACAGCTCCCTGGGTTTTCCGCCTGCAAGGGCCCCAAGGCAGAGCCGCCGCCCCTCCTCGGGACTTTCGGCCTTGCCCCCCAGCATCAGCATCCGGGCGCCCAGTTCCAGCGTCAGCTCCATAAGGTCGGCGGCAAGCGCCGGTCCTGGGGTTTTTCCGGGAACCACCGCGTCGTACAGGGCCGGGTCCAGGCAGGCGTAGCACTCCTCCACCTCAAGAAAGTTCCCCACCATGCGTCCCAGGGGCTGGTCCATGTTGGTAAGCAGGGCGATGATTCTAAGGCCCAGGGCGGCGCCGGTATCCACCAGAGAGCGGGCAAGCCGTTCCGCCTCTGCCGGGTCCCGCATAAAGGCCCCGGAGCCGTATTTTACGTCCAGGACCAGGGCTTCCGCCCCTTCGGCCTTTTTTTTGGAGAGGATACTGGCGGTGATAAGCGGAATGGATTCCACCGTGGCGCTTAGGTCCCGCAGCGCGTAGAGCAGCCGGTCCGCGGGGACCGTGTCTTTGGTTTGGCCGGTCATGGCAAAACCGTCCCGGGCCAGAATCTCCCGGAATTCGGCGGGGGACAGGCTGGTACGGTAGCCGGGGATGGATTCCAGCTTGTCCAGCGTACCCCCCGTATGACCAAGGGCCCGGCCCGACATCATGGGGTCCCGAAGCCCCAAACTTGCTGCCAGGGGGGCCAGGATCAGGCTGGTCTTGTCCCCCACGCCGCCGGTGGAGTGTTTGTCCACCAGGGGGCCGGGGATTCCGCTAAGGTCCATCCGCCCCCCGGAGTTGAGCATCTGTTCGGTCAGGATTGCGGTCTCAGCGGGGCTCATACCCCGGAAAAAGACTGCCATGGCCCAGGCGGATACCTGGTAATCGGGGATCGTCCCCGCCACAAATCCGTTGATAAGGAAAGCCAGTTCTTCCCGGGAAAGCTCACGGCCCTCCCGTTTTGCCATGATAATGTCTACGGCCCGCATCCATACCCCATTTGAAACAGATTCCGGAAATTAGAAGTTCCATGTCGGCAGTTCCCGCCCCAGAATCTCCGTCATCAGGGCGGTTGCAACCAGCCGGGCCTGGGTAAGGGACAGCGGATCCGCGGTAATTCGCAGGATACGCCCCGGTGTATGTTCCTGCACCGCCAAGAGCCAGCGCCGGGCGCCGGGGCCCAGGGGCAGAAAGCGGTTTCCCGGTCCGGCCGGTACGCTCCAGGTAAAGTCCCCCTCCAGCCGATCAAACCATAGTAATCCATCGGGAGAGGCTTCACAAGGGCGGTCCGGCTCACCCAGGTCCGGGCGCAGCCCCAGAAAAGCCGCCCAGTTCCAAAGGAAGTGGGTAAAAATACGGTCCGCCGCCCCCTCGCCGGCTTCCGCCAGGGCGTCCAGACTGCTCCCCGCCAGGGACAGGGCGGTTTCCCAGGCCCCGCCCCCGCCGTGGGAGCCAAGAATCGTATCCACTATGGCGTCCGCCGTCATGGCCCGCTCATAGAGTTCCCTAAGGCCCGGCCTCCAGGAGCGGACATCAAAGTCGTTTACCTTGTGGGAATTCCGGACCGGGTCCCGGTAAACCCACAGAGTCCCCGAATGAAACGGGGACACATGGGCGCGGAGCCTGCTCTTGGGTCCCCCAAAAACCGTGGCCCGCAGTATCCCGTGGTCAGCGCAGAGGAACCACGCCTCCCGGTTGGATTCGCCGGAAGAAGCGGTTTTCAGAACCAGGGCTTCGCAGGTAAGGGTTCGGAGCATGGGACATTATAGCGGTTTGTTGCGTTTCGTGCATGATACGTTGATCTGCACGATTTGGGAATCCTGCTTGATGATGGAGATGGACCCGTTCTGTGTAACCCGCAGCTTTTCGGTAAGCAGGACACGGAGCCTGTCCAGCCGGGCCCCGGAACGTCCCGATTCTGCCATGTCCGGCTCCCCGCCGGACGGATTCGTCCCCATCGTTCGGTTTCTTTGCGCCGGGCTACACCAGCCGCAGCTTTTCGTTCTTTTCGATTTGGGTAATCCGGGAATTCTGAATGGTCAGCGTTACCGAGCCGTATTTGATGGATGAAAGGCATGAAACAAGTTCTTTCCAGGTTTCTTCATCAAGGGGGGCCGGCGGCATATCCGCGCCGGGTTTCTGTTCCGCCATTTGGTCCTCCTGTTGACCGGCAATATATCCTATAAAAAACTTATGAATTATAAGTTATTCATTGTCAAGACCGAGACCGGTGCCAAGCACCATACGCGTTTACTTTTGTTAGCGGGGGCTTTTTTCTTGATCGTTGTATCAGGCCACGATGGTGGTTATCGTGGGTATAAGGGCCTGCCGCTCCCCAGCGGGTTGCTGTTGGAGGAAATCAACAGATCGTTATACCTAAGTAAACGCGCATGGTGCCAGGCGCCATGCGCGGTTACTTTTGTTAGCGGGGGCTTTTTTCTTGATCGTTGTATCAGGCCACGATGGTGGTTATCGTGGGTATAAGGGTTGGTTGTACAACACAATGTGAACCGGCAGGGGAGCGGCAGGCCG
>JAIRND010000238.1 GCA_031258225.1 Treponema sp. | reverse complement strand
TCGAGAATAAATCAGTGCTACTTTAATGTGGTTTTTTCGCAGTTTTCCGTAGGAAAACGAGAAAAATAATAGGGCAACGCTGATTAGCGTCAAGTTAATCAGCGTTGCCCTAAAGCCCTTTTTTAACCTCCGTCATAGACGTCTCTAAAAGGCAATAGCTTTTGCGTGTTCTTTTTCGTTCTGCGCCCGCGCTTCCCAATATTCCTTTGGCGCGCCATTTGTACTGTTGATGTCATTGTTTTGTGTCATATGTACCCTCCTGAAAATCTATCCATAATGTAAGCCCTTTAAGGCTCTTTGAAATACCCGCCCCATACGGGCGGGCGGCAGTTTAGTATGGAATAGGGGGCGGCGGGCCAGGGTCAACCTCATTCCAGTCAAAACCGGGGGGAACAGGGGGCGGGTACAACCGGTCACCGGCGGCTTCCTGCGCGTATTCAAGCTTTCTCCGTGCATCGGCATTGTTTGGATCAAGCCGTAACGCGGCTTCAATGTCCGCGACAGCCCGGTTCCAGTCATCCTGCCAGTATGCGTCACCGTCCAATTTGTGGGGATATGCTCTGTTTAAATACGCATGACCGCGCCAGTAATAGTAATCGGCATTCCTGGGGTCAAGCCTGATAGCCTGGGCAAGATCCGCGATTGCCGTGTCATACTTGCCCATGTTGTAATTTTTGACCCCGCTCATGTAATAGTTGAACGCCTCCCGTTCCGTCCTTGTTTGAGCGTAGCCGCTTAACGCGCAAAAGAGCCAAAGCAAAGCCAATACCTTTTTCATCGTTCCTCCATGAAGCCGGGGTGGACCCGTGCAATACCCGCCCATGCGGGCGGGTTTCCCTGTACAAAAGCTAACGCGCATGACGGCAGGCGCTCTGTTACCTGCTTTGAAAATACCGTATTTACCAGCCCCTCAATTGGTACGATTGAGTTATGCCGGGCATAAAGTAGTCCTTCTTGTACGTCATTTTCCACTGGGTAATCATGCCGTTCATATACCAATTCCCGGAATCCCAGGTGGTGTCTATGATGTATCCTGTTCCGTTGATGACCACCATATTATAGGCGTGTCCTATTTCAGGCTGGGAATGGTCGGAGATCAAATAGGTTTCAATGCCGGAGGCGTTCATTAAAAAATAAAACAGTATGGCGTACTCAAGACAGACGCCGCGCTCTAATTCGACTATGGTTCCCAGATTATACTCGGCGTTTCGCCCGCTCACATTCTTCATCCAATCCAAAAGGTCATAGTCATAGGCAAAAATGTCGGCCACCCAGTCATGTATCATACGCACTTTGCGGAAATCGTCAGGCTCCTTTCTTGCCATGGCGACAATATCGGTTTCCGGCGTAACTTCACTGTTATACCAGGGAAATTTTTCATTCCGCAACGCGGAAGCCGAGGCGATGTCCGGCCTCCCCTGCCAGCGCTGGATAAATGCGGCCCGATCCTGCATAGTGCGGATATAGAGTCTTCCTCCCCGATTTTCAATGTCCCTGACCGTTTCGGCATAGGCCAGTTCCACCAGTTCGAGTTCTTCCGGCGTTATCGTTGGATTCTCCCGCGGCTGCGGCGGCTGCTGTTGTGGCTGCTGCGGCTGCGGTCTGGGGGGTCTGGGAGGAGGAGCCGGCTCGGTGTATGCCGGTCTTTTGGGGTAGATCAGGAACTTGCCCGGCACATACAAAGTCCAGCCGGCCGGCGCATTGGGCCGTATGCCGGTGTGTACGGCGGTCTTTTCCTGACCGGAAGGCGCCCTTTCTATCATCGAATAGGGGTAGTTCACGCCGCCTATCATTATTGTTCTTACCGCCGCGCCTTCTTTGTTAAGCGCCTGTGTACTGTTATTCTGTACCGCCAGAAAAAGCTGCCCGTTTTTGTCAATGGCATAATGCATTGAAAAGAAATTCGTAAAACTGGCGCAGCCGGAGATTCCCAGGGCAAGCGCCAATAGCGACGCCGGCCAATACGTTTTATGCGTCATTTTCCGTTCCTTTACCAAAAAGGGGGACTAAAAGGCGTTGCGCCGGCGTACCCTTGCGGGGTACGCCCTCCCCCGCGGGCGTTAATCCTCTACCAGATAATGGTCAAATGCGCCGTCATCGGACAGGAACCCCACCGCCAGGATGTCATGCTGCTGTGGAGCCGTACCGCCGTATACCAGCCCGCTACCGGACGGAAGCGTCCTGAGGCGTTGTTCAAGCCATACAAGCTTTTCCTCCACCGCGCTGGAGTCGGCCTCACGGTTTGTATAAACCTGCTTGCCAAGCTGTTCAAGCTCCTCTTTGCTTGACCGGACCGCCTGCGAAATCTTATTCCGGCACGCTCCTGCAAATTCCTCATACGCGTTGTTGTATTGCGCGCCCCCGTCCGTATTGGTGTTCTTTTTTGCATAGGCGGCGGCATTCTTGTCCACCATGGCCGCCCATTGGACAGTGCCGTCGGGAAGAAAGGCAGTAGTAAAACCATCCAGGTAAGAATCCTTGAAAGAACTATAACTGAGGCATCCCGCAAAGACCGCCAGAAACCCCGCCGCCAAAACCACAAAAAGCATCTTTTTTATCTTCATCGTAAACTCCTTACCGGGCTTTGCCCGTTATAATTTGCGCGTCCGCAAGGACATGCCCTTATTTGCACCACTCACAATAAAAAGAGCCGTCATCTTCCAGATACGCGATCAGGAGGTTTTCCTGCTCGTATTTGTCCCCCGACCATCCGCCGTATACCAGCCAGGTTCCGGGCAGAAGATTTTCCCGCAGCCGTTTTTCCAGACGGGCCATGATTTTTTGCCGCATTGGACTGGCGTTCTCCCCTGCGGGCGTCCCCTCTGCCAGGAATTTTGAGTCGATGTAGTCCTGACGCCTTTGAAGCGACTCGGCATAGGTCTTCTGCCAGAGCTTTTCGTCGGTCTCTGTTATCGTCTTGGTCACGTTCTCCGTTCTTGTTGTCTTGAGATATACCGGATAAACATAAGGGTCACCACCAGTAATAACAGCCGAACCATCTGGACCACTAATAACAGTAGTACTACCGCGATACTGCGCCTCTCCAAGTTTGTACTTCCCCTCCGCGATCCCCACCTTGAGTTCCCCGGCGTTAAAGTCGTAATCATACCCTACGTGTTTCCATTCCGTTACCGTTTGCTGCTGCGTTACCTGCCGCTGCCGTGTCGCTTTGTTATCCGCGTCTATCCGCGCCTGTTGATCGAGCCTGGCCGCATAACTCCAGGCGCCGCTGGGGTTTATTATCGTCGTTGATTCATCGATAGCGGCTGTTTCGCCGGTGAAACTATCCACCAGGCTCGCGCATCCCGTGGCAAGCAGCAGCGCGGCCGTGCATATACCAGCCAATTTTTTCATTTTAAACCTCCTGTACTGTTTATCTCTTGTGAGGCTTTTGCCCCATGAATTAACCGCCCACAAGGGCGGCAGGGATACCGCCGTTTCCATGACTCGTTTCCGCCTTTAAGGGATAAGGGCGGAGACCAGCGGCCTTTCTTGCCGTCGTTCTCAACCTGTACCGCAAAATACGCCGTCTTCCCGCTGTCCCCAAAGCCGAATTCGACGAGGTTCTTGCGCCGCTGGGTGTAGAAGGACTTGGTAAGCTGTTCAGGGTCTGCGGGCGCGGTTTCCCCCGGCGCGACGACCGTGTACCAGATCCGGTAGCCCTTGTTCTCCTTGTCGTCGGGACTGCCGGTAACATAGACAAGCCTGAACCCCAGCTCATGCCGGCCCACCAGAAAGGTTTCTACATTTACATGGGCCGTGGGGACTTTGCCGGGGGTGTGGATGGGATCGCGGGGTTTAAGTCCCAGACTGACGATATCCGCTTCGGTCAGGGGCGGGACATAGGCGTAGCGCTTTTTGATGTCCCGCATTTTGTCTTCCATCTTTTGAAAGGCTTCTTTACGCCTGGCCGTGGCTACCGGGGTACGGGTTGCCTCATTCTTCGCTTCGGCAAGGGCCGCGTCCGCCGCGCCGACCAGGGTTGACAGTTCCCGGGTATCCTGGGCGGGGATGTTCCACGAGGGGCCGCCGGCGGAAAGAATGGTAACCCGGTTCTTCCCCACGGAAAGCTGTTCGTCCCGGCCCGACGGAAACCAGTCGGTTTTTTTACTCATAATGCGCCGCCTCCCTGAGAATATACGGCGGATTCTTGAGAATCCGGCCCGGATTTTTCAGGATATGAGATGGGTTTTTGAGAATACAAACTGGTTTCTTGAGAATACAGGATAGATTTTTCAGAATATGCGGCGAATTCCTGAAAATCCGTCCCGGATTTTTCAGCATACGAACCGGTTTCCTGAGAAAGCTCCCCGCCTCCGGGCAGGACAGCGCGGCTAAATGTAAGCCGATGTCAGAAACTACATTAAATGGGGGGGGGGGGGGGGGGGGGATGCGGAACCGGGTTGTTTTAGGGGGGGGAATAAACTGCCTTTATGGGGGGTGTACCGAATTAAAGGAAA
>JAIRND010000222.1 GCA_031258225.1 Treponema sp. | reverse complement strand
CCTTTACCGCCACCCCCCTGCCCCGTATGCTTCCGGGTTCAGGGGGAACACATCAGCAGGGCCATGACCTTGGCGTCTCCCAGGATGTTATCGATAAGGGCGTACTCGTTGGGCTGGTGGGCGGTTTCGTCAATGCGGCACCAGACCGCGGAATCGATGCCCTTGTTTCGCAGGTAGGCCCCCACAGTTCCCCCGCCAATACCGATGGGCCGGGTTTTGACCCCGTAGACCTCCCCGATACAGCGGGAAAGGGCCCCCACCAGGGGGGCCTGGGCGGAGGTAGGGCGGGATTCGATACACTGGGGGGTATCGTAGGAAATAGTTACCCCGTGCGCGGCTTCAATGCCCGCCTTGATACGATCCACCTCCGCCAGTACCTCGTTAACGGGGTAACGGGGCAGGACGCGCATGTCCATGCAGAACACGTCCTCTCCCGGAATGGTGTTTATGTTGGGGACATTGGCCTCTTTTTTCGTGGGCTGGAACGTCGAATAATCGGGCTCGAACAGGGGATCGCGGGCGGAGAATTTCTCCGAAAGCCCGCGGTACAGGGCCACCGCCAGTTCCGAGGCCGCAAGAAAGGCGTTGGCCCCCTGGTCGGGCCGTGAACCGTGGGTCTGTTTCCCCTTCGTGGTAAACCGGGCCCAGATCAGGTTCTTCTCCGCGATCTCGATGGAGGCCCCCGTGTCATCACCCCCGTCGGGGATAAGGGCCATGTCGTTCGCGCGGAACAGGTCCGGGTGCCTGTCGACCAGCCAGGCTATGCCGTAGGCGCTGCCGTTTTCCTCGTCTGCGGCAAAGAGGAGCTTTACCGCGCGCCGGGGCCGCGCCCCCGCGCTTTTCAGGGCCAGGGCCGCCAGAACCGATGAACAGAGCCCCTGCTGGTTGTCCTCCACCCCCCGGCCGATGATGTGGCGGCCCAGAACCTTACCTCCCGGGCCGGTCCCGCTCTGCCGCTCCACCAGTTGCCAGGGATCGCTCTCCCACAGCGAAGCCTCGCCGGGGGGCACCACGTCGAGGTGACTCATGATCCACAGCCGCCCCCCGTCCTCCGCGCCCGGTAGGGTGTCGTCGCCACCCGATAGGGTGTCGTCGCCACCCCATGGGGTGGCGAGGAGGTTGGGCCGTATGCCGCCAGAGGCCCGGCTATCCGGGGCGTCGTAACGCTCCAGTTGTTCAATGCCGTGGGAACGCAGCCAGGATTCCAGGAATTCGCATTTATCCAGCTCGCCCCTGCCCCCGGAATCGGGGGAGACGGCAGGGCGTTTGGTCAATTCGGTTTGCAGTTCCAAAAGAAGGGGAACACAGGAATCGATAAATTGAAAAATAAGGTCGTGCATATCCGCCACTATGCCACAAGCGGCCCCCTTGCGGAAGACGCCTCCTACCCGATTTGCCCTCGCGCTGTGGCGTTGGCAATCGGAAGGCCGCGCGCCGGTCCCGGCAGGGTTGCCTGGCAGGTTGCCTGGCAGGTTGCCTGGCAGGTTGCCTTACGCCGCCGGATTGCCCCGCGTTTGCTCCTGCATGACCGAAAGCCGGGCGTACAGGCCGCCCTGTTTTATAAGCTCGTCGTGAGTGCCCTGTTCGGCAACTTTGCCGTTTTCCAGAACCAGAATGGTGTCCGCCCGCCTGATGGTAGAAAGCCGGTGGGCGATCACGATGATCGTGCGGCTGCCGGAAAGCCTGTTGACGGCCTGCTGAATTTCACTTTCGGTACCGGTGTCCACCGCGCTGGTGGCCTCGTCCAGAATCAAAATGGGGGTGTCCCGCAGAATGGCCCTGGCGATGGCGATTCGCTGTTTTTGTCCGCCGGAAAGCCGTACACCCCGTTCACCGACAACGGTATCGTAACCCTGGGGCATGGCCCTGATAAACGAGTCGGCGCAGGCGGCCTCGGCGGCCTGTCTGATCTGTTCCGGCCCGGCTTTGGGGGACCCGTAGGCGATATTCATGGCAATGCTGCCGTTAAAGAGAAAGGTATCCTGAAGCACCATGGAGATATTGCTCCGCAGGGAACTCAGGGTAAGGCCCCGTATGTCCCGGCCGTCAACGTAGATGGTACCTTCCTGGGGATCGTAGAATCGTTCCAGCAGGGAAAGTACCGTTGTTTTTCCCACGCCCGTGGGCCCCACGATGGCCAGCATGCGGCCGGCCTTTGCGGTAAAACTCACATCGTCCAGAACGGCGTCATCGCCGGCGCTGTAACGGAATTTGACGTGTTCAAAACGCACTTCCCCCGCGCGGGATTTTAGCGTTTGTGCGTCGGGGGCCTCCTTTACCTCGGACTCGGCGTCCAGAAGTTCAAAGACCCGCACCGCCCCCGCGTAGGTATTCTGCACGTCCTCGGCAAGCCGCGCCAGGGTGGCCAGGGGCTGGTAAAAAAGGCTTAGGTACATGACAAAGCCGACCACATCCGCCAGCGGCAGATTGCCCCGGCTTGCCATGTAGCCGCCGAGTCCCACCACGATAACCGTCCCCAGGGAGGTGAGCAGTTCTATTCCCGGATGGTAAAGCCCCGACGCGATATTGGCGCGTATGTTAACGCGCGAGTAAACCTTGGTATGCTCGCCCATTTTGATCCGCTCGTTTTCTTCCTGCACAAAGGTCTGGATCTCCTTCATCCCCTGGAGATTGTCCTGCAAAACGCCGTTCAGATCGCCTAAGACCTTCTGGTTTACCATGAACAGGGGCTGCACCTTTTTTGAAAAGAGGGTGCTCATCATCACCACAAACGGGACGGGGATAAGGGTAAGCAGGGCAAGGGGCGGGTTGATAATGAACAGCATGATGGCGACGCTCAGTACCACCAGGGCGTTGGAAACAAGGTCCGGCAGCGCGTGGGCCACGAGGACCTCAAACTGCCGGGTGTCGTTGACTATCCGGCTTAACAGTTCGCCGGTCTGCCGGTTGTGAAAAAATTTCAGCGAAAGGCTCTGTATCTTGTTGTACACCGTCAGGGTCAATTCCGGAACAAAACTCCAGGCGGCGATATGGCTTACCGCGATGCTGAGGAAACGGCAGACCGCCCGGACCAGGTAGGCGGCGGCCAGGATGATCACGTACATGATGATCATCCGTTCACTGAGGAAGCCGTTCCCGGAGGATGACGCGGTGAGGGCGCCGGTAAGGCGGCGCACGATTTCGGGTGTTACCAGGTTCAAAAGGGCGGCGCCTACAATGCCGGTCGCCGCGAGCAAAAGGGTTCCCCAGTATTTGCGGGCCATGTGTAAAATGCGCAGTACCATGTTCATAATTCCGTTGATTATACCCGTTCGGGCCGGGAATGTCCCAGCCCTGTGCGGGTCCATTGTACAAGGCCGGGACGGCGGATATAATGTGATCATGACCGGACGCGAACGTTTTTTGAAGGCCCTTGGACGGAAAAAAATCGAAGGTCATGTACCCCATTTTGAGCTGGTGTTTTTCCTTACGATGGAGGTTCTTGGGAAGGTTCACCCGTCCCACCGGAACTATTCCCAGTGGAACCAGTCCAGCGCGGCGGAAAAAGAAGCCCACCTGCGGGACATGGCCTACTGCTATACGGAAATAGCCAAACGCTACCACCACAGCGCCATCTTTGTGCATCCTAACCCCGGCGATTTTGACAGTGTGGTGCGGCTCCTGCGGATCATCAGGGAAACCACCGGCATGGAGTACTACATCTGCATGCACGGCGATACAACCCATGGAATTCCCGATGGGGATCACATGGTGGATTTTTCGGCAAGGTTGTACGAGGATCCCCAGGGTATTGTGGCGGAACAGGAAGAAAACATGCGCCGGGCCCTTGCCTTTGCCGAACGGCTGAAAGGGCTTGACGGCGGCGCCCTTCTGGACGGTTTTGCCCTGTGTTCGGATTACTGTTTTAACGCGAATCCTTTTTTTACCCCCGAGGTTTTTGGCGGCGTCATTGCCCCGGTGCTTTCAAAGACCATCGAGGCGTACCGGGCCCTGGGCTATACCGTGATAAAACACACGGACGGCAACATCATGCCCATCGCGGACCAACTGGTCCAATGCCGGCCCGACGCGCTTCACTCCCTGGACCCCCAGGGCGGCGTCGATCTTAAGCTGATGAAGGAGAAGTACGGCGGGGAGGTGGCCCTTATCGGCAATGTGAACTGCGGCTTGCTCCAAACCGGCACGGACGACCAGGTACAAGCCGACGTGCGCCGCGCCCTGCGCGATGGTATGCCCGGTTACGGGTATATCTTTTCCACCTCCAACTGCGTATACACCGGTCTGGCCCTGAGCCGTTACGAGCTGATGAATTCGATATGGTGGGAAGAAGGGGTGTACCCCCAAACGGAAGGGGTACCCCTCGAATAAACGGCCGGTCCGGTTCTTTGACCCCTATTCTTTCCAGTGGCCGACTTTGCGGATCTTCTGGTTGCGGTAGCGGACGAGGACCGGGGGGCCGCGGCCGGAGAGGTCCTCCAGTTCCTTCAGCAAAACGGCCTTGATGCCGCGGGCCACGGCGTCCGGGTCGTCCTGGGCGCCGCCCGGTGGTTCGCCGATGACCCCGTTGATCACCTTGAATTCCAAAAGGTCCGCGCTGGTGATCCGCATCATGGCGGCGGCGTCTTTGGCGCGGCCTGAGTCCCGAAGCAGGAGGGAGGCGTAACCCTCCGGGCTGATTACGGAGTAGATGGCGTTTTCCAGCATGTAGATCTTGTCCCCTACGCACAGGCCCAGGGCCCCTCCCGAACCGCCTTCGCCGATGATGACGCAGACGATGGGGGTTTTAAGCTGGCTAAAACACATGAGGTTCCGGGCAATGGCCTCCCCGATGCCCCGTTCCTCGGCGCCCAGGCCGGGGTAGGCCCCGGCGGTGTCGACAAAGGTGACGATGGGACGGTGGAATTTTTCCGCCTGCCTGGCCAGGCGCAGGGCCTTGCGGTAGCCTTCCGGGTTGGCCATGCCGTGGTTCCGGCGGACGTTCTCTTTAAGGCTGCGGCCCTTTTGGTTGGCCAGGATGGTTACGGGCCTGCCGTCCAGGAAGCCCAGACCGGCGATAATGGCGGGGTCGTCCCCAAAGCTCCGGTCGCCGTGGAGTTCAATAAACCCGTCGAAGATCCTGGTTATGTAATCCATCGAATAGGGCCGGTCCGGGTGGCGGGCCAGTTCCACGCGGCGCCAGATGCTTTCGGTCCGGGAACCGGCCTGGATCTTCGCCTCCAGTTCGTCCAGTTCCTTGCCGGCGTCCAGTCCCGATTCCCGCACCAGTTTTTTGAGTTCCTCAATTTTTTTCCGCAGTTCTTGGCGTTGCTCCATGCCGGGCTCCTTACGATTTTCCTCGGGGTTTTTCGGGGCTGTGGAGATCGATAAGGGCGGCCAGGGTCCGGCGCTGGTCCTGGCGCTTCACGATAAGGTCCACAAATCCCTTTTCCAGTTGAAATTCCGCCCGCTGGAAGCCTTCGGGCAGGACCTGGCGGATGGTTCCCTCGATAACCCGTGGTCCGGCAAAGCCGATAAGGGCGCCGGGTTCCGCCAGGGTAACGTCGGCAAGCATGGCGAAGGAGGCGGTAACTCCGCCGGTGGTGGGATCGCAGAGGACAATGAAGAAGGGAAGGGCCGCCTTGTCCAGTTCCGCCGCGGCGCTGGAAGTTTTTGCCATTTGGAGCAGGGAGAAGATACCCTCCTGCATCCGGGCGCCCCCGCTGGTGGTGTAGATAACCAGGGGAAGCCGGTCTTCCACCGCCCTGAGCATGGCCCGGCTGACCTTTTCCCCCACCACCGAGCCCATAGACCCCCCCATGAACTTAAACGACATAAGGGCCAGGATGAGGGGACGGCCCTCTATGGCGCAGGCGCCGGTGATCACCGCGTCCTTCATCCGGGCTTTAAGGGCCGCCTCCGAAAGTTTTTCCTCGTAACCGGCCAGATCGATGGGGTTAAGGGAACTGAGGTTCTCCGAGAATTCGACAAAACTGTCCTTGTCCGCCAGGTACTCAATCCGTTCCCGGGGTTCCATCCGGTAGTGGTAGGCGCAGGACGGGCAGGTTTTCAGGGCCTTGTCAATCGAATCCTGGGTATGCGAGGCCCCGCATACGGGGCAGGGCGTGTTTTCAACTGGAGACATGCTCCACCTCCTGGGCAATGCCGGAATAGTAGCCGGTCCCGAATGTTCCCGAACGGAACACCCGGTCCCGGATGATCCACCGCTGCTGCCCGCGATTGCTGGCGATCCCCTCGATGACCAGTTCCCCCAGGGCCCGGTCCATCCGGGCCAGGGCCTGTTCCCGTGTGGGGCCGTGGACGATGAGTTTTGCCACCATGGAATCGTAGTAGGGGTTTACCCTGTAGCCTGGGTACAGGAAGGTATCGAAACGGACCCCCGGCCCGCCGGGAACCTCCAGACGGCTGACCAGGCCGGGGGAGAGGGCGTTGATCCGGCACTCGATGGCCCAGCCTTCCAGCCGTACCGTCTCCGGGTCCAGTTCTATGCGGCCCTGGGTGCAGGCCAGGATCTGCTGGCGGATAATATCGGTGTTGGAGACGTATTCGCTTACCGGATGTTCCACCTGGACCCGCGCGTTTACCTCCATGAAGTAGAAGTTCTCCCCTTCCACAAGGAACTCGATGGTCCCCGCCCCCCGGTACCGGAGTTCCCGGAACATGTTCCGGGCCCCCTCCGCCATCTGCTGCCGCATCCGGGGGCCCACGCCGGGGGAGGGGCTTTCCTCGATGAGTTTTTGGTGGTTCTTCTGGACCGAACAGTCCCGCTCCCCCAGGATCGCCACGGCGCCCCGGCCGTCGGCCATGATCTGGAGTTCCACATGCCGGGGGTTTTCCAGGTAGCGTTCGATAAAGACCCGGCCGTCGGCAAAGTTGGACTGGGCCTCCCGGCTTGCCAGGCTGAGGTTCTCCGCCAGGTCTTCCTCCCGGCGGACGATCCGCATGCCCTTGCCGCCGCCCCCTGCGGCGGCCTTGATGATCACGGGGAGGCCCAGCTCCCGGGTCGCCTGGAGCGCCGCCGCGCCGTCCTGGACCGCCTCCGCCGTGCCGGGGGTAACGGGAAGGCCGAAACGCCGGGCGGTGTCCCGTGCCCGGACCTTGTCCCCCAGTAGTTCGATGATCTCCGGGTCCGGGCCGATGAAGATGAGTCCCCTGTCCCGGACCAGTTTGGCGAAACCGGCGTTTTCCGAGAGGAAGCCCACGCCGGGGTGGAGGGCCTGGCAGCCGGTTTTTAAGGCCGCCGTGATCAGGTTGGGGGCGGCCAGGTAGCTTTGGGAGGAAGCCGGGGGGCCGACGCAGACGGCCTGGTCCGCGAGCCTGACGTGGAGGCTCTCCGCGTCCGCGCTGGAGTAGACCGCCACGGTTTCGATCCCCAGTTCCCGGCAGCCGCGGATGATCCGCACGGCGATTTCCCCCCGGTTGGCGATGAGGAGCCGCTGGACATCCGTTGCCGGCGCGTTTATGGTTGTCCGCACAATTGGTATCCCACGCGACTCCTAGAGCCGCTTTACTTCAAACAGGGTCTGGCCGTATTCCACCAGGTCCCCGCTTGAAACCTTGACTGAGAGGATCTCGCAGTCGAATTCCGCTTCCAGATGGTTCATCATCTTCATCGCCTCCAGGATGCAGAGGGTGTCCCCGGATTTTACCCGGGAACCCACTGTTACAAAGGCCGGCGCGTCCGGCTGGGCGGAGGCGTAAAACGTGGCCACGATGGGACTGGTAACGGCTTCTCCGCCGGCCCCCTTGGCGGGGACCGCCGGGAGGCCCAAGTGCAGCCCCTCGATTCCCGCGCCCCCCGTCCCGCCGGGGGAACCCGCCGCCAAAGCCCCCGCGGGAAGGCCCGCCGCGGAGGCGGGCATACAGGCCGTTTCCTTGCGCAGTTCGATATGAACGGCGCCGTCATCGAGTTTTAACTCCGCCACGGCGGCGGAACTGAATTTGTCGATCAGGCTAAGGATAAAGTCTTCGTTCATGGGCATGGTTTCCTCAAACTATGATTAACGGATCCACGTCCCGCCCGTAATCGACCCCGGCCACGTCAAAACCGTGGGCCTCCAAAAAGTCGTGACGGAATCCCGCGATATCGGTGGCGCTGTCCACGTTTTCTCCGCTCACCTTGTCCATCTGTTCCAGCACGGCCCTCTGCACGTCCTCCCGCATCTCCCGGTCGTCAACGCGGATCCGGCCCTCGCCGTCCACCGGTACCAGGGCGGGGTCCACCGCCGCGCCGGGGGCGTAGAGCCGGTCCCGGTAGAGCCGGACGATCTGTTCGATACAGCCTTCGTGGAGGCCCCGTTCCTTCATCACCTTGAAAAGCGTTGACACGTAGAAGGGGATGATGGGGATGACCGCGCTGGCCCTGGTAACCAGGGCCTTGTTCACCGAGACCCAGGCCCCCCCGCCGGAAGCTTTTTCGCTGAAACGCCGGTTGATGGCCCGGGCGGCCCGTTCCAGATCCTCCTTGGCCCTGCCTATGGTCCCGTTCTTGTAGATGGCCCAGGAGAGTTCCGGGCCGATGTAGGTGTAGGCCAGGGTCCGGGCCCCGGCGGCCAGGAGGCCCGCCTTGTCCAGGGCGTCGATCCACAGTTCCCAGTCCTCACCCCCCATAACCTTGATCGTGTGGGCGATCTCCTCCGGGCTGGCAGGTTCCGCCGAGACGGTGATGATCGCGCCGCTCATCATGTCGATGGTCTTCCCGGAGTAAGGCTGCCCAATGGGTTTGATCACCGAACGGTACACCGTTCCGTCCCTGGGGTCGGTCCGCACGGGGGAGGCCAGGGAGTAGATGATAAGGTCAATCTCCGCCGGTATTCCGGCGGCCTTCGCCATGTCCCGTACCGCCGCGATGGCCCGCTCTTTCATCTCACCGGAAAAGGCGTCCCCGTCCAGGGTTATGAAGGGGAGGGCGGCCCTGGCCGCCTCCGCGTCAAAGGTAAGGTTGTTGTAAAAGCCAGGCGTACCGGGTTTGGATGCGCTGGCGGGCTTTTCAAAGGAGACGCCCACCGTGGCGGCCCCGTAGCCAAAGGCCGCGCAGATCCGGCTTGCCAGACCGTAGCCCGTGGAACAGCCGATGATAAGGGCCAGTTTTGGGGTCCCCGGCACGGCCTTCGCGGCTTCCTGGGGGCTGGTGCCGCCGGCCAGATCCTTTACCGCGCGGGCGATCTGGTTCCGTACCGATTGGGCGCAGCCCGCCGGGTGGCTGTTGATGCAGATGTTGTTGCGTATCATGGGCTTAATGAGCATTGTTACCCTCCTCCCCAACCAGGCACATCCACTCTGCCTCCGCCGCCAGTTCCTCCCCCACGTAGGCTTTGCCGGACTGCTTGATCATCCGGGGGGAGACCCGCAGGTTTTCTATTTCCGAACGGACCTCCTCCCCGGGACGGACCTGCCGGCGGAACTTTACCTTGTCCACTGTGGCCAGGAAAAAGAGGGCCGTATCCCCCAGAATGCCGAGTTTTCGCAGACCCGCGCCCCCGGACTGGGCCATTGTCTCCACCAGGATCACGCCCGGCACCACCGGGTACCGGGGAAAGTGGCCCCTAAAGAAAAATTCCCCCTCGCCAAACACATGCCGGGCACTGATCCTGTCCTTGGCGGCGCTGGTGATCTCGTCAACAAAGAGAAAGGGCGGACGGTGGGGTAACAGGGATTCTATTTCGTTCGGCTTCTCGCTCATGGGTACTCCTTACTCGTTTTACCGTGTTCTACGTTCACGTTCACGTTCTACAATCGTGGTCTATGAACGCGCCGCTTTCAATAGCGCCTGAATGCCACCACCCCGTTGTGCCCGCCAAAGCCCAGATTCCCCGAAAGGGCCGCGTGGATCTCCCCGTACTGGACCTTGTTCGGCACATAGTCCAGATCGCAGGCGGGGTCCGGCTGATCCAGGTTGATCGTGGGGGGGTAGAAGCCCTCCCGGATGGCAAGGACGCAGGCGATGGCCTCAAGACCGCCGGAACCGGCGACACAGTGGCCGGTCATGCTCTTGATACTGGAAATCTTCATCCGGTAGGCGTGATCCCCAAAGGCGTACTTGATCATCTTAGTCTCCGTGGGATCGTTGATCTCCGTGGAAGTCCCGTGGGCGTTGTAGTACTGCACCTCCTCCGGCCGCAGCCCCGCGTCTTCCAGGGCAAGTTTGATGGCCCTGCCGCCCCCCTCGCCGGAGGGGTCCGGGGAGGTGATGTGGTAGGCGTCCGCGGTACCGCCGTAACCGGCAAACTCCGCCAGAATGGCGGCGCCCCGGCCCCGGGCGTGTTCCTCGCTTTCAAGAACCATGATCCCCGCGGCCTCCCCCAGCACAAAGCCGTCCCGATCCGCGTCAAAGGGCCGGGAAGCCTTCTCCGGCTCGTGGCGGCGTTTAGTGGACAGGGCCTTGAGCATCTGGAAGCCCCCGATGGCAAAGGGAACCACGCAGGCTTCCGTGCCCCCGCTGACGATCACGTCGGCCCGGCCCGAGCGGATCAGGTCCAGGGCCTGCCCCAGGGCGTCCGCGCCGGAGGCGCAGGCGGTAACCTGGGTCAGGGCCGGCCCCCTGGCGCCGAAGATCATGGAGATGTTCCCCGCCGCCTCGTTGGGGATCATCAGGGGGATCGTCAGGGGGAGCATGCGGTGGGGGCCCTGGTCAAAGAGTTTGCGGAACGAATCGCCTACCACCTCAAAGCCGCCCATACCGTTTCCCAGGACCACGCCGGCCCGCTCCGCCTCGCAGCTTAGGCGCCGGGCCTCTCCCCCCGGCGGAAGTTCCAGCAGATCCGACTGTTCCAGGGCCTGGG
>JAIRND010000184.1 GCA_031258225.1 Treponema sp. | reverse complement strand
AAAGTTTTTTCCGTGTAGTACCAGCCCCGGTGTTTCGGGCAGTATTCTATCGGCGCGTTGAGCATATCCCGCATATACTGAATATCCCGGTAAATCGTGGCCGTGCCGGCCTCGTATCCTTTTGCCAAATCATTGACGTTGGGGTATTTCCCGGAAGCGATCTCCCGGTCGATAAAGTAAATCCGCGCAAGCACCGCCCTGGGCGGATGTTTTCTGGTTTCCATACGCTTATTATACTCCTGTTGGTTGATCATAGAGTAATGGGGCAAAAAGAAAAATTTCTGCCCCATCGTTCCCTGATTGACCAATTGTACTATGGTTATCGTATGAACACAATATTACGCAATATTTTCTCCCCCATCACTCTGTGATAAACCGGTTGTGGTATAATTGAAAAGGCTGTGGGAAAGAGGTATTTTCATATTTCAAAGAGGAGATTGTTATGGAAATGGAAGATGATGATTTTTTCGAAATCGATGTTGACGTTGACATTAATACTTCAAGGGTTAATGAAAATAACCCGGAAGCACTTGCGGAAGAACTGGATCGGATTAGACGGGTAATCGCTCATCCCGCCGATTATGATTGCGGGTTTTATTTTTATTATGAATTTTTAGCGGAACATTTTGGCTGGAAAAAGATGTCCGCGGAAAAGCTAACTATATACCACGAGATTACCCGCGGAATTCCCCTTGAATCGGTAAGCGCCGATATTCTTGATTCTATTTCTTTTAATCAGGAAGAACTGGATAATTACTGGTATACGTATGGTTTTATCGATTATCCCTTAGGGCTCCTCATTTTTGACGCGGAATATAATTCGGGAGATGCCAAGAAAGTTGACAAGAGACTGAACCTTTGGCGGGAATTCTATACAAAAAACCCGGAGAAGCTTGAAGAAGATATTAAGGACTGGGAAAGCGGTGGTCACGGCTTCGATGAAGCAAGTCCTTTGCGATTCCTCTATGAAGTCAAATTCAGAAGAACTTGCTGATTACCATCTGTCGAAAATCTCTCCCCCATCACTCTGTGATAAACCAGTGGTGGTATAATGGCAGAAGCCACTGGGAACGCCGTAATGAAAAGCGCCGCGAAAAAGGCGGGCCGGAAAAACGGGAATCCCCGGAGAAGATGATCCACTCCTTACAGGGAATATTCTGTAAAGGCCGGTATCGGTCAGCCATGCGGGGGTAATACATGGGGGCTTGCCCCTGGCAGCCCCGCGGCCCAGAGGCAGCAGGGTCGTGTGATTGCCTAAAACCCCGGTAGAGTATAGAATGACAGTATATCGTTCTACAATGGATGGGGGTTTTCATGGCAGTGGCGAATATGGGGGATTTCCCCCCGGAACTGGTTTCTTTCATTACCGAATGGAAGGAAAAACCCGGAAGTCTTATCATGATTCTGCATAAGACGCAGGAAACATTTGGGTACATTTCCCGTCAGGCGGCGGAAAAGTTGTCCCGGCTCACGGGAATTCCGCTGGCGCGGATCTACGGGGTTATCACATTTTATCACTTTTTTAAGACAACCAAGCCCGGCAAACACAAAATTTCCGTATGCCTGGGGACCGCCTGCTACCTCAAGGGCGGCCAGGAGCTTATCGAGGAGGCCCGGAGCATCCTGGGCATCGGGCCGGGGGCCGTTACGGAAGACGGGCTCTTTTCCATCGACCCGGTGCGCTGTGTGGGCTGCTGCGGTCTGGCGCCGGTAATGACCGTGGGCAACGACACCTACGGCAAACTTACCAAGGACCAACTGCCGGATATCATCGCCAAATACCAAAATGCCTGAAAAAGCGGAAATTCCGGTCAAAAACCCGGAGGGTCCGTATTATGGAGTTTCCGCAGGAAACTCCCAAGCTAAAAAACCGGAGGGTCCGTATTATGGAGTTTCCGCAGGAAACTCCGGAGTCAAAAACCCGGAGGGTTTTTGACCATGCACTTCACGCTGGCCGATCTTGTTACCGATATTACCCAAAACGGGGCGGAATCCGGCGCGGCCCTGGTTGAACTTGAGGTTTCGGAGACGGGGAATTCCGGCCGCGGGGAATTTCGCTTTACCGTGCGGGATAACGGCAAGGGGATGAGCGCCGATGAGCTTAAACGGGCGGTGGATCCCTTTGTAAGCGATGGGGTCAAGCACCCCCACCGCAGGGTTGGCCTGGGGCTTCCCTTTCTTATCCAGACCGCGGAGCAGTCCGGCGGGGGCTGGGATATCAAGTCCGAGAAGGGGAAAGGGACCACGGTAAGCGCGTGGTTCGACGCGGGCAATGTGGACATGCCCCCGGTAGGGGATGTTTCCGGCATGTTCAGGTCCATCCTGATGTTTCAGGGACCCGGCGAGATACACATCACCCGGTCCCGTGGGGGACGGTCCTATGAACTGCGCAAGACGGAGATTAGCGAGGCCCTGGGGGGCCTTGAGGCGGCGGGTTCGCTGGTACTGTTGGACAAGTACCTGCGTTCCCTGGAAGAAGATACATCGCAAATAAGACAACCATAGAGGAGAGGAATATGGCAAAGATGACATTGGAAGAACTAAGGAAGCTGCGGGATTCAAAGAAAACGGATCTAAGCAGACGGGACGCCGAAGGCAAGGAAATCCAGATCATCGTGGGTATGGGTACCTGCGGTATTGCCGCGGGGGCCAAGACTACCCTTGACGCCTTTATCCGGTCGCTGGAGGAACATAGCCTCGTGGAGCAGGTTCTGGTCCGGCAGACGGGCTGCATGGGCCTGTGCCATTCGGAACCCACCGTGGAAGTGGTGGTGCCGGGCATGCCCGCGGTTATCTACGGCAGGGTGGACGGGGGCGTCGCGGACGAAATCGTAACCAAGCATATCCTGGGGAAACAACTCCTGGATAACCACATCCTGGATCGCCCCGCCGCGGACATCATCGCTTCCAGGTAAGGGGTAGATCATGCCATACAGTCATTACATTCTTACCTGCGGGGGAACCGCCTGCGAATCCAACAAGGGAATCGAAATTTTTGAGCGGCTCAACGCGGAAGCGGAAAAACAAGGGGTTCGGGATCAGGTTCAGATCGTCAAAACCGGCTGTTTCGGTTTCTGTGAACGGGGACCCATCGTCAAGGTACTGCCGGAAGAATCCTTTTACGTTGACGTAAAGCCGGAAGACGCCTGGGAGATCATCGCCGAGCAGATCATCAAGGGCCGGGAAGTTAAACGGCTCCTCTACAAAGAGGACGCGGAAAAGAAGTCCACCATCGCGGTAGAGGATATCGGCTTTTACCAAAAACAGTTCCGGGTGGTACTGCGAAACTGCGGCGTCATTAACCCCGAAAACATTGATGAATACATCGCGCGGGAAGGCTATACCGGCCTGGAGAAGGTCCTTTTTGACTGGACAGCCGAACAGATCATCGAGGAGATGAAGATCTCCGGCCTCCGGGGCCGGGGCGGCGCGGGTTTTCCAACCTGGCTCAAGTGGGACCTGGCCCGGAAAGCCCAGGGAGACATCAAATACGTGATCTGCAACGCCGACGAGGGGGACCCCGGGGCCTACATGGACCGGTCCACCATCGAAGGGGACCCCCATTCGGTTATCGAGGGGATGATCACCGCCGGTAAGGCCATTGGGGCGCATGAGGGCTTTGTGTACATCCGCGCGGAATACCCCCTGGCCATCGAGCGGCTCCGCAGGGCGCTGGATCAGGCCAGGGATTACGGCCTTATCGGGAAGAACATCCTGGGCTCCGGTTTTGATTTTGACATTGAAATCCGGCTTGGGGCCGGGGCCTTTGTCTGCGGCGAGGAAACGGCCCTGATCAAGTCCGTGGAGGGGAACCGGGGCATGCCGGTCCCCAAACCCCCGTTCCCGGCGAACAAGGGACTCTGGCAGCGGCCCACGATCATCAACAACGTGGAAACCCTGGCAAACGTCCCGGTGATCACCGCGCGGGGCGGCGCCTGGCTTGCCAAAATTGGAACGGAAAAGTCCAAGGGAACCAAGGTCTTCGCGCTTACCGGCAAAATCAAAAACTCGGGCCTCGTGGAAGTGCCGATGGGTACCACCCTGCGGGAGATCATCTTCGAGATCGGCGGGGGCATCAAGGGCGGCAAGAAGTTCAAAGGGGTCCAAACCGGCGGACCTTCGGGCGGCATCCTCACCGACAAGGTGCTTGATACCCCGATTGACTATGAAAGCCTCACCGCCAACGGCTCAATGATGGGTTCCGGCGGCATGATCGTCATGGACGAAGACGACTGCGTGGTTGACGTGGCCCGGTTCTACATGGACTTCTGTGTGGACGAAAGCTGCGGCAAGTGTTCCCCCTGCCGGATCGGTACCACCCAGATACTCAACGTGCTGCAGAAAATAACCGGCGGCAACGGGGAAGAGGCGGATTTGGACAAGCTGGAAACCATCGGCAAGGCCATGTCCAAGGCAAGCCTCTGCGCCCTGGGGCAGACCGCGCCTAACCCGGTCCTTTCGACGATAAAGAATTTCCGGGAGGAGTACCTGGAGCATATCCGGGATCACAGGTGCCGCGCCGGTAAATGCAAAAGCCTGCTCCGCTTCACCATCAACGAGGAGAAGTGTATGGGCTGCGGCATCTGCGCCAAACGCTGCCCGGCAAACTGTATCAGCCAGGTTACGGATTCCGGCAAAAAACGGCCTCCCTACCGGATCGATACCTCCAAGTGCGTCAAATGCGGTGAATGCTTCAAGAACTGCAAATTCGGCGCCATTACCAAAGGCTAAGGCCCCCCGGCTTTGAAGGAGAAACACATGGTTAACCTTAAAATAAACGGTATTGCCCTCCAGGTGGATGACGGGATTACCATTCTGGACGCGGCAAAGAAAATAAACGTGAAGATCCCCACCCTCTGTTACAACCCGGATCTTCCCCCCTGGGCTTCCTGCGGACTCTGCATCGTCCGTACCGCCGGCCCCGGTTCACCCCGTATGGCACGGGCCTGTACCACCCAGGTTGCGGAAAACATGGATATTATCACCCATGATCCGGAACTTATCGCCACCCGCCGCACCGTGCTGGAACTTATCCTCAGCAACCACCCCTCCGACTGCCTCCAGTGCCCCCGGAACGGAAACTGCGAACTCCAGACCCTGGCCGCGGATTTCGGCATACGGGATATCCCCTACCGCAAGGTGCTGAACGGACTCCCCATTGACGATTCCAACCCCGCCATCGTTCTGAACCCGGAAAAGTGTATCCGCTGCGGCCGCTGTGTAAAGGTCTGTCAGGAAGTGCAGAACGTCTGGGCCCTGGAATTCCTGGGCCGGGGCATCAAGGGCAGAATCGCCAGCGCCGCGGACACCCCCCTGGGGGAGAGTCCCTGTATCAAGTGCGGCCAGTGCGCCGCCCACTGCCCCGTGGGGGCCATCTACGAACGGGACGACACCCCCAAAGTGTGGGCCGCCCTGCAGAACCCGGAAACCCACGGCGTTGTCCAGATCGCCCCGGCGGTCCGCGTCGCCCTGGCGGAAGAATTCGGGCTTCCCGCCGGCACGGTCTTTACCAGAAAAATCTACGCCGCCCTGCGGCGCCTGGGCTTTAAGACCGTGTTCGACACCAACTTCTCCGCGGACCTCACCATCATGGAGGAGGGTACGGAACTGGTAAAACGCCTTACCGGCGGCGGGGATATCCCGCTGATCACCAGTTGCTGTCCCGCCTGGGTAGACTACATGGAGAAGTACTACAGCGACATGATCCCCAACTTCTCCACCGCCAAGAGCCCCCAGCAGATGATGGGCGCCATGATCAAGGCCTACTGGGCCGCCAAGGCCGGGGTGGACCCCGCCAAAGTCTACTCGGTTTCGGTCATGCCCTGTACCGCGAAGAAGTGGGAAACCCGGCGCAACGGCGACATGAAAAGCGCCGGCGCTTACCTTGGCGCGGATACCGGCTACGATGTGGATATTGCCATCACCACACGGGAACTGGCCCGGATGATCAAACAGGCGGGCATCGAAATCCTCAAACTTGACGATGAGGAAGCGGACAACCCCCTGGGACCCTACACCGGCGCCGGCACGATCTTCGGCGTTACCGGCGGGGTCATGGAAGCGGCGGTCCGCAGCGCCTACTACCTGGTTACCAAAAAGGAACTGGCCGATGTGAACTTTACCCCCGTCCGGGGCCTTGAAGGGGTCAAAGAGGCGGAGGTGGATTTCCAGGTGCCCGTCATCGGGTCCGGAACCAAGATCCGCATCGCCGTGGCCCACCAGATGGGGAACATCGCTGCGGTGCTGGACAAGATCCGCTCCGCCAGGGAAGCGGGACAGGAAACCCCCTACCACTTTGTGGAGGTCATGGCCTGCCGCGGCGGCTGTGTGTCCGGCGGCGGCCAGCCCTACGGCGGCACCGACGAAGTCCGCAAACAGCGGAGCAGGGGTATCTACGAGGACGACCAGAGATCCTCCCTCCGCTGTTCCCACCAGAATCCCTTTATCAAACAGGTGTACGACGAGTTCCTGGGCGAGCCCAACGGCCACAAGGCCCACGAACTGCTCCACACCCGGTACGAGGAACTTCCCCTGTACCTAAAATAGAGTCTGTCCATCTTAAGTCTGTCCATAATGTAGACACATTATGGACAGACTGCCTTAAAACCGGCTTTGTGGACCGGCACTAATTATCCAGAACGAAGGGTTGCCGGGCCTCGCTGGAGATAAACGAATACTTGTGGAAAAGATCGTTTTCCCCCATGATCACCGAATAGTTATCGTAGCGGGTATTGTTGTACGCGAAGAAGCCCTCGGGGTACCAGAGCATGATCCGTTTGGGGTATTTGTTGATCAGCGTCTGGAGATGGTACGAGGCGGCGATACGTTCCTCTTTGGAAACCGCGGCTTTCCAATCCTCCAGGGCCTGGTCCCGTTCCGGATAGGGGATAAGATCGCTTGCCTGTTCCCCGTACTGGAGCACCAACATCATATCGTCGTCGGCAAGACCATGGGGCACAAATTCTCCTACCGTCATATTGTAGTTTCCCTGGACGCTTACCACTTCGTTGTAGGCGGCGGTTTCCAGGGCTTCCACGTGGGCCCGCAGGTTTATTGCCGCCAGGTGTTCAACAATGATCTCCGCAGCCCGGACATAGAGAGGCCCGGAGGCGTCCACCAGGATCCGCCAGTCAATGGGCTGGCCCTCGGGGGTCTCCCGGAAGCCGTCGCCGTTGATATCCAGATAACCCATTTCGGTAAAGAGCTGGGCCGCCTTCCCAGGATCGTAGACCTGGGCGTTATTGGGATTCGTATGGAAGGAAAGGGGATGGGGATAACCCGCCGTACCGCTGATGCCGTATCCCAAACCGACGATCTCTAAAAGCTCGTCCCGGTTGATGGCGTAACTCAGGGCTTCCCGGAAGGCCAGTTCCGCAAAGGGACGCTTGGTGGTGTCCAGGGTAATACAGGCACCCCAAAGGTAGGGGGTTTTTACAATGGTAATGTTGGGAATCTTGGACCACTCCTCTACCATTTCCGGGGGCAGGTTCCGGGCCGCGGCGTCAATTTCCCCGCTTCGCAGGGCGGTAAACATGGTGGAAAAATCCCGGATTACCACCAGGTTGAGTTTCTTTACCAGGGGGACGCCCAAGTGGTAATCCTCGAAGGCTTCCAGCGTATAGTATTCCCCTACCTTGTAATCCACGATCTTGTAGGGCCCGGTGCCGATAGACTTGCCGGTGAACTGCCGGGGATCCTTGATATTTTCCCACTGGGCCTTCTGGACGATGGGGACCTCGGCGCAGGGTTCCCGGTCAAAATAGGGCAGGG
>JAIRND010000140.1 GCA_031258225.1 Treponema sp. | reverse complement strand
GTCTTGGTGAAGTAGTGGTTGAGATTACAGCCCAGGTAGAGCTTCTTGTGGGAGGCAAAACGCACCAGTTCCTGGGCGTCCCTGAGATCCGCGCATATGGGTTTTTCCACCAGGACGTTTTTACCCGCGTCCAGCGCTTCCATGGCCGGTTCAAAGTGCATCGACCCGTTGTCATACCCCGAGGTAGTAACACTCACGGCTTCAATTTCGGGATGGGCGCCGAACAGTTCCTTGATGGATTTGTACCAGGGCACGCCCGCAGCCTCCCCCAGTTTTTTTGCCTTTTCCGGCACAATGTCGCAGACCGCGATCAACTCCGCCAGACCGTCGTTTTTGTAGCAGGTGGCATGGTTGGTTCCTATGCCGCCGCAGCCGATTACCGCAACTTTCAAACTCATAATCTTTTTCTCCTTAAAAATATTGGGCTATTAAGCTTTCCGCAAAACCCGGTTAGTTTCGCGGATACTGAAACCTCAGTGTACCGTCAACGAACTTGCCGCCGCGTTGGCCCTTACCTGCCGCCTGAACTCACTGGGCGTCATTTTGAAGATCACTTTGAATTCCCGTGAAAAATAATTGATACTCCTGAATCCCGACGATGCATACACCTCCGATATGGGCCGTTGTTTCAACAACAGTTCCAGAGCCCTGGCAAAGCGGCGGCGGCGCAGGTATTCCGTGGGGGTAATCCCCATGATCTGCCTGAACTGCCGTGTCAGGTGATCGGGGCTTATACTGAGGTTTGCCGCCAGATCCCGCACAGACACGGGTACCATATACTGTTCCTCAATGGCCTCCACCGTTTTGAGGGCGTAACCAAGATAAGGATTTTTACTCTCCTGCCTGCTGAACCGGGTATTCACCACCCTGGAAAGCATCAAAATGATGCCCGCCAAAAGAGTTTTACACCTCAGTTCCCAGCCAACCTCCCTCTGCTCGCCTTCTCTTCTGAGGATATCAACGGTACGCCGCATCTCGTCCCGGTTCTGAAAACTTAAGTGGCTCAAAAGGGGGGTTTGCAGGGTACCCTCGAAAAGATCTGCCATGCCGGGGAGGTTTTTGATCTCGTCGAGGATGCCTGAAAAAAGCTCCGGCATGAACAGAATGTTCACAATGGTTATGTTCTTTTTGCACCAGTAGTGATGTTCCATTCCCGGACACATGGCCAGCAGGTCCCCGGCCATAAGCAGTTCAACACTGCCGCCGGAAAAATGAAGGCAGAACCCCTCTTCCACATAGACAAATTCAAAAAATTCGTGGCTGTGCGGGTTCGACGTACCCTGGACTATTTCCCGAACCTGCACGGGACAGGCGGGATCGGCTCCCAGAGAGGCCCAACTCATGCGGTTCACTATTCCTCCGTATCGTCCACGCGGACAACTTTTCCGCCTTCCTTGAGGGAGGCGATGGCGGCATGTATCACCCGCTGGGCCGCGAGTCCTTCTTCACCGGAACCGTCGATCTCATGGGGCTTATCTCCCCGATCTACCTGTTCCACAAAAGAACCGATGCGATCCCGAAAGGTGTCATCGAAACCCTCAAAGCCGCCGAAGACCGGATTGGTATACTGCCGCTTTTCGGGGTTTCCCGAGGGGTAGAGCGTGGCCTCCCGCCACATGTCCTCGAAAACAAGCCGGCCTTTTCTACCCGCCACTTCGCAGCGTTCCATGGGGTGCCCCCGGGCGATATCGTAGCTGGAGGTCAGGTGTCCTACGGCCCCGCATTTAAAACGCATGTTGATGGAAGCGGTGGAGTAGATATTGCGGCCCGATGCGATCATGGCAAAGCAGGAAACTTCCTCAACGTCGCCCATGAAGTAGCGCATAATGTCCACGCTGTGGGGGTTAAGGGCCTTCAGGTGGTAATAGGGCGTTTCCAGCGGCTCCGGCCTTCCTATCCAGAGGGCCATGTTGCAGAAGAGGAGTTCCCCGATAAGGCCCTCCTCCTGCCATCGTTTTGCCGCTCTTGCCGCCGGGGTGAACCGGTGGTTAAGATCGATGGCGTAACAGACCCCCATTTCTTTGGCGGTTTTGACCATTTCCGCGCCGTGAACCAGGCTGTTGGAAATGGGTTTTTCCCCCAGCACATGACAGCCCGCTTTCAGGGCCTGTATAGTCGGCTCATAATGGTCGGAAGAGTACTCAAAGCCCCCGGTAGCCACCGACACGAGATCGGGTTTTTCCTTCGCCAGCATTTCCGCGGCATCGGTGTACCATTTTACGCCCTGACGTTTCCCGCTGTCTTCCGCAATGGACAAAACCCTGTCGCACACGGCAACCAGTTCACAGTCTTTCCGTTCCCGGTAGATCTTCGCGTGAAGGCTGCCGATATGGCCCATGCCGATGACGCAGACCCGGAGCATTTACTGTTGTTCCTTTTTCATGGCGGCCTGGAGCTTTTGCGCCGCCTTGGTATCGCCGATGTGCATGGTATTGTACGCTTCGTCGGAACTTTGGAAAGGCCCCTTGCCTTCAATGCCGTGCCAATGAATCTCGTTGACAATGGGAGCCGCGCGGCCCGTTTCCTTTTCCCGCTTTTTTATCCAGTCGTCCATACGGTCCGACAGGGCTTTGACCATTCCCGGCTCTTTTCCGGCGATGTTGTCAAGCTCCAGGGGATCTTTGATAAGGTCGTAAAGTTCCACCGCGCTCTTGTAATGGAAGTCCGGTTCCAGGGCGCGGATGAGCTTGTATTGGGGGGTACGCCACCCGTGTTTGCGTTCCCAGGTACATTCGGTGATGTAGAATTCAGGCTCCTGTTCAAGGCTGCCGCCTGTCATGCGGGGCAGGAGGCTCCTTCCATCCATGGGGATGCCTCCCCGGTCGATGCCCATAATGTCAAGAACCGTGGGGAGCACGTCTTTCAGGGTAACTATATCGTCAAAGCGGGTTCCTCCGGGTATCTTTCCGGGGTAACGGAAGGCCAAAGGCACGCTCAGGGTACATTCGTAAAGGCCGTGGTGATCGAACCAACATTCATGCTCATCCAGGGTTTCACCGTGGTCGGAAGTAAAAACAACCAGCGTATCCTCTTCGAGACCCAGGGTCTTTAGTTCTTCCGTAATTACCGCGATGCACGCGTCCATGTAGGCTACCTCGCCGTCGTACTGGGCCTTGACGTACTCCACGTCGGTACATCCCGGCGGGAACCAGGAGTAGAAATAGTCGCAAAACGGCTTAAAGGCGTAACATTTTTCCAGGGATTTGTTTTTCGTGTTCAATTCATTACCCGAATAGAAGATGCGCTCATAAGGCTGGGGCGGGAGGTAGGGCGAGTGGGGATCCATGTGCCTGAGGAACAGCAGGAAGGGCTCGTTTCCGGCGGCAAGGCGCCTGAGTTCGGGAATGGTTACATCGTTGAGGTTTTCGGCTTTGTGGGAACGGCCTGCCTCCCAGGATCCCCATGCGCTGAAATCAAGGTACGTATCAAAACCCCGGCTGGCGGGGTTTCCGGTAAAGCCCACGCAGCTTGTGGTATACCCGTTTTCCCTGAGAATTTCCGGCAGGGTCTTCACGCCGGGGGCGTAGCTGCCCTTATGGCGAAGGCCGACAATGCCCGTACCGAAAACATCATGTCCCGAAAGCATGTTGGCGTAGCCCGAAGTAGTGGGAATTGACGCGCTGAAACAGGAATTCCACACGGCCCCTGAGGCAGCGTATTTATCCAGATGGGGGGTTGTGAGACGGTGATAACCGTAAAGGCTCATCCTGTCCCGTCTCAAGCTGTCGATACCGACAAAAAGCAGATTAGGCTTCTTTTTCATTTCAACTATCTCCTTGTTCCTTGTATAACGTATACCGGCGCCCTAACGGGCACCCAGGGTTTTAAGACAGGCGTTCATAAAGCCCAGGCTTTCGGCGGCAATGGTTATTGCCTGTGCCAGCGATTGGGAGGGGCCTATCACTTCGAGGCAAACGGGGCCGTCGTATTTCGCTTCCGCCAGGACCTTGAAGTAACCAAAAAGATCGATGTCGCCCCGGCCGCAGGTTTGGAGGGCGGGTTCGCCCGGAGACGGCCCCAGGCCCTTGCAGTCCCGTATGTGGACGTGTTTTACACGGGAAACCACGGCTTTAAGGCTTTCCTTGGGGGTTTCCCCGGCCCTGTGTATGTGGCTGGGGTCCATATCAATACCGAAAGAATCAAGGGGGATGCCCTGCATGGCTTCCAGAGTGGTAGGAGTGCTGAAAATGGCCGCCCCTACATGGGCTTTTGTACAGAGGGTAACGCCGTATTTGGCGGCCAGTTCGGCCCTGGCCTTGAGAAGGGCGACAGATTCCCTAAGGGAAGCGTCGTCGTTGGATTTACCGCCGGGGCCAACGTTGACTATGGGTATACCCAGCCCTTTGGCGGCGGCAAATGCCTTGTCAAGACGCCCTTCGTCCAGGGTGGCCGCCTCCATAGAGAGCAGCGCCAGACGGTACTGCCTGGAAAGGGCGAGGATCTCTTCCTTTTGAACCTGCCAGTCGTCCAGAACAAGATGTTCGCACATCCCCTGGATGGCGGACAGTTCCACCCCGTCGTACCCCGCCCTGGAAACAGCCGCGAAAGTTTCCCGCAGGGTAAAATCCTTGAATAACACCGTATTCACACCGAGTTTCATAGTATCCCCTTTGAAAATTCCGATTAAAGAAACCGCTGTATTTAAACAGCGGTTAAACAGTCAGAAGGATGATATCGTATTTCGACAAATAGAAACTATGGTACAATGATTGTTACGTGATGATTATATCGGATTTGTGCAAATTCCTTATGCCGAATGCCGCGCGGCCCCGCCAGCCGAATTTTCCATTAAAGGTATAGGTTAAATTGAACCTGTGTGCCAATCACGGGCTTCTTTTTGAGTTCGTTTATTATATCATAGTTCTATGGGTTTTTTTACTATCCACCATGCCGATCCTTCCTGTTCCGCCCGGACCGGGGAACTGGAACTGCCCCACGGGAACTGTACTACCCCCGTGTTCATGCCCGTGGGGACAAACGGAACCGTCAAGGCTCTTTCCAGGGATGATCTGGAGGAGATAGGGTTTCAGATCATCCTGGCAAACACCTACCACCTGTACCTGCGGCCCGGAACCGGCGTAATCGGCGCCGCCGGGGGCCTCCACGCGTTTACCGGTTGGCCGGGCAATTTCCTTACCGATTCCGGCGGCTTCCAGGTCTTTTCCCTGGCCCCTTTTCGCAAGATCACGGAGGAAGGCGCCCTGTTCCGTTCCCACATCGACGGGGGAAGCCATTTTTTGTCCCCCGAACAGGCGGTTGACATTCAGACCACGCTGGGAAGCGATATTCAAATGGCCCTTGATATCTGCACCGGCTGGGGAACGTCCGATAGAGAAGCGGAGGAAGCCCTGGAAACAACCGCCCGTTGGCTTGCGCGGGCCAGGCGGAGATGGGACCTTGTACGGGAATCGGGAACGTACCGGGGGCTCCTCTTCGGCATTGTCCAGGGGGGCTTCTACCCCCACCTTCGCCGGCACAGCGCGGAACTTACCATTGCCCAGGACACGCCGGGAATCGCCATTGGGGGACTTTCCGTAGGGGAACCGCCAGAGGTGTTTGCCGAGATTTTGGGTCATACCGCCGCCCTTCTGCCCGATGACAAGCCCCGTTACGTCATGGGAATTGGGACACCCCGGTATATCCTTGAAGCCATAGCGAACGGCATTGATATGTTTGACTGCGTAGCCCCCACCAGGGAAGGGCGGAACGGCCGGGCCTATACGCGCCGGGGTCCCCTTTCGGTAAAAAAGGCCGAACATGTTATGGATTTTTCGCCGATAGATGAGGAGTGCGGCTGTAAAGTCTGCCGGACCTATAGCCGCGCCTATGTGCGGCACCTTTTTAAGACTCAGGAGATCCTCTGCTCGATGTTGTTGAGTTATCATAACCTGTATTTTCTTCACGATCTGGTCAAAAAGGCCCGGGAGGCGATCCGTGAAAACCGGTTCCATTCTTTTTCGGCCGGATTCCTGTCCGCCTACGAGGAGGGGACCCGTGGCTAACCGTTTGTCGCGGATCGCCGCCCTGGGAGCGGCCCTCTGTCTTTCGTCCTTCCCCGCCGGGGCGGAGTCCACCCAGACGGAGTCCTCGCAGACGGAGTCCGTCCGGCTTGCCACCATCCGTTACGGTACGGAAACCGAAATTGCCGCCCTCATCGAATCCCTCAGGAACGATCAGTCGGACTCTCTGGATGATGAACTCATCGTGCTGGTTCAAAGTACCCGGAACCGGAGCATCCTCCAGCAAGTTTTTTCGTTCTTTGGGGAACGCGATAAAGCGGGCCTGGAGGAACGGGCCATTCGGGCCATAGAGGAGCGGGATCAGGAGACCAACGAGACGGTTATCGCCGCGGTAAACTACCTTGGCAGGCTCAAGGTAAAAGACGCCGTGGAGCCCCTGCGAAAACTCATTGATACCAGGGAGCGGCGCTTCATGGTGTCCGCAATTCAGGCCCTGGGCAGGGTCTCGGCGGCAGACCAGGAAACCGCGCGGAGTACCGCCGAATTCCTGAGCGGCTACTACATCGATGAGGACCCCCCGGATGAGTACCGCCGCGACATCATTGCCGCCGTCGGGGAAACCGGGTCCGCCGCCGGTATTTCCTTTCTTGCCGGTATCGTGTCCAACACCGAAAGCCGGGTTACCCTCCGTATGGCCGCCCTGGAGGCCCTGTCAAAGATCGGGGATAAGGAAGGGCTGCCGGCGATTATTTCCGCCGTCTCCGACGGGGACCCCAACGTACGCTCCAGCGCCGTCGCCGCCCTGGGGCCCTTTACGGGGGAAGACGTGGACAAGGCGATTTTGGAAGCCTTCCGGGATTCGTACTACCGTACCCGGATCAGCGCGGCCCAGGCCAGCCGGGTCCGCGGGCTTGAGGCGGCGATCCCCTACCTCAAATTTCGCTGCGAACAGGACGATGTACCCCAGGTCCGGGACGAGTCCATCCGGGCCTTGGGCGCCATCAACACCGGGGAAACAACCGCTATCCTGACGGCCCTGTTCGAGGAGCGCAAAAGCCCCGACGCCGTGCGGATACGGTCCGCGGAGATGCTCGTAACAAACGACGCGGAAGCCTGCATCGAAAAAGTCATCGCCGAAATGGACGACGCGAAATCCCGGAATCAAAGCGCGCTCTACAACGGCCTGCTTAAAATTGTGGCGGGGGCACACTCGTCCAGGCTGGAAGCCCTGGCCCGCCGCTTCCTCGGTTCAGGGGATACCGTGGAACGCTCCTTTGCCCTGGACATTGCGGCCAACAACAACTTTCGCGGCCTGGTAGAGGATATCCGGCCCCTTACGGAAAGCAGGAACACCAGCCTGGCCCGTAAAGCCCAGCTTACGCTGGATAAGTTAAGCGGCTAAGGCCGATTGAAGACAGAAGACAAAAAATATTTCACTTTTTTCAAAATTTCTCTTTACACCCTTTCCCGGATGTAAACTAATAATGCTCCATACGAACCGGTAGTTTCAGCTAACCGGTCTGTGGACATGCCGTTATTTCAAAATAGTCCTAAAGGTTTGATCGTGATAAGGAGGAGTCAGTCATGTCCTTGTCCCAGACTACTTACAAACCGCCGCGGGGGGTTATACCGCGAAGCGCGGCCTTCATTCCTGTTCATTGTTGCTAAACTTGGTCCATACCGAAACTTACCGCCGGGGGAAAATTTGGAATTCCCTGCCCCGGTGTGGGGGGGCACCAAGAATGGGAATTCCCCGGCGGCCCGGCACATCGCCGTAACTCCTTATCCCATAAGGAGTTAGCTCAAAAAGGCCCCCCGAAAATTCCCATTTTCAAAATGCGAAAAACAGCGAAAAACCCACAAAAAACGCGAGAAAACCGCGAGTCCGGCCTTTTTTGATAGAACCCTTTAGATTGCTTCAAATAGCCTTTAGTAGCCGTTAAACCCCCCCAAAAACCGTCTAAAAGCCCTAAAAACCTGGGGGAAACCGGGGAAATCCGGGTAAACC
>JAIRND010000068.1 GCA_031258225.1 Treponema sp. | reverse complement strand
CCAGCGGGGATATTCTTTCTCCATACGTCCGGCTCTTTGGCGGTAACTTTTCAGTGGTGGTCCGGGTTTTGCGGGGGGCGGCTTTTTTTGAGGCCGTACTTCGCGGCCCGGAGGCCCATGATCCGCTCCGAGATTCCCAGGTTGGCGGCGGCCCTGCTGACGTTGCCCCTGGTCCGCTCCAGTTCTTCGGCGATGAGTTCCCGTTCCACCGAGTCCATCACTTCCTGTAAGGTCTGCCGCTTCGCGGGGCCTCCTTCCCCGGAGCGTTCCTGCTGTAAACCGGGGGGCAGGTAATAGCTGTGGATTACGCCGCCGGTGGACAAAATCACCGCCCGTTCAATGCAGTTTTCCAGCTCCCGGACATTCCCCGGCCAGGCGTACCGGGTCATCAGTTCCGTGGCGGAGGACGTGATGTGGTAAATTTTTTTGTTATTTTCCGCGGAAAATTTTTCCTTCGGGAATATTGGGAGGAATTTCAAAAATCAGCCGGTGGTCGGCGGGTATCTCTACGGTTTGTTCAATAGTCATTGGGTATTTCATACCTCCGGTACGTTTAAATATAGCATAAACGGGAAGGAATTAAAAGTGAGGAATGAAGTATGGCAGGGCATCGGCGTTTACTTTTTTAAGCCGGACTGGGCGCATTTTTGCGTGCGGGCACGCAAAAACCGGGCTTTCCGCTCCAATTCCTCGGAATTGCTCCGCAATTCCTCCGGTATTTCCGCTTCAATCCCTTGCGCGGAAGAGCGGTTTGGTCCAAAAACGGCGCATTGCTGCCCATAACGATGCGCCGGAAAGTAAATGCCGGTGCCCTGATAGTGAATCAAATGGTTGGGAACATTCTGAAATTTGGCCAGAGCAGTTTGTATAAACCGGAATCATTGGAAAGGACGGGAATTTTGAGAACAACAGCGGTTTCAGTTTCAGGCACGACTGGCCGCCGGTTCAGTGTAATCCCATTCAGCCCTCATGTTATGTTGAATTCTAATAGGGACGGGAACGGCGGCCTGTTATGCGGGGATGGGGCGCCGGTTAAATACTTTAAGCCGCCGGAGTATAACGGTTCAACTTTAGCGGCCTAAGCGCGGCGTACAACGAAAACGCGAACAGCATCACTGTAACCTAGTACGCAGTCATGATTGTAATTGTGGGTTTTTTGGTGCTTCCGATGCTTCCCGAACCTCCACGACTCTGCCCTCTTTGTGGTGTAGTCAGACACCATTCAACCTGGGTTTTAGGTTTGATACCCGCCTAACCTTAACTCCCTATCGTGAACCACTGCGGGGGCGGGGATAGCCCGGGGATAAACATTTGGAATTCCCCGCCAGGCGAAGTAAAATCGCTCCGTTAAGGAGCGTTTATCCAAAAAATGTGACACGCGCCCGGTGCTCATTGAACGTGAAGATACGGGAAAAAGGCGCGAAGGTTTTAACCTGAGCGGCGCACCGAAGTATTGAAAATAGCGCAGGCGGATTCTACAAGCGTTTTTCCGCCGGGCTATCCCCGCCCCCGCCGGATCAGGGGGAAGGTTAAGGTCAGGACAAGGCACGTATCAACGTGAACTATCCACAGGTTGAATATTGACTGCGTACTAGCAGCCTGTGGGACTTGGAGGTTTTATGCGCGAAGCGCGACAAACCGCTATGCGGATTATCTACGCGGGAAGCCCCGCCATTGCCGTTCCCACCCTGGAAAGCCTGGCCGGTCTGGCCCTGGAAGATGCGGTTCCGCCGGATGGCGAGGCGGTTTTCGATCTGGCGGGGTTGCTTACCAATCCCGACAGTCCCCGCGGCCGGCACGGGAAACCGGAGCCTACCGACCTGGCCGCCGCGGCGCGGGCGCTGGAGGCCCGTTTTGAACAGGCGCGCCGGAAGCCGCCGGTCATCCTTAAACCCGAACGGCTGGGGGCCGCGGCGCGGGGGGAAATCGAGGCCCTTCACCCCGATCTGCTCGTTTCCTTTGCCTACGGCCGCATCTTCGGCCCCAAATTCCTTGCCCTGTTTCCGCTGGGGGGGATCAACGTTCACCCCAGCCTGCTGCCCGCCTACCGGGGGCCCACCCCAATCCCCCAGGCTATCCTGAACGGGGACCGGGAGACGGGGATCAGCGTCCAGCGCCTTGCCCCGGAGATGGATTGCGGGGATATTCTGGCCCAGGAAACCGTTCCCCTGACGGGCCGGGAGACTGCCGCCTCTCTGGGCCAGGACATGGCCGGCCGGGCGGCGCGGCTTGTCCCCCGCGTGCTGCGGGACATTGCGTCAGGGCTTGCGCGGGGCCGGCCCCAGGACCCGGAGAAGGCCAGCTACTGCGGCCTTCTGTCCAAAGAAGATGGGCGAATCGACTGGAATATGAGTGCCCGGCGCATCGAGGCCCAGGTCCGGGCCTATACCCCCTGGCCCCTGTCCTGGACTATGGACGGGGAGCGTTGTCTTTACATCCTCCAGGCGGACGTGGGGGGCGGCGCGGCCCAGGGGAGCGGCCAGGACACGCCGCGGACGCCCGGGACGGTTCTGGGCGTAGACAAGGAACGGGGGATACTGGTACAAACGGGAGACGGGGTGCTGATCCTTGCCATGCTGCGGTACCAGGCAAAAAAGGCCCTTGAGTGGCGGGCCTTCCTGAACGGCGCCCGTGGTTTTATCGGCCGGCGGCTTGGGTAGGACTTCTCCCGCATGAACCGGGCCGTTATGATCTTAACGTAAGCGGATTGGGTAATGGGTTTTATAAATTTAGATATTGACGCCATTGAGGGTTATGTCGCCAACCACCTCAAACTTTTCATATTCATGGCCCTGGGGCTTCTGGTTTTTGTCGGGCTTATCGCCCTATCCATCTTCTTTATCGCCGTAAGGGGGGCGGAACAGACCATGGTCCCCGATCTCCTGGGCAAAGAGTTGACCGAAGCCCTGCTGGAGCTGCAGCAAAAGGAACTGTACCCGCGGATAAGCCTGCGTTACACCCAATCCTCCTTTGACAAGGGGCTCATTCTGGAGCAGGACCCCCATTTTGGCGCCATTGTCAAGGCGGGCCGCCGGATCAACCTGGTGGTAAGCCGGGGGGTGCTTGTCAACACCGTGGAAGATTACCGGGGCCGCAATATTGATGAGGTGCGGATGGACCTGCAGACAATGTTCGCGGAGGCCGGCGGTCTGGGCCTGGCCCCGCTCTCCCTTAAAGAACCCCTGATCTACGAATATTCCGATGAGGAGCCGGGAACCATTATCGAGCAGAAGCCGGAGCCCGGTTCGGGCATATCGGGCCCCACAACGCTGGAGTTTGTGATAAGCCGGGGGCCGGAGAACGCCGTCATAACGGTTCCCCGCTTTACCGGTCTTGACCTGCCGGCGGCCCTGACCCTGCTGGGCCGGGAAGGGCTTGACTTTGTGTTTAGTCTTAGGCCCAGCCGGGCCAATGAGGAGGGGGGAACCGTGGTGTACCAGGAACCCCCGCCGGAAACCGAGGCGCCGGCGAACACCCAGGTTAGCCTTCTGGTCAATATTCCCCCGCGGCTTTCCCAGGGGGAACTGTTCGGCCTGTTCAGCTATACCGTTCCGCTGAACCCCTACCCGCTGGTCATGCGGCTTGAGGCCCTGTTTCCCGGCGGTGAACGGACGGAACTTATCAACGTTCCCTACCGTGGCGGGAATTTTACCGTACCCTACCGGCTTCCCGAGGGAACCGTGCTTATCCTTTCGATACTGAACCGGGAACTCCACCGGGAGACCCTGGCCGCGCCGAATCCGGCGGGTTCGCTCTTCCCCGACCAGCTTTGAAAGCCCGGCGCCGTTTTTGTTACAGCGCCACCGCGGGCAGGTGGATGCGCCGCAGGTTCTTCCAAATGGTTTCGCTCAGGGGTTTTCCGCCGGTAATGCCGTAGCAGCGGACGTTCCCCCCCAGCGATTTTATGATCTTCCGGCCTGTCAGACTTGCCGCCAGCGGCCGGGTAAGGGGATTCCTGAAGAAAAAATTTTCCGCCCGGATAAGCCGGTCCAGGAGGGTCTCAAGAGTATCGCTGTCCCCAAGCAGTACGGTGGGGCGCAGCAGTTCCGCGGCCCCCGGCGCGCCTTCCCGCGTTCCCTCCACGCAGCTTAGGGAGGCGCCTCCCCGAACCGCGGCCAGGACCGCCAGAACGAGCGCGCCCTTTTCCGCCAGCGGGCACAGGGGCAGCAGGCGGTCCCTGGGGAAAAGCCTTGGGTAGGGAGGGCCCGCGATAAGGGACAGGAGTTCCCGGTGGGAACTTTGTCCCCCGTCGGGCCATACAATTGCCGGATCACCGGCTTCCGGATTGCCGGCTTCCGGATCACCGGCCCCCGGTTCCCCGCCGGTTTCGGACAGAGCCGGGAATTCCGGGCGGGGGGACAGGGGCAACCGCCTGTGGACGCCGCCGATGGACACCAGAATACTGGTCCAGGCCGGCTGTTTTCCGGCGGCCGGGCTGTCCAGGTAGATCCGGGGCAGGGAGGAATCCGCCGCCGTGGCCAGTTCCGCGGTCCGTTCCGTAACGCAGAGGGCGGAAAGGCCCGTTCCCGTGCCGCCGAGCCCCCCCGCCGCGGCATGGGGGGACAGGGGCAGGGAGGCCGCCCCCGCCAGGGCGGCGCCAAAGATCGCGATGGGCCATTCGGGCCGGTTTTCCGCCAGGATCATGATCCTGCCGCCGCGCTCCACGCCCAAACTGTGGAACAGGGCCGCCAGTTGACGGGCCCGGAAGGCCAGGGTCCTGAAATTCACCGTTTCCAAAAGCCGGTCCCCCCGGCATCGTTCAAGGGCTTTCCGGGACTTGTAGATTCTGGCCCCTTCAAGGCACAGGTCCCCCAGGGTCTGTACGTTCATGCCCGCGCGGACCGCCCAGGGGCCCGAAGCGTTACCGGGCACGCTTTAATTACTTGTATACTCATATGCGTAATCTATAACACATAAACTATATTGAAGCATCGGTAGTATGTACAATTCCGCGTCGCTTGCGCGGAAGGCGGCCTTTGGGTAAAGTGCTTGCATGGGAATCCGCCGGTTGGGCTGTTTATTAGTTGTGGTGGGGGTGTTTCCCCTTGGGGCGGACCCCGTTTTGGAACTAACGGAACCCGAAGCCCTTATCGGTCTTACCCTGGAAGGGCTCTACGGCCGTTTTGGGGTTCCCCAGGAGGTCTACGCCGTCCGGGGGGCGGAGGAATGGCAGGACGATGTGGTGATGGTCTATCCCCAGGGGGATTTTTACGTTTACCGGGACCGGGTCTGGCAGGTGGGGATTAAGGCGGTCCGGGGAATCCGGGTGGGGGACAGCCGGGAGGCGGTGATCCTTGCCCTGGGGGAAGATGCCCGCGAGGGGGATGATTATTTCCTTCTCCCCATTGATGGCCGTTCCTGGCCTATTACGCTGCGGGTAAACATGGGGGGCTCCGCCCAGGTGGCGGAGATCTTTGTGTACCGCGGCGATTTTTAGGAGTCCCGGCGCACCGGGGTATACATGGCAAAGATCTGTCTCTGTCTGACCGCTAAAACCATCGCCGCCGATCTGGAACTCCTTGCGCGGAACCGCGGGTACGTTGATATCGCGGAACTGCGGGTAGACTGTCTGGACCCGGACGAGCGTTTTTTGCTCCGCCGTTTCCCGGAGCAGGCGGGGCTTCCCGTTGTTCTGACCGTCCGGCGGGAAAAGGACGGCGGAAGTTTTGCCGAGGGGGAGGCCTCCCGGATCCGCTTGTTGGCCCAGGGGCTTGCCTTTGCGGAGGCCGACCGGCGGAAGAATTTTGCCTATGTTGATCTGGAGGAGGATCTGAACGTCCCAAGCCTGGAGGAGGCGGCCCGGACCTTCGGTACCCGTATCATCCGTTCTTCCCACAGTTTTAACGGTGTTGACGCGGATATACCGGGGAAAATACGGAATCTGTGCCGGACCGGGGATGAAATTGCCAAGATCGCCGTGCTGGCCCGGGGTTCCGCGGACGCGCTGGCCCTGGTCAGGGCCGCCGGAAAGGTACGGGATGTTGACAAGATCCTCCTCTGCATGGGGCATTACGGGGTTTTTACGCGGATTCTCGCGGAACGGCTCGGTTCCCAGATCACCTATACCAGCGCGGAGGGGGAACCCCTGGCCGCGCCGGGCCAGCTTTGCCCCAGGGACCTGGTGGAACTGTACCGGTTCCATAGCATCGGCCCGGAGACAAAGGTGTTTGGGGTAACGGGGTATCCCCTTACGGTTACCAACTCCCCCAAATTTTTTAACACGGTTTTTGCCCTGGAAACCAACGACGCGGTCTACGTGCCCTTTCCCACGGATTCCCTGAGGGACTTTATGGCCCTGGCGGATGAACTGGACGTAACCGGCGTATCCGTAACGGTCCCCTACAAGGAGGCGATCCTTGATTATTTGGGATCCATGTCGGAAGATGTGGAGTGGATTGGGGCCTGTAATACGATCAACCGGGGGCCCCAGGGGTGGCGGGGTACCAATACGGACATGCGGGGTTTTTCCGATTCGCTGCTGGCCTTTATGGATACGATAGACGCCGGTAAGCGGACCGGGGAGGAGGACGAGCCCTGGAGGATCAGGCGGGCGCGGGCGCGGAAGTCCGTGGAAATTTCCAGACTGAAGGGCAAGAAAGTTACCGTTATCGGCGCCGGGGGGGCCGCCAGGGCGGTGGCGGCGGAACTGTACCGCCTGGGCGCGCGTGTGCTGATCCTGAACCGTACCTTGATGAAGGCCCGGAATCTCGCCGCCCCCTACCGGTTCAGTTGGGGGGGGCTGGACGAGCGGGGAGTGGACCAGATGGAGCGTTTCCGCGATATTATCATCCAAACCACCCCCGCGGGGATGGAGGGGAATCCCGACCGGGACCCTCTGGAACTGTACGCGTTTTCAGGAAAAGAGATCGTGATGGACCTGGTGTACAAACCGGACCGGACCCCGTTTTTGCGGCGGGCCGCCGCCGCGTCTTGCCCGGTCCTTAACGGGTACGATATGTTTATCCGGCAGGCCCGGTACCAGTATACGCAGTTTTTCAAGCGTGATTTCCCCCCGGCCCTTCTTGCCCGTGTAAATATTTAAGGGGTGATGCGTTATGGAACTTCAGGCGTTGAAGGAGCTGGCCGCTGTGCGCGCCGCGGATGAACTTGTGAACGGTGGTTCGCGCCTGGGCCTTGGCACGGGTTCTACCGCCGTTTTTGTGGTTCGCCGGGTTGGTATGAGACTGGCCGCGGGGGACATAAAGGATGTCAAGGTATTTTGTACCAGTTTTCAAACGGAGCTGGAATGTGAGAGACTGAACATTCCCCACTACGGCTTAAACTCCCCGGAACTGGCGGGGGGGCTTGACCTTACGATTGACGGGGCCGATGAGATTGACGGGAAGAACCGTCTTATCAAGGGCGGGGGCGGCGCCCTTCTTGTCGAAAAACTTGCCGCCTACAATTCCGGCCGTTTCGCGATTGTGGCGGACGAATCCAAGCTGGTGCCCCATCTGGCCCTTCGCTTCCCCGTGCCCGTGGAAGTGATACCCGAAGCCCGGCTTGCCGTGAGCCGGGCCCTGGAAAGGCTGGGGGCCGTGGTAACGCTGCGGGAGGCGCTGCGCAAGGCGGGTCCGGTGATCACCGAACATGGCAACCTGCTTCTGGACCTTCTGTTCCGGGAACCGGTGGAGCCGGAGGAACTTGAGAAGCGGATCAACCTGATTCCGGGAGTCGTGGAAAACGGTTTTTTTACCGGACCCCGGGGCGGCTGGATCCGGCCCCGTGTCTACATTGCCCGCGGAAACGGCACGGTGGAAGGGCGGGACTGAGGGCCGCGCGGTTTCCGGAACTTCGGGAATCCCCGGTTTATCTTTTGTAAAGGTGTTGGCGTAATGGCGGTGGATAAGCATATCAATTTTTTTGAACTGGAAAAGGCCTGTGAAAAACCGGGCTGTCCCCTGTGCGGAATCATCGTTGACCGGGCGGACCGGTACATCGACAACATGCTCTTTGAGCATGTCTCGGACCGGAAATTCCGCAGGGCCCACCGCCTGGCCGGGGGTTTCTGCAGTTACCATTCCCGGAACCTTGAGTCCTTTAGGGACGGCCTCGCGGTGGCGATCCTGGGCCGGGACATTCTGGAGGAACGTTTGGACTCTTTCGCGAGCCGCAAACCCTGGCGGCGCGGGGAACGCTGCCCGGTCTGCGTGGAGCGGGACCGCATCGAAATTGAGTACCTGGGTTTTCTGGCGGGCGCCGGGGGGGAAAGCGACGAGGAACAGGAACTCAGGCAGGTCTTTACCCGGTCCGAAGGACTCTGCGCGCCCCACTATGGCCGACTCTTGAGTTCATGGAAACGGATCCCCCGCTGGATCACCGAATTCCACGACCGTAAATTTGCCGGCTTAAAGCGGCGGATCGATCAGTTTATCGAGTTGTCCGCCTACGGCAGGCAGGAGGAATTCCGCGCCCTTGAGGAACGGGATAAATTGGTGTGGAAGGAACTGGCCCTGGCCCTTCGGGGAAACGTGGATTAACATGACGGCGCCATCAACAATCGTAAACCTGCCCTGGAAGAAGAGCCGCCCCGCCCTTATAGCCGCCGCCGCGGAGGACCGTTTTGTTCCCCTCCTCCTCTGCTGCGCCGCCACTATCGCGACCGTTCTTTTTTCCTTTGTCTCCCCCCAGATCATCCGCTATACCATCGATTCGGTTATCGGGAACGAGCCCCTGGCGGCCCCGGCCTTTGTTACGCGCCTGGTCGATTCCCTGGGGGGAACACCGTTTCTGCGGCGGAACCTGTGGATCTGCGCCCTCTGTACGCTGGGCGCGGCCCTCTGTTCCGGCCTTCTCAACGCCGGCCGGCGTTACATCGGCATCGAAATAGGGGAAACCATCGCCTGGCGGCTGCGGAACACCCTGTACGGCCATATCCAGAAACTTCCCTACCTCTGGCATGTGCGCTGCCACACGGGGGACATTATTCAGCGTTGTACCTCCGATGTGGACACGATCCGCAATTTCCTTCAAAACCAGATGAGCGAATTACTGCGGATCGTCAGCGTGTTTGTGGTTGCCCTTGTCATGATGTTTTCAATGGATGTGTTTATGTCCCTGATGGCCCTGATTTTGATTCCCCCCATCTTTTTGTTTTCCCTCCTGTACTTTAAAAAGGTTGCCAGGGAATTTGCCAGGGCGGACGCCGCGGAGGGGGACATGCAGGCCTGTGCGCAGGAAAACTACACGGGGGTCCGGGTGGTCCGGGCGTTTGGCCGGGAATCCCACGAAATGGAACGATTCTCCGCCAGGACCGCCGCCCACGCGAATATCTGGATTGGTACCGGCAAGATGCTGGGCCTGTTCTGGGGGGCCGGGGACGTTATGAGCGGCCTCCAGCTTACCATTATTGTGGCCGCGGGGATCATGAGGAGCGTCCAGGGGCAGCTTTCCCCCGGTACCTTCCTGGCCTTTTACACGTACTGCAGTTGGATGATCTGGCCCGTCCGGCAGTTGGGCCGGATCCTCTCGGAACTCTCCAGAACCCTGGTGTCCGCGGGGCGGGTCCGGGAGATCCTGGCCGAAGAACCGGAAACCGATCCACCCGACGCGCTGCGGCCCGCGCTGCGCGGGGAGCTGTGTTTTGAGAACGTCAGTTTCAGCTATGCCGGGGAATCGGGGAACGCCGCCATTCCCGTGCTGCGGAACATTTCTTTTGTCTTGCGGCCCGGCGGCACCCTGGCGATTCTGGGGGCCACCGGTTCGGGAAAGTCCACACTGGTACACCTTATCGCCCGGCTCTACGATCTCCCCCCCGATAGCGGCAGAATCACGATTGACGGTATTGATATTCGCCTGATCGCCCGGGACCACCTGCGCCGCCATATCGGCCTGTGCCTGCAGGAGCCGTTTCTCTTTTCCAAGACCATCCGGGAGAATATCGCCGCGGGAACCGGGGGCCTTCCCATCGAGGAGATCCACGCCGCCGCCGCGGTAGCCCAGGTGGACGGGAGTATCCGGGAATTTGAGAAATCCTACGAGACGGTGATCGGTGAACGGGGTGTTACCCTTTCGGGGGGGCAGAAGCAGCGGGTCGCCATTGCCCGGATGCTGGCGGCCAATCCCCCGGTGATGATCTTTGACGACAGCCTCTCCGCGGTGGACACGGAGACGGACATTAAAATCCGCGCGGCCCTTAAAGGGCGGGTGACGGAGGCGGCGGTGATCCTCATCTCCCACCGCGTATCCAGCCTGATGCAGGCGGATCAAATACTCGTTCTTAAAGATGGGGAGATGGAGGAACTGGGGACTCACCGGGAACTTTTGGCCCGGGAGGGAACCTACCGCCGGATCTTCGACCTCCAGCGGGGCGCGGTACAGTCCGGCGCTCCGGAATCCGGCGGAAGTAACGTTAATTAAAGGTAGTGGTCATGGCTGATTACGAAGATCCGGAGTACAATAAACCTGTTTCACTGTCCGTCTGGAAAAAGATGATCCCGTTCATTGCCCCCCAGAAGCTGAATCTGATCCGTTGTGCGGTCCTTATGCTCAGCGCCGCCGTGGTGGACGTGTTTCTCCCCCTGATTCTGGGCTACGCCATACGGCACAACATCGAACCCCGCAGCAGCCAGGGCATGTGGGGGCTCCTGGGAGTGGCCCTTGCCATGATCCTGGTCCAGGGGATCAACGTCCGTTTCTTTGTGTCCAACGGAATCCGCGCGGAGGTGGGAATTGTCCGTGCCGTGCGGAACGCGGTGTTCTTCCACCTTCAAAAACTCAGCCTTGACTACTACAACAAAACCCCCGTGGGTTACATGATGGCCCGTACCCACTCGGATACCGGGAAAATTGGGGAACTGGTAGCCTGGGGGATCATCGACTTTTCCTGGTCGTTTTTTTACTGCGTCGGGGTCATCATTTCCATGTTTCTGGTTCACTGGCGCCTTGCCATTATTGTCTGCGCCACCATTCCGCCTCTGGCCCTCTTTACCTGGTTTTTCCAGAAGCGGATTTTGGTGGTAAACCGGATTCTACGGCGTGTCAACTCAAAAATGACCGCCGCCATGAACGAGGGGATCACCGGGGCGCGGACCGTCAAGGTCCTTGTTACCGCGGAGCAGAGCCTTAAGGAGTATTCGCTCATTACCGGCGGGTACCGCGGCCACGCCAACCACATGGCCCGCCTGCGTTCAATTTTTATCCCCCTCGTACTCTTTATCGGTTCCATGGCTACCGCCGTTGTCCTGGGCTACGGGGGCCATGAAATAGTGTTCCTGGGGGCCGACCTTTCGATACTGGCGATTTTCCTGCAGTACGCCGGGGGTTTTTTCGATCCCATCCAGAACATCGCCAACATCCTTACGGAGTTTGTCTCTACCCAGGCCAACGTGGAGCGGGTGTCCGGGCTGCTGGAACAGCCGCCCATGATAACCGACAGCGATGCTGTCATCGAAACTTACGGGGATACGTTCCATCCCAAGCGTGAAAATTGGGAACCCATTTTGGGGGACGTGGAATTCCGGGACGTTACGTTCCGCTACCCCGACGGCGGGGAAAACGTGCTGGAACACTTCAACCTCCACGTAAAGGCCGGAAGTTACATCGCCATTGTGGGGGAAACCGGCGCGGGGAAATCCACGCTGGTCAATTTGGTGTGCCGCTTCTTTGAACCCAGTTCAGGACAGCTCCTTATCGACGGACGGGACTACCGGGAGCGGAGTCAGCTCTGGCTCCACAGCGCCCTGGGCTACGTCCTCCAAAGCCCCCATCTCTTTACCGGTACCATCCGGGAGAACATCCGTTACGGCAGGCTCGACGCCGGCGACGAGGACGTGGAAAACGCCGCGCGGATCGTCCACGCCGATAAGGTTATCGCCAAACTGGAAAAAGGCTACGACACCGAGGCGGGGGAGGGCGGCGACCGGCTTTCCACCGGGGAAAAGCAGCTTATCTCCTTTGCCCGCGCCGTCCTGGCCGACCCGCGCATTTTCATCCTGGACGAGGCCACCAGCTCCGTGGACACTGAAATGGAACTGCTGCTCCAGCACGCCATAAGCCGCCTTCTGCGGGGCCGCACCAGTTTTGTTATCGCGCACCGGCTTTCCACCATCCGCGGGGCCGATACGATCCTGGTGGTCCACGACGGCAAGATCATGGAGCGCGGCGCCCACGACGAACTTATGGCCGCCCGCGGCCGCTACTACGATCTCTACACCCGCCAGTTCGAGGAGGAGGCAGAGCGGCAGGTTCTCCGGACCCATTAGACCCCGGCCCGCTGTTCATCCCCCCTTGTATCCGGTAACCCACAGCGCCGGGGAATCGAGGACCAGGCACCCCACAAATTCCAGCCCCTCCGCCCTCCTGATAAAGTCCCCGGGCCTTACCTCCCCGTTCTTTTTCTCGAAGTAGGCCAGCCCCGCCTCGGCCAGAACCGAATAGACAAACTGGGAGCAAAACATGATATTGGGGAGCCTTGACTTCTTGCTCAGGATTCCCGTGATGTTGTAGGAACTACCCTCCCGGTTGATGGCCCGGATACGCGCGAGCATGACCCTCTTTTGCGCCGGTTCCAGCCGCAGCCGGTACATGGCCAGGGAGGCCCCGGGTTTTTGGTTTAACATTTCAAGGCGTTCCTCGTTCAGGCCGGGGCTGGACACCCCGTTCCCCCCGTTATAGCTCACCAGGGTGTTCAGGTCCCGGTCAAAGGACAGGGATACGTGGTTGTAGACCGTCGTAGTGAAAAGGCTGATGAGTTTGCTGGCGGGACTCCCGGTATCGGAAAGGACGATGTAGACGTAGGGATCGTCCAGCGTGGCATAGGCCCGCCCAAACCAACTGGCCGGGAGGGAACGGCGGTTCACGTAACGGGAAGAACTGTGCCGGGGCAGGTCCTGAATAATACGGTCAATGTCCCGGAAACTTAAGGTACCACAGGAAAAACAGCCTAAAACCGCCGCCCCCACAAGAACCAGTGATTTCATACCATGCTCCTCCCGCGTTCCTGCATACAAGACGTTACCCGCGGTAAAGCTGGCGGCAAACCGGTTGTACACAATTCTATCGATCGTTACTACACCGTACTACACCGTACCGCCGATGCCCTGTCTCTCGGCAGAATGGGGGAAATTAAGCAATATATTTTAACCCTTCCGGTAGTATTATTTTAAACTTTTTGTCCAGTGTCCATATCTTTGATTTGCTTTTTATTCCATACATTAACGTTATGTATAATGCGCCGGCCCGACAGACGGCGTTGAAGATCCCCGGATTTTATGGTAGACCTGTGTCAGGAGGCCCTATGTCCGAAGCGTCGCGGGAAATAATTGAGCGGGTAAAAGTGTTGCGGGAGATTGAGGAACTGTCCGGGGAGACCCTGGCGCGGGAACTGGGCTTCGACCCTGTGGAGTACGGCCAGTGGGAGGCGGGGGACAAGGACTTTCCCATCGGCGCCCTGGTGGAGATTGCCGCCCGTTTCAAGGTGGATCTGTCGGAGCTTATCACCGGCAAAACCAGCAAACTCAAAACCTTCTGCCTTACCCGCGCCTCGGAGGCCCCGGAGGTGAGCCGCCGGCCCATGTACGGCTACTGGAACCTGGCCTACAACTTTCACCATAAAAAGGCGGAACCCTTCCTGGTGGAGGCCGCCCCCGAAACCGGGACCGGACCCCTGTCCCTGAACACCCATCCGGGGCAGGAATTTGACTATGTTCTGGAGGGCCGCCTCCTTATCTCCATCGGGGGGCACGAAATGGAGCTGGGCCCCGGCGACTGTGTCTACTACGACTCCGGCGAGCCCCACGGCATGAAGGCCCTGGGCGGCAAACGGGCCCGGTTTATCGCCGTGGTACTGTAACCAACCATACCGTCAACAGGAGTATCAAGTGAGTGATCCGAACAATACCGATCTGCTGAGCCGTTTTCTTGACCGCCGGGATTTCGATTCCTACGGGGATTTTATCGACAACTACTATGCCTGCTTTTCCCCCAACGTGCCCGAGAATTTTAACTTTGCCTACGATGTGGTGGACGAGCTGGCCCGCGGCAAAGCGGACGATACCGCTATGGTGTGGTGCGATGAGGCGGGGGCGGAGGCTTCGTTTACCTACGCCGACATGAAGCGGCTTTCCGACAGGGCCGCCAATGTCCTTAAAGCCGCGGGGATCGGCAAGGGGGACCCGGTCATGCTGATCCTCAAACGCCGCCACGAGTATTGGCCCGTCCTTCTGGCCCTCCACAAACTTGGGGCCATCGGCATCCCCGCCACCCACCTCCTTACCGCCAAGGATATTGCCTACCGCTGCGAGGCGGCGGATGTGGCGGCTGTCATCTGTGTGGATGATGAACGGGTTCTGGAGCATGTGGATGAGGCGGAGGCCAAACTCACCGAAAAGGCCGGTCCCGGCGGGAAGGTGTTTTTGCGCTACAAGGCCTTTGTCCGTTCGGTCCACCGCCCCGCGGACAGCCCCCTGGACAGGCGATTCACCGGCTGGGAGGATTTTAACGCCCGCACGCGGGCGGCGCCGGAAGATTTTACCAGGCCGGAACAGGTCAACCGTAACGAAGACATCATGCTTCTCTACTTTACCAGCGGAACCACCGGCATGCCCAAGATGGTGCGCCACGACTTTGCCTATCCCCTGGGCCATATCCTTACCGCCCGGTACTGGCAGTGCGTACAGCCGGGGGGCCTTCACTTAACGGTGGCGGAAACCGGCTGGGCCAAGGCCGCCTGGGGGAAGATCTACGGCCAGTGGATCTGCGGTTCCGCCATTTTTGTGTACGACTACGACCGTTTTGTCGCCTCCGATATGCTCAAGGTCATAAGCGGGTACCGTGTTACAAGTTTCTGCGCCCCGCCCACGGTGTACCGCTTTTTCATCAAAGAGGACCTTTCCGCCTACGATTTTTCCGCGCTCAAGCACTGCGCCGTGGCCGGGGAACCTCTGAACCCGGAGATATACGAGCAGTTCAAGGCCAAGACCGGCCTTTCCCTGCGGGAGGCCTATGGTCAAACCGAACTTACCGTTACGATGGCTACCTACCCCTGGCTGGAGCCCAAGCCCGGTTCCATGGGGAAGCCCAGCCCCGGCTACGACATTGACCTGATCCGGGAGGACGGCAGTTCCTGCGAAATGGGGGAGGAGGGCCAGATCGTCATCTATACCGGTAAGCGGAAGCCCGCGGGGATGTTCGGCGGCTACTACCGGGACGACGACCTTACCGCCAGCGTCTGGCACGATCAGGTGTACTACACCGGGGACATGGCCTGGCGGGACGAGGACGGCTACTACTGGTTTGTGGGCCGTTCCGACGACGTGATCAAGAGTTCCGGCTACCGTATCGGCCCTTTCGAGGTGGAAAGCGCCCTGCACGAGCATCCCGCGGTGCTGGAATGCGCGGTTACCGGAGTTCCGGACCCGGACCGGGGAACCCTGGTCAAGGCCACCGTGGTCCTGGCCAAGGGCTGGGCGCCGTCGGAGGAGCTGGCAACCGAACTCCAGAACCACGTCAAAAAGACCACCGCCCCCTACAAGTACCCCCGGATTGTGGAGTTCGTTACCGAACTTCCCAAGACCATCAGCGGCAAGATCCGCCGGGTCCAGATCCGCCAGACCGATGAGGGCCGGCCATCGCGCTGATCCTGGCGTCAGGCTGCCAGGCTGCCGGCGATATTGCATAAAAATACAATTTGGAGTATAAAACCGTATATTTATGAGAAAACCGGCGGAATACCTATCCGAAATTACGGGTAACGACTACATAGACGCGGACCTCTACAACCGCTTCAACGTCAAGCGGGGCCTCCGTAACGCCGACGGTACGGGGGTACTGGTCGGCCTTACCCGCATTGGTGATGTCCACGGGTACATTATTGACGAGGGTGAAAAGATACCCCAGGAGGGGAAACTCTACTACCGCGGCTACGATGTGGAGGCCCTGGTACGCCATGCCGTCGCGGAGGGGCGTTTCTGCTTTGAGGAGACGGTCTACCTGCTCCTCTTTGGACAGCTCCCCGACAGAAAGGCCCTGGACGATTTTAGCGACCTCCTGGGAAACTGCCGGACCCTGCCCCCAAACTTCGCCGAGGATTCCATCATGGGCATCCCCTCCCCGGACATTATGAACACGCTGGCCCGTTCGGTGCTGACCCTCTACTCGTATGACGAGGATCCCGAAAACAAGTCCCCGGAAAACGTGTTGCGCCAGTGCCTGGAACTTATCGGCCGTTTTCCCACGATGGTGGCCTATGCGTACCGGGCGAGAATGCGCCACGCCAACCAGGAAAACCTGGTTATCCACCTGCCGGAGCCGTCCATGTCAACCGCGGAGGCCCTGCTTTCCCTTATGCGGACGGATCGGACCTATTCCCGGTTGGAAGCGGAGATTCTGGACCTTGCCCTGGTACTCCACGCCGAACACGGCGGGGGCAATAACTCCACCTTCGCGGTCCACCTGATTTCCTCCGCCGATACGGATACCTACTCCGCCATTGCCGCGGGCATCCAGTCCCTTAAAGGCGCCAAGCACGGCGGGGCCAACATCAAGGTCATGGGGATGATAGAGGACATCAAAAAGAACGTAAAACTTTGGGACAGCGAGGAACAGGTTTCTACCTACCTGGCGGCGATCCTCCGGGGCGAGGCCTATGACGGTTCCGGCCTCATCTACGGCCAGGGCCACCCGGTGTACACCAAAAACGATCCGCGGGCCCTCATGCTCCGGGACAAGGCCGCCCTGCTGGCGGAGGAAAGGGGGCTGCTTAAGGAGTTCAACCTCTACCGGCTTATCGAGCGGCTCAGCCCCCAGGTCTTTCGGAAGGTCAAAGGACTGGACAAGGAGATCTGTTCCAATGTGGATTTCTATTCCGGTTTTGTGTACAAGATACTGGGGATACCCACGGAACTGTACACCTCCCTCTTTGCCGTCAGCCGGGTTGCCGGCTGGTGCGCCCACCGGCTGGAAGAGATTGTCGCCGGGGGCAGGATCATCCGCCCCGCCTACAAGTGCGTTCAGGGCCGGCTGGACTATATTCCCCTGGCAAAGCGGGAAAGCCGGAGTTCCGATAAGCCGGGACGGTGAGCGCGATGAGCGGGTGGCTTTGGATCGGCCTGGGCTTTATCTTTTTTATGACCAGCCTTGGCGCCGCGATGGTGTTTCTGTTCGGCAGGGACGGCAAAGGCCCCTCGCAGAGCATATTCCTGGGCTTTGCCGCGGGCGTGATGATCGCGGCCTCCGTGTGGGGCCTCCTTGCCCCCGCCATAGAGGAGGCGGAAGCCCAGGGCTGGCCGGGCTGGATCCCCGCCGCGGGCGGGTTCATCCTGGGGGTCCTGTTTTTGTACGGCCTCGACAAACTCATCCCCCATCTGCACCCCTCCTCCAACGTTGTGGAGGGCATCCCCTCCATGGCGCGCCGTACAACCCTGCTTGTCTGGGCAGTTACGCTGCACAACATCCCGGAAGGCATGGCGGTGGGCCTTTCGTTTGCGCTGGCGGCCCAGCATCCTGAAATTCCCGGTTTATACGCTTCCGCCCTTGCCCTTGCCCTGGGGATCGGCATCCAGAATTTTCCCGAAGGGGCGGCCATATCCATCCCCCTCAAGCACGAGGGGATGAGCCCGTTCCGGTCCTTCCTCCTGGGCGCCTTCTCCGGCATCGTGGAACCGGTCTTTGGCGTGGCGGCGGCCTTCCTTGCCGCCCTTATCGCGCCCCAGATGCCCTGGCTCCTCGCCTTTGCCGCGGGGGCCATGATGTACGTGGTGGTGGAGGAACTGATCCCCGAAGCGAACTTGGGCAGCCATTCCAACGCCGGGACCATGGGCGTTATGGCGGGCTTTGTGCTGATGATGATCCTCGACATCGCCCTGGGGTAGCGCGGCAGGCGGCAAATCAACGACCCTTTGTCTAGGAGTTTGTCGCGCTTCGCGCGTGAAACCCAAAAAATCGCCCGTGGGGCGATTTTTTACCCCGCAAACTGCGTAAGCAGCCCGATAATAAGCCCACCTATTCAATACGTTCCGCCAACACACGCACAAGGGCTTTGGCTTTTTTACCGGCTTGCGCCTTGGTAGTTCCATAAGCTAAAACACCGGGCAATTCTGGAATTTCCGCAATCCAGCGTCCATCGGTTTCCTGTTCGACTTCAATGATAAAGTCCATATTTTATTACTATTCTCTATTGGGCGGAGTGTACACGGGGAGCAAGGGCGGTATGTGAGGATTGACCTGGGCAAGCGGAAGGGAGATATTGTTTATAGTTACGACAGGGACGGGAATCTTTTAAGCGAAGAAGGCTTACGGCATAACGCCATGTATGAGTACAACGGACAGAACAGGATGGTATTCTCACAGGGTAACCGTTCACGGGGATCTTGCATAAAATTGTAAAACATGGTAAAAATAGGGCGTGGAAGGGGAAAATTTACAAGAGCTTGTCAAAAAACAGGCGGGAATAATCAAAAACCAGGCAA
>JAIRND010000066.1 GCA_031258225.1 Treponema sp. | reverse complement strand
CGAATAGGTACCACCTATGAGGCGATTTTACCTTGCAAACTCCGAAAGCAGCCCATTTATCGTGGTTTTTGCGACACAACGTGGAGCAAAAACCTACAAGTACAACAGGCTGCTAGGAGTCTGTGGGGCTTTAGCCCGAGAATCGCGCTTCGCGCGCCTTGACGAAACACGGGGGACCCGGCTATGCTCTTTTGTAAGTACAAACTAACAAGAGGGAACCCATGTTTGAAAAGGTGTGGCGTAATTTCCGCAAACCCCAGGGGCTCGGCGGCCGGTTGTTGATTTCCACGATGAACATGGGACACGCGCCGATCTCGCGCTGGGGCCTTGAGCATCTTGACATCAAGAGCGGAGACCGGATTCTGGACATCGGCTGCGGGGGCGGCGGGAACGTGGCGCGGATGCTGCGCCTGGCAACGGAAGGCAGAGTCTGCGGCCTTGATTATTCGGAAGTCTGTGTGGAAAAAACCAAAAGGCTGAACCGGAAGGCGGTCAACGCGGGCCGCGCGGAGATACGGCTGGGCAGTGTTTCGGAGAACCCCTGGCCCGACAACAGTTTCGACATCGTTACCGCCTTTGAAACGATCTACTTCTGGCCGGACTTTGCCGGGGACCTTAAAGAGGTACGGCGGGTGCTGAAGCCGGGGGGTATTTTTTTCATCTGCAATGAGATGAGCATATCTGATGACGGAGAAGCGCCCTACCAGTTCTGGATAACAAAGCTGAACCTTAACATCTACACCCCATCCGATTTCCAACGGTATTTAACCAGCGCGGGCTTTGCCGAGCCCGAGATCATAACCGAAGGCAAAAGCCGTGTCTGCGTCAAAGCCAGGGCGGAAAACTGAATTCACCGCCCATAGATCGGCCGTATCTCGCCGGCCAGGAAGTTGATCCCAAGGATCGTCAGGGCCATGAAAAGGCCGGGGAACAGGATCATCCAGGGAGCGGCGAACATAAGGGTCTGTCCCTCCTGGAGGATGTTCCCCCAGCTTGGCAGGGGCGCCGTTATTCCGGCCCCCAGGAAACTCAGGGCCGCCTCTATGAGCATGGTCTGGGCACAGGTGAAGCTGAACTGAACGGAGAGGGGGGAAAGGATGTTCGGCAGGATGTGGCAAAAGAGGAGCCGGCCCGGCCCGGCCCCCTGGATCCGCGCCACCTGGATATAGGGCTGTTCCCGGACAACCAGGACGGTGGAACGGACCAGCCGCGCCATCGCGGGGGTGGAACAGAGGCTAAGGACGATGAGCAGCCGGGAAGCGCCCCCCCCAAGTGCCGTTACCAGGGCAATGGCCAGGAGCAGGGTGGGGACGGCCCTAAGGGCGTCGCAAAGGCCAAAGAGCAGGGCGTCCAGAATCCTGTTGACACTGCCGTAAAGACCGATAAGCAGGGCAAGGATGGTGGAGAGGACACCGGCGGAAAAGCCAAGGCCCAGGGATACGCGGCCCCCCGCCAGTACCCGCGCCAAAAGATCCCGTCCCAGACTGTCCGTACCAAACCAGTGTTCCGCCGAGGGGGGGCGGAGCCGCTGGGCCATATCGATCCGGTAGGCGGCATCCTCAAGAAGCGGCGCGCCGATAAAGGAAAGGCCCAGCGACAGGGCAACGATGATGAAGCCGGCAAGGCCCAGGCCCGCCCGGGACTTCCTGGTACCGCTCATCGAAGGTTCCTCCCGCCGCCGCCCGTATCGGGGAGCAGCCTGATCCGGGGATCGGAGAGGGCGCAGAGAAGATCGATGAGCAGGTTCAGACCCTGGTTTACCAGGACAAACAGTAACACGACGGCCTGGATCACCGGGAGGTCCCGCCGGCCGATGGAAGAAGCCGCCAGGGCCCCGATACCGGGGATACCGAACAGGGTTTCAAGGGCCGCGGCTCCCGTAAGGGCGCCGATAAAACCCTGCCCAAGGACGCTGAGTACCGGGGGCAGAACATTGGGAAGGGCGTGGCGCAAGGCCAGGATCCGTTCACCGGCCCCCTTGGACCGGGCGGCGCGGATATAGTCGTCGTCAAGGACGCCGGCAACGCTTGAGCGGATTATCCGGGCAAGCAGGGCCGCGTACATAAGGGCCAGCGCGATCCCCGGCAGGGCAATGGAATGAAGGTGCGCCGCCAGGCCCTCCTGGGGGGGGACGTACAGGGCCGCGGGAAACCAGCGCAGCTTAACGGCAAAGACCAGAATCAGGAAAAGCCCCACAAGAAAACCGGGGACGGATACCCCGGCCAGGGCGATAAGGGAACAGACCAGGTCCGCGAAACGCCCCCGCCTGAAAGCCGCGATAAGCCCCAGGGGAACGGCGATAAGGAGGCTGAGCGGCAGGGAGAACAGGGCCAGGGAAAACGTGGGACCAAGGCGGCCGGCCAGAAGTTCACGCACCGGCTGGCCGTTGGCGGCGGAATTTCCCAGGTCAAGACGGAACAGCCCCGCCATCCAACTGATGTAGCGTTGGGGGATACCCAGGTCCAGCCCCATCCGTTCCCGCAGGGCAAGAATATCCTCGGCGGCGGCTTCCGGTCCCAGGATCAGCGCGGGCAGATCGCCGGGGACCAGGCATCCAATCCCGAAAACCAACAGCGACACAAGGAACAGTACGGGTACGCATACAAGAACCCTGTGGACAAGGTACTTTGTCATGGGGGCATTACCTGATCGCGGCGTTCCAAAAATAAAGACCATTAAACACCGTAAGCCCCTCCACATCGTCCCGCCAGGCATGGGTTTGGGAAAAATGTCCCACATTCACGACGGGAAGGTACTCCCAGGAGTAGCCCTGAAGGACTTCCCAGCGTTCCCTGGCCTCCTCCCGGCTTTGGGCCGAATTAAAGTCGCCGAGCAGCCGGGCCAGCAGCGGATCGTCGGACCAGCCGGGGAACGAGGGGCTAAAAAACAGTTTAAGTGAGGGAACGGGAACGGAATAAAAACTGGACGTATAGATATCGTAACGGGAGGGATCGTTACGGTACTGCAAGAGGGTCGTCCAATCCACCACTTCCATCCGCGCCTTGACACCGATTCTTTCAAGCTGGGCCATCAGGGCAAGGACACCCCGGTCGGTGGTCCCGGGAACCGAGGTGAGGATCCGTATGGTCTGGCCGGCGTAGGAACTTTTCTTTAGCAGGTCCCGCGCCAATTCAGGATCGGAGCGGTTGTAATGTTCTTCCCCCGCGGAGGAATTCCAGTAAAGCTGCGTGTCCTCCATGTACGAGGAACCCAGGGCGTACTGTTCCCCAAAAACTGCCCTCATAATCTCCTCCGCGTCAAGGACGGCGTTCAGCGCCTGCCGGAACATCAAATCCGCGCAGGGTCCCTGTTGTTTGTTGAAGATCAGGGCAAGGCTTCCCGCCTGGTAAACCGCGGACCTTATATCGTTTCGTCCCCCGATGGCGGGAAGATCGTCGTTATCCACGTTGTAATCCACGTCGAACTGTCCGGTGAGGAGTCCCGCCAGCCTTGTGGCGGCCTGGGGAACAATGTGGTAGTAGATCTCGTCAACACGCGGGTTCTTGTAGCCAGCCCAACCGTCAACCGGTTCCCCCGGCGTACCGTAGGGAAGGTAGGCGGGGAATTTTTCCAGACGCAGGTAGCGGCCCTCTTTCCACTCGGAGAGCCGAAAGGGACCGGTGCCGATGTAGGAACTCATAAAGCCCCGGCTGTCCTCGGCGGCGCAGGCGGCGGCGCTCGTGATCACCGCGCTTTGGGGGGAACCGGCTATCATGTCGGGAAAGGTAACGGCGGGGGATGAAAAACGGATCCGCGCCACATCGCCCGAAATCTCCTCGAACCGGGAGTCGCCGGCCAGTTCCCGCGCGGGGGAGTAGGAATCGATCCAGCGGTTCATGGAGGCCACCACATCGGCGGCGCCCATAACCGAACCGTCGTGAAAGGGTACCCCCCTCCGCAACTGAAAGGTCAGGGTTTTCCCGTCCGGGGAAATCTCAAAACGTTCCGCCAGTTCGGGGACCACTTCCGATTGGCCGTTCAGCGTAACGAGTTTTTCCCAGATCTGTCCGGCCCCTATCTGCCGCGCGATAAGGGTACTGTTCTTGTGCAGATCCAGGGAGGGGGATTCCTGCATCACCGCCACATGGAGGACTGTGGGGGCGGGTTTTCCGGCGCGATCCCCCGTGCCCAAGGCGAAAACCCGGACCGTCAGGGTAAGTCCAAGGACAAACGGCATAAGGCGAGAAAATTGATGAAGCATAGGGCATCATACATGGAAAGACGGCGGTTGACAAAGGGGAAGCGGGACGCGAACAATAGCGCATGCGCGTCATAGAGGCGGAAACCCTGAGTGAGACCGTAAAAAAACTATTCATCAAGGCAAACCGGGAACTTCCCGCGGATGTACGGGACCGTATCCGCGTCTGCCGTGACCGGGAAACATGGCCGGCGGCGCGGGAAACGCTGGATCGAATCATTGAAAACTTTGAGATTGCGGAAAAAAACCGTATCCCCATCTGCCAGGACACGGGAATGGCCTGTGTGTTTCTGGAACTTGGCGCCGGCGCCGTGGTCAACGGCGATATCGGCGAAGCCGTCAACGAAGGGGTCCGCCGGGCCTGCCGGGAAGGGTACTTAAGGGCTTCGGTGGTCGCGGATCCGCTGCGGCGCGGTAATACCGGCGATAACAGCCCCGCGGTGCTGTACGTCGATCCGGTACCGGGGGAAGGCCTTGGAGTTACCGTGGCGCCCAAGGGGTTCGGCAGTGAGAACATGAGCCAGATCAGGATGCTCTCCCCCTCGGACGGCGTCGAGGGGCTCAAGGCCTTTGTGGTCTCCACGCTGGAGCGGGCGGGGCCCAACCCCTGTCCCCCCGTGGTGGTAGGGGTCGGTATCGGGGGGACTTTTGACCGGGCCGCCCTGCTGGCAAAGAAGGCCCTGCTCCGGCCCCTGGGGAAAGCCCACGCTGATCCGTTTTACGCGGAACTTGAGGCGGAACTGCTGGAAAAAATAAACGCCCTGGGCATAGGGCCCCAGGGGTTCGGCGGCCGTACCACGGCCCTTTCGCTTGCCATCGAGGTTATGCCCACCCATATCGCGGCCCTGCCCTGCGCGGTGAACATCAACTGCCACGTAAGCCGCCACGCGCGGGAGGAACTGTAATGAGCGCCGCGAGGGAAGCGGATTTTTCCCCGGCCCGCCGGATAGAACTTCCCCTCTCGCGGGAAAAAACCGCCCCCCTTAACGCGGGGGACAGGCTTCTACTTTCCGGCATTCTCTACACCGCCAGGGACGCGGCCCACAAACGGATCGATGCCCTGCTTGACGAGGGGAAGCCCCTCCCCTTTCCCCTTGAGGACGCCTGTATCTACTACACCGGTCCCAGCCCGGCGGCCCCGGGGCGGATCATCGGATCGGCGGGCCCCACCACGAGTTACCGCATGGACGCCTGGGCGCCCCGGCTTTTGATGCTGGGCCTGCGGGGGATGATCGGCAAGGGGGAACGCTCAGCGGAGGTGGTAAGGGCGATCAAGTGGGCGGGGGCGGTGTACCTGGGGGCCATCGGCGGGGCCGGGGCCCTCCTGTCCGCGTGTATCACCGCTTGCGAAACAATCGCGTTTGAGGACCTGGGAACCGAGGCAATACGGCGCCTTACCGTAAAAGATCTTCCCGTTACCGTCGTCATCGACAGCCGGGGGGAGAACCTCTACCGCGACGGACAGCGGCGTTACCGTATATTCCTCTTCCCATAAATGATGCGATACACCCTGATCGATCTATTGGTTTCAAAGATTCTGTAAAATACCAGGTACTCATGTACTATCGCCCGACGGTATTTTTTTTCACCATATTCAGGGAACATTCGGGGGTTTTCGGATAGTTCGTCCAGACAATGTTCCATGGCGTCCAGGAACCTGCCTACGGTACCAGGATAGAACCGTGATAAATACCGGCAGATTTCATCAAGATCAGACACCGCCAGTTTTAATAGTTTGACATCATAACCCATGATAGGTTTTTTTTAAATGTTCGAAAACAGTCTTATAATCCACCAATTCAACATCGGGAGATTCTGCTTCGGCTTCAGCCTCTTTGAGTTTGCCTTCTACATAGAGTATGTGCTGGTATTCCTCAATTTTAGCGTAATCCTCGATATTCATAAGGACAGCCGTACCCCGTCCATTTTTGGTAATAATTACCGGATCGTGCCGCTCAAGAATTTCCTCAATTTCGGCATAACGGTTCCGCAAATCCCGTACTGGTCTGACCGCTACATTCCGCATCAAATTTACCCCATGTTTAATGTATCACAATATGGATACACATTCAAGGGAAACCCTTAACCGGCGTAGTTCGCGCCGCTTGGGCGCGTCCTGTCAAAGCCAAAGTTCGTGCTTTTCGTGCCGTTAGTGGTTGAATTCTGAATTCCGGGCCATGTCGTCCAGGGCCTTGATCTCCGCGGCGAAGACGGCTTTACGGTACTCCCCCGCCTGCTTTTCCCTGAGTTTGTCCATGACCTTCCGTTCCCGCGAGGCTTCCAGAAACGCCGCCCGCGCTTCCTCCACCCTGCTCTGGGCCCGGGCGGTCTCCTGTAACAGTTCCTCTTTTACCTGATCAAGGCGCCGGATATAGAGATCGCAGGCCCTATAATAATCGGCCAGGTTTCCCGCCGCGTGAGCGGTATTGCCCGCTGCATTACCTGTGGTATTGCCATAGGTATTGGGATTCCGGTAGTCGTCCCAGGCCCGGCGGCTGAGGAGGGCCAGTTCTTTGAGCCGGTTCTCCACGGCGCCGAGTTCCCCAACTGCCCTGCCCAGGGCCAGTTCCGCTTCCCGTTCAAGGTGTTTCCGCAGTTCCAGAATTTTCTCCAGGGAAAACTGAAAACGCCTCACGCGCCCCCCTCCATCTCATGGTCCGGGATTGGCGTTCCGGCGATCTCAGCCAGGCGTTGGAGGGTTGAGGAGAGGGGGCACTGTTCCTCGACATCCTGAACAAGAAAATCCCGGATGGCCGGATGTTTTTCAATTGCCGCGTCAATGCCGGCGTTGGAACCCGCGTGGTAGGCCCCCACGCTGATAAGGTCCTCCGCCTCCGCGTAGACGGCCATGTGGCGGCGGACGGCCTGGGCCGCAGCGGTGGTTTCCTTTCCCGAAACCCTCAGCGCCTTACGGGAAATGCTTTGCAGCACATCAATGGCGGGGTAGTGGCCGGCCTGGGCCAGGTTCCGGGAGAGGACGATGTGGCCGTCCAGTATCCCCCTGACCGTATCGGCCACCGGCTCGTCCATGTCGTCCCCCTCCACCAGGATGGTATAAAACCCGGTGATGGTTCCCCGTTCCGAGGTACCGCAGCGTTCCAGAAGTTTCGGCATTGTGTCGAACATGCTGGGAGGATAGCCCCTGGTGGCGGGCGGCTCCCCGCTGGAGAGTCCTATCTCCCGCTGGGCACGGGCCACACGGGTAATCGAGTCGAAGAGGAGCATCACATTGAGTCCCTGATCCCGGAAGTACTCCGCCACCGCGGTGGCCGTGTAGGCGCCCCGCAGCCGGGCCAGGGGTGGTGAGTCGGAGGTGCTGACCACGAGTACCGAACGGGCAAGGCCCTCCTTCCCCAGATCGTTTTCGATGAATTCGATCACCTCCCGGCCGCGCTCACCGATAAGGGCGACAACATTGACATCGGCGTTGGTGTTTCTGGCGATCATCCCCAGCAGCGTGGATTTTCCGACGCCGGAACCCGCGAAGATGCCCATGCGCTGTCCCCGGCCCACGGCCAAAAGGCCGTCTATGGCCCGGACCCCGGTAACGATCCGGTCCGTCACCTGGGGGCGGCTAAGGGAATCCGGGGGCTTTGCCATTACCGGATAACGGACGGTCCTTTCGATAGCCTCTTTGCCGTCTATCGGGGTTCCGCTGTAGTCCAGCACCCGGCCCAGGAGGTTCCGGGAAACCGGCACTTCCGGCGCGGCGCCGCCGGCAATGACCCGGTCCCCAATTTCTATACCCGCGGTTTCCCCGTAGACCATAAGCTGAACAACGTGATCGCGAAGCCCCACAACTTCCGCGGCAATGTGGCTCCGCCCCCCCTCCAGGACGATTCGGCACAGTTCCCCAACCGTGGCCTGGGGGCCCCGGCTTTCCACAAGGATGCCCTGTACTTTGGAGACTCTGCCCACGCATTTGATAGGATCGGTACGTTCCGCGGTGTTCCGGTACTTGGCGAACATGGTTTCCATTGCGACAGGCCGCTAACCTTCACCGGGCGGGCCGGCGCCGGGACTTTCGGGGGCGGGTTTTGGCCGGGCCTTGATGGGGGAAATTTCCAGAATCCTGGACTCCAGTTCCGCAAGCTGGCTGCTGACGCGGGCGTCGATCTCCCCAAAATCGGTTTCAATGACGCAGCCCCCGCTGTCCACGGTGGAATCCTCCTGTACCTGTATGCCCTTTACCCCTTCCATCATCTGGATGAAATTTTTGATATGGGCGGTGGTCAAACTGAGATCCGCCATGTTCACGCGGATGATCACGTTCCCCCTGGACTTTACCTTACGCAGGGCCTGCACCACGTTTTGGAGGATCACGGTCCGTTGAGTTTCGGTAATCGTCTTTACCACTTTGCGGGCAAGGACAAGGACCAGATCGACAATCTCCCGCTCGGTCTCCGCGAGGATCTCCGCCCGCTTGTCCTGGGCACGTTCAAGGACCGTCTGGGTACGCTGGATAAGCCGTTCAACTTCCGCCTGGCCCTGGGCAAAACCCTCTTCCCTGCCCGCCGTCCGGGCCGCTTCCAGGGCTTCTTTTTTTTCGTTGTCCAGGGTAAGCCGGGATTCCTCCTCCCGCTTGCGGCTCCCCTCCTCAGCCTCGGCGATGATCCTCCGGGCCTCCGCTTCCGCCGCCTCTTTTGCCGCCTCCGCTTCCACCTTTCCGGCTTCCACCTTTCCGGCGGCCTCCGCGCCGGCATCGGCCAGGATCCGCTCCGCCTCGGCGCGGGAAGCGTTGATCAGGGCCTCCCGTTCCAGGGCCCACTGGGATTTGAACTCCTCCGCCTCCCGTTTTAGATCGTCCACGCTGGGACCGGAATAAATTTCCCGGGGGCCGGGATCTTCCTCCACCTCTTCCCTGGGGGCAAGATGGGCAAGTTCCGCGAAGGAGGTAGGAGAGGGCAGTACAATCCGGGGACCCTTGCTGGTAATCTCCGTTGATCTAAAAACCGTCTTCGCCAAAATCCAACCCCCGCCGTCCTAAACAACCAGTTCGTCTTCACCTGAACGGGCAACCACGATTTCCCCGGTGTCTTCCAGATGACGGATAATCGAAACGATCTTTTGCTGGGATTCCTCAACGTCTTTAAGACGAACCGGGCCCATGTACTCCATGTCCTCCTTGAGCATACCGGCGGCGCGCTTGGACATGTTGCGGAATATCTTGTCCTGTACCTCCGTATCCACCGACTTAAGGGCCTTGGCAAGTTCCTGGGAATCCACCTCCCGCAGTACCTTCTGAATGGCCCGGTCGTCCAGCATAACAATGTCCTCGAAGACGAACATCCGTTTCTTGATCTCCTCCGCCAGTTCCGGGTCCTCGTCTTCCAGAGCCTCGATGATCTGTTTTTCCGAGGCCCGGTCAACCAGGTTGAGTATCTCCACAATGCTGTCAACGCCGCCGGCGGTTGTGTAGTCTTCGCTGGACAGGGTTGAAAGTTTCTTTTCCAGTACCCGCTCCACTTCCCGCAGAACTTCCGGGCTGGTACGGTCCATCGTGGCAATGCGGCGGGACACGTCGCTCTGCACCTCATTGGGAAGGTTCTGCAGAATCACCGACGCCTTGTTCGGCTCCAGATAGGCCAGGATAAGGGCAATGGTCTGGGGGTGTTCCTGCTGGATAAAGTTCAGAAGGTGCGCCGGATCGGTACGGCGGATAAAGTCAAAGGGCCGTACCTGCAGGCTGGAGGTAAGGCGGTTGATAATGTCGATGGCCTTTTGGCTTCCCAGAGACTTTTCCAGGAGTTCCCTGGCGTAGTCGATGCCCCCGGTCGTGATGAACTGATTGGCCATCATCAGTTCCTGGAACTCCTGGAGAATGGCGTCTTTCTGATCGGGCTCGATGGTCTCCATCCGGGCGATCTCGAAAGTCAGGGTTTCAATCTCATCTTCCCGCAGGTATTTGAAGATCTCGGCGGAAATTTCCGAGCCGATGGAAACGAGAAAGATGGCCGCCTTTTGCCGCCCGTTGAATTCCTTGGCGCCCTTTTTTTTGCCCGCCGCCGGAGCCGGCGCCGCCGCTCCAACCGCCGCCGTTTTCGCCATGTTCTATTCCTCCAGGAGCCAGGTCCTGATAAGCTGGGCCACGTCTTCCGGGTGTTCCTTGGCCATGTTGGCCACGTTTTCCTGAAGATCCAAGCGCGCGCGCTCCTCCACGGAGATGGACACGTCCACCCCCTCCTCTTCCGCCTGGGCTATGGCGCTTTCCCGTATTGCCTGTTCCCGCCTGGCCCGTTCATCCTCGGCAAGCCGCCGGCGGCGTTCCAGTTCCCGGCTAATCGCCCGGAAAATGATGAAGGAGATCAACAGGACGACCACGCCGATGAGGAATATCAGGAGGGTGGTCTGGAACTGTTTCTGCCGGAAATAGGCGGCGTCTTCGTCTTTGAACTGGGAGGTTCTGTCAAAGGGGATGTTCTGGACGGTTACCGAATCTCCCCGCGCGGCGTTGTAGCCCACCGCGTTCTGCACCAGAAGCTGGGCAGAACGGATCTGCTCCGCGGGGACGGGAATGTACTCCCGCTCGATGGAACCGTCCGGGGCAATGACGGGGTTTTTCTTGTCATCGTACTTCCACTTCCACTGCCCGTCGATGTTCACCGAAACGGTAAGCCGGTCTATCTGGGGGCTCCGTTCCTCCTGCGATTTCTCGCTGTTGACCACCTCGTTATGGACCCTGGTTACCTGCTCCATTTGTCCGTAAAGATTCGACATGTCCTTGAACGCGGGAGTGGTTTGGCCCTCCACGCCGGCGGGGCCTTCGGGGTTAAAACCGGTTCCCGTCCAGGTAGTACCGGAAGTGCTTTCCGAAATGGTAATGGAATCCAGCAGCACCGAATCATCATAGGCCAGGCCGGGGGTCTGCGCCTTCCTGACGATGGGAGAATACGTTTCCCGCGCGATACTCTTCTGGGACATGTCCATGTCCAGTTTAATGTTAAGGTCCCGGACCCGGTCGGCGCCAAACGTTACCTGTAACGCGCCAAGAACCTGGGAACGGTACTTTGCCTCCAGAGTCTGGATAATTTTCGCTTCCCTCTCGATCAGCGTAAGCCGGTCCAGGGCCGCCATGTTCTCAAAGTCGTTGAGGACATTTCCGGACAGATCGGTAATCACGATGTTTTCATCGATCAGCCCCTCAATGGCGTAACAAAGCAGTTTCTGAATCCCCTCGATCTTCTTGCGGCTTGTGCTAATGTCGCTTCCGGGCCGGGGCGTGATAATAACGCTCGCGGTGGTCGGTTTCTGTTCGGAACGGAACAGGGTCTGTTCGGGAAAGACCACCGTTACCGCGGCGTCGTCCACTTCGTCAAGGGATTTGATATGATCGGTAACCATCTGGGTCTGGGCGCGGCGAAAGTTGACGTTCCGCTCAAAATCCGTAATGGTCCAGCGTTCCCGGTCAAAGATCTCCCAGGGGTCCGTTCCCGCGGGGATCAGGTCCTCCCGGACAAGAAGGGACCTAAGCCGCCGCGCCGTCTGCTCGTCGGCAACCTGGATCACCCCCGTCGCCGTTACCTGGGCCCGCACTCCCTCCTGGTTGATCCTGGTGATGATCTGATCGCGGACGGCCTCGTCCCGGATGGGGACATCGATAACCGGCACCATGGTGGGAACCGAAGAGACCGAAAGCAGGGCGATGATGCCCCCCGTTACCACGATCACTATCGCGCCCAGCACGATACGCTGTGTCAGCGTGAATTTCTTCCACAGGCCGCCAATCTGGGCCGCCAATTTTTTTAACCACTCCATATTCCCCCCCGGATATGTACGGCTCTACCGTAAGTTTTTATCTGTCTCCGTGTCTATCACCGTGTATTGATGATATCTTTCCAGCCCTGTACAAGGCGGCTCAAAATATTGCGGCTAATGTCCAGAGCCATGCCCGCCTTGGCCTGAGCGATGGTGATATCGTGAACGTCAACCGACTCAGGCTCGGTAATGGCCTTTTGCGCCAGTTCGGAGGCAAAGACATCCATAACCGACACCTGATCCAGGGCCTCAAGCATGGCCTGCTCAAAGGTGCCCGCCCTGGTTACCGCCCCCGCGCCGGTAATTTCTTCAAGGCCGATAACGCTTTCCCCAACCTGTCCGGTAAAACCTCCCGCCCGCGTAAAGGCGTCCGCCGTCAGGTGCTTCGCGTGGGTAAGTTTCATGTCCAGATAGCCGGTCTGCTGGGCGGCCAGGTAGCCGGAATCAATACTTGTCATCGTCATAGTCTCCCTCCGTTTCCCCTATTACAACAAACTGCTAGCGGTTCCCTATTTCAAGGGCCCGTTGAAACATGGATTTAGAACCGTCGATGATCGACGCGTTGGCCTCGTAAGCGCGGCCCGCGGCAATTAGATCGACCATCTCGGTAACGATATCCACGTTGGGCATTTCCACATAACCCGCCCTGGGTCCCGACTTAATCGCGTCCGGATGAGTTGGATCGTAGACCAGCTTGTTCTCCGACGCGGTGTCCTTTTGTATCTCTAACACCCTTACGCCTTTTCCCTTGCCGTTGTCAAGGGAATCCGGCAGGAAGGGGGAACGCCAGTAGGGACCTTCGGTGATGGGCCGCATGATCACGCGGCTGCGGCGGTAAGGCCCCCCTTCGCTGGTACGGGTGGTGGACACGTTGGCGATATTGTCCGCGATCACATCGTGGCGGAGCCGTTCGGCGCTCATCCCCGTGGCGGCGATGCTGATTGAACTGAAAATTCCCATAACTGCCCCTCCTTAGCGCCTAGCGCAGGGCCCGGCTTATCTGATCGAATTCAAAGGCCGCGGCCTGGGTCAACAGCGTATAGCTCATCTGATTCTCCAGGGCGGCGGTCAGTTCCTGTTCGGGGTCCACATTGTTTCCGTTGTTGTTGTAGGTGCTGGTGTAGTCCAACACCCGCCGGGGCTCCACGTCCCGGTAATCACGTTCCCGCCAGTTGGGAATGTGGCGCGGATCGGTAAGGTTGAGTTCCAGGGCCGGCCTTTCCCGCTCGGTATCCAGGGCCCGTTTCAATTCGGACTCGAAATTTACGATCTGCCGCTTGTAATTGGGAACCTGGGCATTGCTCATGTTGTGGGCAATTACATCCCGGCGGATCAGGCTGGCGTCCATAGCCCGGTGCAGCAGATCTACCGTCTTTTCAAAATTGTTCGATATCATGGTTCCGACCCTCCCCTCTGATCATCGGTTCCTTTTCCATCCGGATTTAGAGGATGTACCTGCCCAAATCCTGATCTTTTACCACCTCGGCAAGTTTTTCATCGACATACTCCGGGGTAATGGATAGTACCGACGGCCCCATGTCCGATGCCTCAAAGGAAATCTCCTCCAACAGGGTTTCCATGATCGTGTGGAGCCTGCGGGCCCCGATGTTTTCAAGTCTGGAATTTACATCCGCCGCCAGGGACGCGAGCCGCTTTATCGCGTCGGGGCTAAAATTGATCTCGACGCCCTCGGTGGCAAGGAGGGCGACGTACTGTTTGGTCAGTGCGTTCTTGGGTTCCGTAAGTATCCGCAAAAAGTCCTCCTCCCCCAGGGAATCCAGTTCCACCCTCAGGGGAAACCGGCCCTGTAGTTCGGGGATAAGGTCCGAAGGCTTGCTGACGTTAAAGGCCCCCGCGGCGATAAAGAGAATATGGCTGGTATCGACGGGCCCCCACTTGGTATTCACCGTGGCCCCTTCCACAATGGGAAGGATATCCCTCTGGACTCCCTCGCGGCTTACGTCCGGACCGCCGCCCCGCTGGCCCTTGACCGCTATCTTGTCGATCTCGTCGATAAAGACAATGCCCGTCTCCTCCACCCGCTGCCGGGCTTCGTCGCCGGCCCTGTCCCAGTCGATAAGTTTCTCCGCCTCCTCGTTGATCAGGACCTCACGGGCCCGCTTAACGCTGAGAACCTTGTTCTTCTGACTCCCCCCCAGGACATTTACCAGTTCGGAAATACCGGTCCCAAATTCGCCCATGCCGGCCATCATGTCCATGCCGGGGAACTGGGGGGTCTGGCTTACCGAAATTTCCACGGTACGGTCCTCAAGTTTTCCCTCCCTAAGCATGACCCTGAGTTTTTCCCGTGTGGCGTTGTCTTTCGCGGGGGATTCCGTCTCCACCGTTTCAGCTTCCTCCCCGGCGGGTTTTTCCTTGTCCAGGGACTGCCGCGTAATGGGAAACCCCACCTGAATGGCGGCCCCCATGATCCCCGGCTGCCCGGGGTTGTTGATGGAAAAGGGGCGAACCATTGAAGCGGGTTTGGACTTGGAATCCCGGGGTTTCTTGCCCGGCAGCGGCAGCAGGAGATCCAGCAGGGACTCCTCCGCCCTCTTTTCCGCCTCCACCTTTACCTTTTCCCGCATCTCCTGTTTCACCATCTGGAAACTCACGGCGGCGAGATCCCGGATCATGGATTCCACATCCCGCCCCACATAGCCCACTTCGGTATACTTGGTGGCCTCCACCTTGATAAACGGGGAGAGGACCAGCTTGGCAAGCCGGCGGGCAATCTCGGTCTTTCCCACTCCGGTGGGACCGATCATGAGGATGTTCTTGGGGGTAATGTCTTCCTTCATGTCCGCTTCCAATTTTAACCGCCTAACCCGGTTTCTCAGGGCCACCGCCACCGCGCGCTTGGCCTTCTTCTGCCCCACAATGTACTTGTCCAGTTCCGCCACGATCTGCCGGGGCGAATACTCTTCCCCGCGCAAAAGCGACTTGTCCACGCCGGTCCTGTCTTCCTTCATGATCTGGTCCCCCATTATGACAATTCCTCAACCACGATCCGGTTGTTGGTGTAGATACAGATGGTCCCCGCGATGGCAAGGCTCTTTTCCGCAATCTCCGCGGCGGACAAGGCGCTCCCCTCAAGAAAGGCCAGGGCCGCGGCGTAGGCGTAGTTCCCCCCCGATCCGATGGCAAGGGCGTCATCCTCCGGTTCAATCACATCCCCCGTTCCCGATATCAGAAGGGTGGCGTTCACATCCGCCGCCAGGAGCAGGGCTTCCAGACGCCGCAGGGTCCGGTCGGTCCGCCACTCTTTGGCAAGCTCCACCGCCCCCCTGCGGAGGTCCCCGGAGTACTCCTTGAGTTTTTCCTCGAAGCGGTCGAACAGCGTAAAGGCGTCGGCGGTGGCCCCGGCGAAGCCGCAGAGGACTTTACCCTCCGCCAGACGGCGTACCTTGCGGGCGTTGTTCTTCATCACCGTCTCCCCCATCGTTACCTGGCCGTCTCCGGCCATCGCCACTTTACCGTTACGGCGCACCGCCAGTACCGTTGTGGACCGTACTTCCTTGTCGTGTTTCACTTCTTACTCCTTGCCCCACTCAAACTAGCCATGAGGATGCGCCTTTGCGTAGACCTTCTTGAGCCGCTCAATATCCACATGGGTGTAACGCTGGGTCGTGGAAAGACTGGCATGGCCCAGCAGTTCCTGTACCACCCGTACATCGCAGCCTGAATTGACCAAATGGGTGGCAAAACTGTGGCGCAGGCTATGCGGATGGATACGCTTTCCCAAACCGGAACGCTCCGCGTATCTGGCGATGATCCACCGCACGCCGGGAACCGAGATTGCCCCGCCGTTACGGTTGACAAAGACCCGGTCCACAGGCTGTTTCCCGTCCGCCTTGATTCGATTTTCCCGTTCCGGCAGGTAGATTGACAGCGCCTCCCGCGCCTCGTCGGAAAAGAACACAAACCGCTCTTTGTTCCCCTTGCCGATAACGCGGGCGCCCCCAAAATCGGGTTCAAGTTTGGAAAGGGAAAGGGAGACCAGTTCGGAAATACGCAGCCCCGCCGAATACATGGTCAGGATCAGGGCCTTGTCCCGGGAGGGCCACAGGATCCCCGCGGTTTCCGGCAGTACGGCGAAACGGGCCATTTCCGGTTCCCAGAGAAAGCTGGGCAGGTTCCGGGGGCTCTTGAGGTTCCGCAGGGTATCGCAGGGGTTATTCTGCCGGCGGCCAAAGCGGACCATCCAGCGGTAAAATCCCCGGATGGAAGACAGGGCCCGGTTCACGCTTACCGCGGCGGCCCCTTCCGCGCTCTGATCGGCGATAAAGCCCCGCAGTTCCTTGGTATCCAGTTTTTCCGGATCCAGCGCGAAGTTGAGGCAATAGGCGGCAAAATGGGAAAGGTCCTTCCCATAGGCTTCAATGGTCCTGTCGGAAACCCCCCGCACCGCCTTCAAATAGGAAAGGTACTCCCGCATTACGGCGGGACAGTCTTCCGCAACGGGAAAATCCGTACCCCCCGCCGCTTTATTCTTCATGTTCACCGCCTTCCCCCGGCCCGGGGCCCTCCACCTCATCTTCCTCACTATGAAGGTAATCACAATCCGGGTTGATACACGCCTTATGGTACCCGTTCTTTTTGTCGTACTTTTCCACCAGGAACTGACCGCATTTGGGGCAATTCTGGTTGATGGGTTTGTAGTGGCTGATAAAATCGCAGGCCGGATAATTCACGCAGCCGTAGAATTCCCTGCCCCGGCCCCGGTTCTTCCGGGCCACAACGTCGCCCCCGCACTTGGGACACGTTGCCAGCGGTATGGATTTAGTATTCCTGCACTCAGGAAAACCGGAACAGGCAAGGAAGAACCCAAAGCGGCCCAGCTTTTTCAGCATGGGCTTGCCGCATTTTTCGCAGACATAATCGGTGGGCTCGTCCAGCGATCCCTTGTAGGATTCCAGGGTCTTTCCCACATTGTCCAGGCGGTCCTTAAAGGGGTCCCAGAATTCCCGGATCATGTCCGGCCACTGAATGGCGTTATCTTCCACCTTGTCAAGTTTGTTTTCCATGTCGGCGGTAAAGGCGGCGTCAACATAGTGGGGAAAATACTCCACCAGCATGTCATTTATCAGTCTGCCCAAAACCGTGGGAACCAGTTGTTTATTGGAACGTGTTACGTAGTAACGGTCCAGAAGCACCGAAATAATCGGCGCGTAGGTGGAGGGCCGGCCTATGCCTTTTTCCTCCAGAACCCGCACGATGGACGCGTCGGTATAGCGGGGCGGCCCCTGGGTAAAATGCTGGTCGGGGTAGAACTTGTCCATCTTTACCGTGTCCCCGGTTTTAAGGGAGGGGTAGGGATTACCCTGTTCCTCCTTGCCGGAGAGCAGCTTGATAACCTTGTAGAATCCCCGCTCGATAAGTTTGGTCCCCGTGATCCTGAACAGGGCCTCCCCCGCGGCAATATCGGCGCTCAGGGACCGGTTTTTGGCGTTGTTCATCTGGCTGGAAACAAACCGTTCCCAGATAATCGTATAGAGCCGCAGTTGATCCCGGCTAAGGTACTCCTTTACCGAGTCGGGGGTGTAGTCCACAAACGTGGGCCGGATCGCCTCGTGGGCGTCCTGGGCCTTTTTCCCCACCGAGTATTCGTTCGGCGTTTCGGGAAAGTCGCCGGGGTAGTTTTTACCCAGCCAGTCCCGCAGCTCCGCCAGGGCGGTTTGGGATACGCGCACCGAGTCAGTACGCATGTAGGTGATAAGCCCCACCCGGGAGGCGCCGATGTTGATCCCCTCGTACAACTGCTGGGCCACCTGCATCGTCTTACGGGCCGTAAAGCCCAGACGGTTGGCCGCGGTCTGCTGCATCTGGCTGGTGGTAAACGGGGCCCGGGGCCGCACGATCCTGTCGGTCTCCCGGATTTCCCCGACCACACAATCGGCATGTTTAATCTCGGCGATGATCTTATTGACCGCTTCTTCAGTTTTCAATTCCGGCTTGGCCCCCCGCCAACTGACCAGTTGGGCGGTAAACGCGGAACGCCCAAGCCTGAAGTCCGCGTCCAGAGTCCAGTACTCTTCCGGGATAAAGGATTCCACCTCCTTCTCCCGTTCGCAGATTATCCGCAGGGCCACGGACTGTACCCGTCCCGCAGACAGGCCGTTTTTCACTTTTTTCCACAACAGCGGTGAAAGGTTGTACCCCACCAGGCGATCCAGCACCCGCCGGGCTTTTTGGGCGTTTACAAGGTCCTCGTTAATATCCTGGGGTTTTATTACCGCGTCCCGGACAACCTGGGGGGTAATCTCGTTGATGCTGATCCGCCGGACCGGAACCTTGTCGGTCTTCGCGGCAATGGCGTTTTTAAGGTGCCAGGCAATGGCCTCCCCCTCCCGGTCCGGGTCGCTGGCCAGGAGAACCATGCCGGATTTTTTCGCGTCCCCCTGCAGTTCCTTCAAAAGTTTTGAACGTCCCCGGACGGTGATATACTCAGGCTCAAAGTTGTGATCCACGTCAATGGCAAGCCGGGACTTGGGTAAATCGATTAAATGGCCGATACAGGCCTTTACGGTGTAGTCTGAACCCAGTATCTTCTGAACGGTTTCCGCCTTGTGGGGGGATTCCATGATGATAAGGGTCTTTTTCTCCGGCTTTTTGCCGGGCTTCTTACGGACACCGCGCCGTACCGCCTTGGGCTTGGAGTTTTCAGCTTTATCGCTATTCTCTGCCTTCACAGTCATTGCCTTCACAGTCATTGCCTTTACAGTCATTGCCTTCACAGTCATTGCCTTCACAGTCATTCGTTTTTCCTTACAAACCGCCGCGCGCGGAACCTCACCGTATCGCCAGGCGCCGGGCCAGGGAATCGGCAAGGGTTCTGCCGATGGAAGCGCCCCGGTCTTCCACTTGTTCCGCCTGTTCCGCGATGGCCCATTCACGTACTATATCAGAAGCGGAAGCGATGATTTTAGCCCCCTCCCCCGCCAAACGGGCGGTCCCCGCGGCCCCCAGGCCCGCCGATGAAACCCACAGATCCCGGCCGTGTTCCAGGGCAAAGCGGGCGGTTATCAGCGCCCCCGACGCGGCGGGGGCCTCCACAATCAGAGTCCCCCGGACCATAGCGGAGATGATCCGGTTCCGGGCGGGGAAATGCCACTTCTGGGGTTCCGTGCCGGGGGGATACTCCGAAAGAATGCCCCCGCCGCCCTCCAGAATCCTCCGCGCCAGCGGGCGGTTGGAGGAGGGGTATATCTCATCCACCCCGGAACCCAGGACCGCGTAGGTCCTGCCCCCTCCCTCAAGGTTCCCCCGGTGGGCCGTGGCGTCGATGCCCAGGGCAAGGCCCGAAACAACGGAAATACCCTGAAGCCCAAGACCACGGCCTATATCAAAGGCCGCTTTAAGGGCAGCCCCCCCGGGCTTCCGGGTTCCCACAACGGCCGCCGCCGGCCTGTCCGCGTCGGGCAGGGCGCCCCGGTAAAACAGCAGGACCGGCGGATCGTAGATCTCCCGGAGCAGCGGCGGATAGGAGGCGGATACCAGGGACACCCAACGGATGCCCCGTTTTAGCGCGTTCGCGGCATCCTGTTCCGCGGCAAAACGGATCGTATCCATACCGGCATGCCGCTTTAGCGGACGGCCCAGCAGGGTTTCCAGATCGGAACCGGACATGCGGACCAGGTCATCTTCCCCCCGGAGTTTTTTGCAAAGTTCCGCCCGTTCCACCGGCTTTATGGCCGGGATGCGGATTATCATCAGATCAAGCAAACCGCGGTCCATCATCGTATCTGCCCCAGGATGTAGTCCCGGTAATTCCGGGCCTCGTCCTGTTTTACGGTATCCTTCGTTGACACGACAATACGGTCGTAAAGGTCCACCGCCCGTTCATAATTATCAGTCATATAGTACGCGCGGGCCAGGACAAACATGGCGTCCACATCCCGGCTCATCAAGTCCAGGTACTCTTCCAACCGGGGAATAGCCTCCGCGGGCCGTTCCAGTTCAAATGTGTAGAGTATCCCCAGACCATAACGGGGCTTGGCGTAGGCGCTGTCAAGTTCAATTGCCCGCAGATAGGCCCGCTCCGCCATAACAAAGTAGTGATCCCGTTCGGCCTGAAAACCCGCCTGGGAAAACCCAAGGGCGTTTTTCGCCACCGTGGCGGCGGAAACCCCGGTAAGGTAAAAGATGGTCGGGTCCTCCCCGTTGTAGCGGATCGCCATGTCCAGCGCGTCCAGCGCGTCCCGGTGCATCCCCTTATCGGCCAGCCGCACCGCCAGTATTTTCCAGTAGGTACCGGTCTGGGCGGCGTCCCGCACATGTTCCTCAAGCGCCTCCGCATAGATGGCAATGGCCTTGCGGAGTCCGTCTATCGTAACGGGCGTCCCCCCCCGGGGGCTCAGTTCCGCGATACGCCGCGCCAGTTCGTAACGGCTTTTCTGCCGCTCGGCAAGGTAGATCCCCAGGATCACGCCGGCAATCACGAACAGTACAACCAGGCCCGGCAGGGTCCCCCGTTTTAGTTTCACGCCTTGGACTCCCGCGCCCCGTTTCCCAGCCTGGGCAGGAATTTCCGGTGGCTTTCCCGGAGCAGGGAAACATCCACATGGGTGTAGATCTGGGTGGTCGCCAGATCGCTGTGCCCCAGCAGGGCCTGTACGGAACGGAGATCCGCCCCGCCGGAAAGTAACTCCGTAGCAAAACTGTGCCGAAGCGCGTGGAGATGAGAACTGGTCCCCGCCAAAGACGTAAAGCGGGCATAGTTCCTCCATATACCCTTTCGGGAAAGACGTTTTCCGGAACGGCCGACAAACAGGGCCCGGCTGTGGCGATGTTTCACGAGTCCCGGCCGGGATTCTTTTAGATAGCGGCGCAGCCAAAAGGCGGCAATATCCCCAAAAACCACCAGGCGCTCCTTGTTCCCCTTGCCCTTTACACGGGCAATTCCGCCGCCCTCCGCGGTACCGGAGGCGGGATCGGGCAGTTCAAGGTCCCGCAGGTCCAGAGACACCGCCTCGGAAACCCTGAGACCCGCCGAATAGATAAGCTCAAAGATCGTCCGGTCCCGCAGCCCCAGGGGGGTCTCGCTGTTTACCGCGTTGAGAAGACGTTCCACCGTTTCCCGGGAAAGCACCTCCGGCAGGCGAAGCGGCTGCCGGGGCATTTCCAGAACAGCGGCCGGATTATCGCCCCTGATCGATTCATCAATCGTAAAACGAAAAAAAGATCTAAGCGCGGAAATCGCCTTGGCGGTGGACCGGGAATCAATCCGGTCTATCTTCCGGCGGCTGTCCAGATACCTGGACAGACCGGAAGAATCCACCGAGGCCGGCTGCAGCCCCTCCGCGTCAAGCCAGTCCAGGAAACGCCGCGCCTCCGTCCGGTACGTCTCCGCCGTCAGCGGGGAACGGCGCTCCTGGGCAATGAGCCGTGAGTAAAACTGATCGTACAGCGCGGTACCCGCCACCCCTTACAGACCTTTCGCGTCGAATAAATCGGGGCCCGGCAGGGGGTCTTTCGGCGTTTTACGAACAATGGCCGGCACCTCAAGGTCATCCTCGGTACTGTAGGAACCTCCCCTGCGGGAAAGAAAATCGCCCTGCTTGGCGGCGCCGCTGTCACGTATCCGCTGCCACTCATTCATGTCGATAAAATCGGTTTCTTTGGGCTTTACGGATTCCGATGCCGTACCGTCCACCATCCCCCTGGATTTAAGGCCGGTGGCGACAACGGTAATCAGCAGATTATCCCCCATATCTTCCGAGAGCGTAATCCCGTGAATGATATTCACGTTGGGGTCGGCGTTTTGGCCTATGATCTTCACCGCGTCCTGAACATCAACCAATGAAAGTGCCTTGTCACACAGGAAATTAATCAGTAGGTGAGTGGCCCCGGCCATCGAGGTTTTCACCAGGAGGGGGTTCTTGATAGCCTTCTCGGCGGCTTCAACGGCCCGGTTTTCCCCGGTACCGATGCCGATACCCAAGAGGGCGTCCCCCTGGTCCTTCATGGTCGATTCCACGTCCGCGAAATCGATGTTTACAATCCCCGTCTTGGTAATCAAGTCCGAAATCCCGCGTACCCCCTCGCAGAGTACCTCGTCAGCCTTCCTGTAGGATTCCAGGAGGGGGGTCTTACGGTCCACAAGGCTATACAACTGCTGGTTTGGGATGACAATCAAGGTGTCCACCGACTTCCGCAGCTCCGCGATCCCCTTTTCCGCCAGGTCCATTTTGTAGGTCCCCTCAAAGTCAAAGGGCGTGGTAACTATCGCGACGGTCAGTATACCCTGCTTCTTCGCGATTTGGGCGATAACGGGAGCGGCCCCCGTTCCCGTGCCGCCGCCCATCCCCGCGGTGATAAAGACCATGTCCGCGTCCCGTATGTGCTCGCGGATCGTTTCAGCGTCTTCCTCGGCGGCGGCCTCTCCCTTTTGCGGGTTACCACCGGCGCCCCTGCCGCGTGTTGTCTCCTTACCTATCTGGATTTTTACGGCCGCCCTGCTCTTTTGCAGTAGATCCTGAAGGTCGGTGTTTACCACAACAAACTCAACTCCGCTCAGGTTACTATCGATCATCCGGTTGATTGCGTTAGTCCCGCCACCGCCGATACCGACTATTTTGATAATGACAGGCATCGGCCCGCGGTCATCTTCATAAACCATAAGATTCATTGTATCCCCCTTCGATACTTTCTAAACGATCTGTTTATCGCCTCAAGGTAACATGTACCGCCGGATTCGCCACTGCGTCCGCCGGTTCAAAAAACATCCTTCAACCAGTCAAACATTTTGCCCAGACCCCACCGGCTTCCTCCTTTAATATTACCCAGAATGTCCCTGCCCCGTTCTTCCGACCGGTAATTTCTCCTGTCGTTTCCTTCCAGGGCAAGACCTATGGCGGTAGCGTACATCGGACCGCGGTACTCCTCCGCAAGTCCCGGCATGGGCAGGGGATTCCCTACCCTGACGGGCATATCAAAGATATACGACGCCAATTCCGCGGCGCCGGGAAGCGAAGCCCCGCCGCCGGTAAGAACGAGCCCCGCCCCTATAGGACGGGGAAAGATCTGCTTATCCAGCTTCTCCTTGACCATCCGGTAGATCTCCTCTACCCGGGGGCGGGCAATTTTCAAAATGTGTGTCCGCGGTATGGGCACCGTGGGACGGCCCCCAAGACCGGAGATGATCACTTCCCCATCCCTAATCTCATCGTTTCCAAGCAGGCCCTCCCAACAGCAGCCGGCCTCGATCTTGACTTTTTCCGCGCTGTCGAACGAGATGCTCTTGATGGCCGAAATATCGCGGCTGATCAATTCCGAGCCCACGGGAATAGAGGCGATAAAACAGAGGGCGCCGTCGGAATATACCAACAACTCCGTGGTTCCGCCCCCCATATCGATAAGCGCCACCCCCATCTCTTTTTCTTCCTCGGTCAGTACCGAACGGCCGGCGGCCAGAGACTGAAGCACCAGGTCTTCCACATGGAAGCCGGCCCGATTCACACATTTGATGAGGTTTTGGGCGCTGGTACTGGAACAGGTGATGATATGCACTTCCGCCTCAAGCCTCACCCCCAGCATGTCCAGGGGATTACGGATCCCCTTCTGGCCGTCTACGATATAGCTCTGGGGAATTACTTCAAGGATTTGCCTGTCTAACGGTATGGATATTTCCTGGGCCAACTGGAGAACCCGGCCAAGGTCATCCTGGTCTATTTCCCTGGTTTCCCGGTTCTTGCCCGATACCGTAACCACCCCGCGGGAATTGATACCGTCAACGTGGGTTCCGCCGATGCCGGTCCAGCAGTTGTGTACATCGGCTCCGCACATGAACTCCGCCGCCTCGACAGCGGCGGCGATTGAATTGAGAGTAGCTTCAATATTGACCACCACGCCTTTTCTAATCCCTGTTGAGGGGCTAAGCCCCATACCGGTGATCTGGAGGTTGCCCTGCTCATCGCGTTCGCCTACGGCGACACATGTCTTACTCGTGCCGATATCAAGACCGACTATCATATTATCAGTAGCCAGAGGAGACCTCCTTTACGCTATACGAAGCGGTTCCCGCTCTAAAATCGATTTCTTCGATTGTCCTGCCGGTATCCGAATTGAACACATCAAGCATAAGCATAATATAGCGCAACGAGTCTTCGTTCAACACCGATTCCAGCCGAACCCGAATGGGGATGTGTACCGGATACATGATAATATCAAAGCCGTCATACGGCTTTTTATTTACTTTAATCTCCGACACGGCCCCGAGCAACCCGGCGTCGGCGTAGCGAATCCGGTCAAGGCCGGCAAACAGGGGCTGGTACAGGGCCGAAAGGGGCGTATCCCCCTCCAGGGGCAGACCGGAAAGTACCGGCAGGGACTGGGCTCCGTATGGGACGCCGCCGGTCTTAAACGCGACCCCGTGGCGATCAAAGTAAACGGGAACCTGCCGCCCGTCAATCACGGTAAGGGCCATTGCCACCGCCACGCGGGGCACCAGCAGTATCTTTACCGTTCCGGGAAACTGTTTCGTTACCCTGACGGATTCCACCTCCTTTATCCGCTCAAGGTTCTTTTCCACGGCCCGCCGGTCAACCGAAATAAAGGAACTCCGTTCCCCAATACCGCCCCGCAGCAGGATCTCACTCCGCTCCAGTTCCGGAAACCCCGTTATCTCGATACGGGAAAGGGGCATACAGGGGCTGATAACCAGGAGCCAGACGAGTTCGATGACCAGTACGGAGGCGGCGGCGATAATGATAACCTTGATTCCCCTTTCCAGTCCGCCGCCTTCGCGGCCTTTTAACGGTTCTTCCCCGGGCGGAACATCCCCCGGGGGGGGTTCTTCAGGAAGCTCCCGGCGAATTCCACGGGCATCCTGGGCTTTCCGGACCCTGGGAGAGGGAACCTGTGGAATAAATTTATGCGCCATAGGCCCCCCCCGTGCCGGCGCGGGAAAGGGCCGGGAACCGGTTATCATCCCGGGATCGGCACACGTTCACCAGCAGTCCCGCCATGCCCAGGGTAATTATCAGGGAGGAGCCCCCGGCGGAGAAAAAAGGAAGGGGAAGCCCGGCGACGGGCAGGGACCCGGAAACCACCGCGATATTCAGCATGGCCTGGGTGATAATCGTCGTTACAAGGCCGCAGCCCAAAAGCCGCCTGAAGGTATCGCCGGCCCGCAGGGCGCCCCGGTACCCCAGAAAGGCAAATACGCCGAAAAGGATAAACACTACAACAACACCCATAAACCCAAGTTCCTCCGAAAACGCGGAGAAGATGAAATCGGAATGTACCTCAGGAATACTGGCGATTTTTTTGGTTCCCTGTCCCAATCCCTTCCCCCATGCCCCCCCTGCGGCGATGGCCTTCATACTTGAATCAACCTGGTATCCGGCGCCCTGAGGATCCCACTCCGGCCTAAGAAAACTCAGAATACGCCGCAGCCGGTGTTCCTTGGTCAGAATCAAAAGTCCCGCGCATGGTAGTAACAGTATAATACCGGAAAAGAAATAATACAACCGGGAACCGGCCAAAAAAAGAATAACAAGGGCGTTTGCCGCGATAAACGCGGCGGTAGAGAAATTGTTCTGAAGATAAATTATCAGGAAAAAAAAGGCGGTGATCAGTACCGGCAGCAGCACCCCGGTGGTAATTTTATTAAGGCCATCCCGGTTTTTGTCAAAATTATAGGCCAGGTACAGGGGAAGCGCCAGTTTTACGAGTTCCGACGGCTGAAAGGTACCGCCGGGCACTTTGATCCAGCGGCTTGCCCCGTTTCTGGGATCCTCAATTCCGGGAACAAAGACAAGAATACAGAGAATGAACGAGAATATGAGCAGGGCCCTCGCCCCGGAGCGCGCGTACTTAAGATTCATCCGCGACGTGATAAAAAAGAACACCAGTCCCAGGCCGGCCGCAACGAGCTGCCGGGATACAAAATGCAACCCGCCATCCCGGAACCAACGGGCCGCGGACTCGTAGGACGCGGAATAGAGAACCACCAGTCCCAGGCCGGTAAGCAAAAACACCGTGGCGGCAAGAAGGTGATTTTCCCCGGCGAAACGGGGTGATTTTTCCGCTTGGAACTGGTACATCATATTCCCTATTGTATTTTTAACGTGGAAAGGGCTATAATGGCAAACAGCCCCCCAAGAATCCAAAAACGGATGACAATTTTAGACTCCGCAAGACCGGATAATTCGTAGTGATGGTGCAGGGGGCTCATTAGAAAAATACGCTTCTTCCGGATCTTGTACGAAACGACCTGTATAACGACGGAGGCAATCTCCATTACAAATACCCCGCCGATAACAAGAACCAATATCTCCTTTTTTATTATGAGGGAAATGGTGGCAACTACCCCCCCCAGGGACAAGCTGCCCACGTCCCCCATCATCAACTCAGCCGGTGGTGCGTTGTACCAAACGAATCCTATGCAGGCCCCCGCCGCGGCCAGACAGAAGATGGTGAGTTCCCCCGAATCCGGAATATAGGGGATGCCAAGATACGAAGAATAATCGGATCTGCCGGACAAATAGCAGAGAATGGCCAGGGCGATGAACACCATGATCAAGAGACCCGCCAAAAGCCCGTCCAGGCCGTCGGAAAAATTAACCGCGTTGCTTTCCCCCACGATCAAAAGTATGCCAAAGGGTATCCATAGGACACCCATGTCCACTACCGGATTCTTGAAGAACGGCAGGTAGAGGCGGGTACTCTCCTCCCCCCCCTCGATATACAGGAACACCACCACCCCGCCGGCGATAACAAACTGTCCGGCAAGTTTCGCCCAGGCGGGGAGGCCCGCGGAGTTGTGCCTGGTAACTTTCAGGTAATCGTCAAGGAAGCCGATAAGCCCAAAGGCCACAAGGGTAACGGCCAGCAGAAGCACCTTGGTATTGTGGATGTTCTGCCAGAGCAGCATGGCAAAGAGTATGGAGATGATGATCATGATACCGCCCATCGTGGGGGTTCCGTCTTTCACCAGATGGGTAGCCGGACCGTCGGTTCGGACCGCCTGCCCTATTTTTAGTTTGCGCAGCATCGCGATAATCGAGGGGCCGAAAATATAGGCGATAAGCAGGGTGGTAAGCGCCGCGTAGGCCGCCCTGAACGTCAGGTAAACAAAGACGTTAAACCCGGTAACGTATTTGGTAAGGGGATAAATAAACTCTAGGAACACTTTCTCTCCTCCCCCCCGTCCAGAAGCACCGGGTCCAGCCGTTCCAGTTCACAGCCCCGCGATCCCTTTACCAATACCAGATCCCCCGGCGCGACATAACCGCGCAGGGCGGAGCCAAGTTCGTCCATGCTGTTGGTGTGGAAGAAACGGGGTGTTCCTTCCCCGGCCCCCCGGTTTTCCGCCAGGGCCGCGGCGGCCGCTTCCATTTCGCCGCCGTAGAGGAACACCATGTCCGCGGCGGAACGGCTCAGGGTCCGGGCAAGTTCCCGGTGGGCCTCGGCGGAGGCGTCCCCCAGTTCCAGCATGGAACCCAGGACGTACACCTTCCGTCCCGGGTAGTCAAGTTCATCACAAAAACCTATGGCGGCGGCAACGGATTCCGGATTCGCGTTGTAAAGATCCCGTATCACCGTCATGGTTCCGGTAATGACCTCGCTGCGCCCGTCCAGGGGCTCCGCCGATTCAAGCCCCTCCCTGATGGCCTTGTCGCCAATTCCAAGTTCCCGCGCTATGGCGATTGCCGCCACCGCGTCCGCGAGGTTGTGCCTGCCCGGAAGCCTGAAACGGACTGTTTTCCCGGCCCACACAATCTCGCTCCCCAAAAGTCCCAGGTCCCGTACCGGTCCCAGGCCCCCAACGCTTTCCGGGCCATAGAAACGCCGGGTCCCCCTGAGTCCCTCCGCGAGCAGATCCCGAAACGGGCAGTCCTCCGGAATAAGGGCAATGTCGTCTTCGCGCTGGTACAGAAAAATCCGCTTTTTTTCCATGGCGATCCCCTCGGCGCTGCCGATCCTGCCGATGTGGGACAGGCCCACGTTTGTGATAAGAGCTATACGCGGCTTAAGGACGCGGGCCAGTTCCGCGATCTCGTTTTTCCGGTTCATCCCAAGTTCAAAGATCCCAACCCGGTGATGGGCCCGTACCTCAAAAACCGCCAGGGGAAGCCCGGTTTCCGAATTCCAATTCATGGGGTTCATCACGGTTTCCCGTTCTCCGCCGATGATCGCCGCGGCAATGGATTTTGTCGTTGTTTTTCCGCTGGAACCGGACAGGCCGATTCGCAGCAGCCCGGGAAAGCCCTGGAGGTAAACCATCGCCGCGTCCTGCAGGGCCCTAAGCGTGTCCTCCGCGACGACAAGGGTCCGGCCATAGCGTTTCGCCGTTTCCCCCAGGCCCAGGGCCGGATCCTCCAGCCGGGAACGTTCCACCAGGGCGCCGGAAGCGCCGGCCTGAAAGGCGGCTTCCACATAGCGGTGCCCGTCCTGAACGGATCCTTCCAGCGCGACAAACAGGGAACCGGGTTTTATCTTCCGGGAATCCACGTGGACCGAGCCAAAGCCCCCCCGCGGCGGACCAAGGACGCGGCCCGAAACCGCCGCGCCCAGGCGGGCAAAATCCATGAGAATCGGCGTGGACGGACTCACGGCGTAAATCAAGGCTCCCCCTCCCCGGCAATTTTTATCTGCAGCACATCTTCCGGCCGAATACGGATTAAGCCGAACTGCTCCCTGGCAACGTACGCAATCCGCTCCGGGGATGACAACATGGCGATCTGCGCGATGAGCCGGTTATTGGTTTCCACGTACTCCTCTTGTTCGGCTTCAAGGGCGGCCAGTTCCCGTTCCAGGTTCATGTACCGGGTGGACTGCCAGGAAACCAGGGCCAACATGGCCGGTATGGTCAGGGCCGCGACATAAACCAGCGGATACTTTTTCATCACGATTCATCCTTGACGCGTAATTTTTCCACTACCCGCAGCCGGGCGCTTCGGGAGGGGGGGTTAACCCGCTTTTCCATCTCCGTCGGGCCTGTCCCCCTGGGGTTTAGAAGAACAACCGTACAGTCATCCATTCTATGTATCGGCGCTTCCATGGGGTGGGTACAGTCCCTACGCTGTTCCCGGAAAAATCCTTTCACAATACGATCCTCCCCACTATTAAAGCTGATGACGCCCAGCCTGCCGCGCGGTTCCAGAACCAGGAGGGCGGCCTCCAAAAGATCCCTAAGCCGGGCCAACTCCCCATTTACGGCGATACGCAGGGCCAAAAATGTTTTTGTGGCAGGGTGAAGGGGGCCGTTCCGGTAGGACGGCGGCACCGCCTGTTCCACCACTTCCCCCAGCGCCCGGCTTGAACGGAGGGCCCCCCGCCTTCTCGCTTCCACAATTGCCCCGGCGATACGGCGGGAATACCGCTCCTCCGCGTTTGCGTACAACAGATCGGCCAATTCACGCTCCCCCAGGGTGGCTATCAGTTCCGCCGCCCCCGGACCCAGCAGGGGGTCCAGCCGCATGTCCAGGGCTTCGTCCTTGCGGAAACTAAACCCCCTGCCGGATTTCTCGTAGTGGAAAAGACTTATCCCCAGGTCGATTAAAATGGTATCGGGGCGCCTGGACTCTTTGGGGTAAGCCCTGAAAAAATCCTGGGCCCACCCTGAGTGAAACCTAATCCGCTCTCCAAAGACCTTTAACCGTTCCCTGGCGATTTCCTGAATGATGGGATCAACATCAACGCCGATGACGTTGAGTTCCGGGAAACGGGAGAGGAAGGCATAGCTATGGCCTCCCTCTCCCAGGGTGGAATCTACCATCAGCTCCCCCCCCTTGCGGGGGGCAAGCCAGTGAATCGTCTCCTCCACCAGTACCGGAACGTGCATCGCTTCCATGTCGTTAGTTCCCCTCCCAAGTCCCTAGATATCCGACAAAAAAAGCCCCATCAATCCCATCGCTATCTCAACCTCTTTTTGCCCACAACCGCCTTTACCGCGGCCTGGTTTTCATGCAACTGGGCCACCAGGAGGTCTTCATCCCAGACCTCCAGGCGATCCTGCAGGTTCAGGATCATGCAGTCCTTGGTCAGGCCCGCGTAACGCCGGATAAGCTGCGGTATGACGATACGCCCAACCCTGTCGATCTCCACATCCACCTGCGAGGCGACATAGTGAAACTCCACATGGTCCCGCTCCTCCTCCGTAAGGCCGTCTGAACCGGTAAGGTTTTCAGTCATCCGGTCCCAGACTTCCCGCCTCATGATCCAGGCGCAGGTTTGCAGCCCCAGGGTAATAACCAGGGGCCCCTGGTAGTTGTCCCGCAGCTTGATGGGAATTCCAAGCCGCCACTTTTCGTCCAGCGTGCCTGGATATGTCCCGCCAACCTCAAAGCCCGTCATCGATCCCACGCTTCATCACGAAATTTCCAATAAAATACCGAAATCCCACTACTCTGTAAGTATCACCATAAGTAGTCGGATATGTCAAGTGAAATTTAAAAAAAATAAATTTAATTATCGGCGCAACAAAGCGCCCGCTTAAGATGGGTACAAGACTTTACCTGCGGTAAAGCCGGCGGCAAACCGGTTGTGCGTAATTCTATACGTTTTGCGTGTTTGCTGATGTTTCTTGCCACGGGCGGCCAATCATGTCTAATATTGAGCGGCTATGCTTATACCCGAGTACTTCATCGTCTTTCCCGAAGGTGATGTCCAGGAAATCCCCTCACGGCTCCCGCTGAACGCCGTGGTGGACATTAACGGGCGGATTCTTGACCTGCCCCTTCCCACCAACCGGATGATCGCCTTCCGGGTGTACAGGATACGGGTAAACGAAGACCGGGGAACCAGTGAAACGTTTCATCACCTGGAGTTGTTGAGCGCGGAAGAACTCCTCCCCTATGCGCGGGCTTAAGTCCGGCATCGGTACCCGGAGGGAAAGCGGCCTTCACCGGGCCCTGAAATTCCACTACGGCGGGCAAAACGGCCGTATCGAACAGGCCTGCGGGGACTATGTCTGCGACTGCGTTACCGGGGAGGGGGAGATCGTGGAGGTTCAAACCGGCAGCTTTGGCCCTCTGCGGGAAAAGGTAACGAACCTTCTGTCCCGCCACCGGGTGCGGATCGTGTACCCGGTTATTGTTACCGCGTACATCGAAACCTACAACACGGAGGCCCTGCTGCTGCGAAGGCGGAGGAGCCCCCGCCGGGGCGGGCCCTGGGATCTGTTCAAGGGCCTTCTCTACGCCCCGGAACTTCCCCTGCTCAAGGGGTTAACCGTGGAACTGGCGCTTATCGACGCGCTGGAACGGCGGGTCCAGGACGGCAAGGGGTCCTGGCGCCGGGGCGGGACCAGTATTACCGGCAGGGAACTGAGCGGCTGGCACGAATCGATCATCCTTAAAAAACCACGGGATTACCGCCGCTTTATCCCCGCGGCCCTCCACGGGGACTTTACCGTTTGTTCCCTGGCCAAAAGCGCGGGGATTTCCGAAGCCCTGGCCCGAAAAACCCTCTACGTCCTGGCGAAACTGGGCGTTGTGGAACGAACCGGAAACCAGGGGAGGTTTTACAGCTACCGGGCGGTGGAGGCGGCGCGAATTCCAAAGCCGCGGCCGGCCGCGGCCAATCCCGCGCGGGGGGATTGAGACGGGGCATAAAAAAGGGCGGCAACTTATCGTCGCCGCCCCGTGTTTCCAAACAAGATAGCCCCCGCCAGAGGCGCCGGTCTACCAGGCGTCCGGCATGTCGTCGGGGTCCCGGTTATTTTCGCTGAACAGATCCGTTACCGCCCTCATATCGTCAAAGTAGACGTAGTAGCTGCCGTAGGTCTCCCAGGGATCGGGTTTGATCAAGAGGCCGGTAACCATAATCCCCCTGCTGGTAAAATAGTGGTAGTCGCCCTGAACAACGCCGTTCTTGCCGTCGTCCGCCGGGGGCGGGATCGCCACGGTCAGCTTTTTCCAGCCGGGAAAGTCCAGCCTGCCGATGTACAGTTCAAATTCGCGGCCAAGGAAATCCCTGACCAAGAGGTACAGTTCGTGGCTGAAATTCCTGCCCGCCACCCACAGGGACACGGTTTTGGTGATCCCCTCTATGGGAATGGGGTGCTGGGGGCGGAAGTATATCGAGGTATAGCCCCGGTGGATAAAATCGACCCGCGTACCCAGTACATACTTCTCGTCTATCTGGAACTGGTCTTCGTCCTCCAGAGGCTCCTTTCCGGCGGGGGCGCCGACAAAGAGCCGGCTGGTGGTATACCCGTTGTCCGGGGAAATATGGGAAGTCCAGTAACCTTCCATCTCGAATTTATCAACGGAAATTTCTTTTAGTTCCAGCCCCTGATTGGGACTGTTTACGCCGATTTCCATGGGATCAGCCGCGCCCACCTCGGTCTGGGCGAACAGCGCCGCGGCGCAAAAAAGAAGTAAAGCGGACAGAACAACACGTTTCATTTACGGGCCCCCTTAGTTATTCCCCGACCAGAGTTCCTGCACATGCTCAGGATCCGCCAGATCGTCGCCATCATAGAAGGACTCAAAGGTATCGGTTAGTATCTTAAACTGATCGAAGTACACATAAAAGTCCCCGACCGATTCGGTTGGACGGGTCCACAACCGGAATTTCACAAAGTGCAGTCCCGCGTAGTTGGGCAGGACCCGTTTGGACTGCCTGATATGCGACGGAATAGACACGCGCAGGTTTTTCCAGCCCTTGTAGAACAGATCCCCCATTCTTAACACATGGACAACGCCCTGGTAATCGCGGACATAGGCGTCCAGGTAAAAGTCGTGATTGGCGCCCCATACCCACAGGTCCAGGTAAAGGACCCGGCCCGGAAGGGGAATTTCAAAGGCAGCCTCCTCCCCGTCTGAACCCGATGCCACCGGATAAATATCCACCCAGTTGTACCCCGGACGGGTAAAGTTACCCAAAATACCCAGGGCCTTGTAGTCATTCCCCTGGCGGTTAAAGCCGAACAGGGCCTGGGGCCAGGCGGACACGGAGTTGAGTCTGGGATACCCTTCCATCGTGAATCTGTTGGCCATTGAGCGCCAGGAATACTCGTAGGTATTGAGTTTTCCGGCGATAAGCCACTCGTGGGCGGCGCTTCCGTCAAACGACTCTATGATAAACGATTCGGAATTAAGGGTAATCTCATCGGAAAAACCCGGAACGGCTACCACGCATACCAGAAGAACAAGACACATAACCCTGAAACAGCCCTGTTTCATCCAATTACTCCTTTTCTAATCTGTTCCACCCGGAAAACCGGAACGATGAAACGGTAAACATCGAAGTTCATTATAGTTCTTATCGGTAGATTTGTCAAATTTGCCCGGATAATCTACGGAAATTGTTGGGGAATTCGAGAGGCAAGGGCCTTTTTCAGCCTGTTCCACCGCTCGAAATTCCCCGCCCTGCCCCAGGGGATGCCGAAGGCCGCGGGAACGGTCCTATAGGGCGAACCGTCCGGGGGAGCGCGGAGGGCCTCAAACGCCAGGGCCCACGGCGAATCGTCGCCGACAACCTTGACGGAAGAGGGGGTAAGGGCGCTGTCCATCCACGAATAGAGAAGACAGGGAATTTCCCGTTCCCGGCCAAGGTAGGCTTCCGCGGGCCCCGCCAGAACGACACAGCGGACCTGTTCCCATGACGAATAGGCGGCGGAGGGGTCCAGGTACTGGGGAACAAGGGTTTCGCTTTCCTCCCGCAGGCCCGCCAGAAAAGCCTCCCGCCGCACGGGAAAATCCCGCTGGTCCTGAAAAACCAGCACGACTCCCCCGGTTTCCCCCGCCAGTAACGCGGCGCAGCGGCCCAGGCGCCAGGAATTGAGGGCGGCGTCGGGAAACACACGTTCCGCCTCCCCCTCGCCGGGGGAAGGGCCGGGGCCCGGATCCGAAGGCCCGGGATCCTCCCCGATGATGATAACCCTGACATCCGCCCGCTGCAGGGCATACCGGTTAAGGCCCCGGGAATAGCGGGAATGGCCCAGAACCGCCCAGGGGCGCCGTTCCTCCTCCTCGATGGCGAACACCATCGCCTCGGGGTCCGCGTTCTCCGCTATAAGGACCTGTTTCACCCGCCGGAACAGCCGCAGGGAGAGGGAGACGCGGGCGCCAAGGGTCCGCCTGAACCCGTACATATAATCAAAACCGGCGTCGCTCACAAACAGAACCGGGGACCGGAAGAAAAAAACCGCGGCCGCCACGAGGATGGGGAGCAACATGGCCGCCGGCAGTCTTATCCACCGCCTGGGCCTGGGTACACGGAACTGATCGAAGCGGATAATGTTCATGGTTATACGGCTAAGTGTAGCCATCTTCCCTGACCTTGTAAATTTGCTTCCCCTGTCTATTACCAGCTCCCTGTGCTAAGGTACCAAGATACTTGGACCAAGGTACGGGGACAGGGGAGCGAATGACAACACGACACGATTCAGCGTTAGAGGCCCTGATGCTGGAAAACCGGCTGCGGAAACGGTACCGGCACCTTTCAAAATGGGCCCGGCGTACCGGAACCGGCGCCTTCCGCCTCTACGACAGGGATATTCCCGAAATCCCGCTGGTTCTGGACTTTTACCGTGAGGATGCCGGGGAAACGGAGGACGGGGGAGGGCCGCCCTCTGTGCTGCCCTCCCCCGCCGGAAGGTTCGTGGCCGGTTCCCTGTACCGCAGGCCCTACGAAAAGGATCCGGCGGAGGAGGAGGCCTGGCTTGGCGCGATGGAGGAGGCCGCCGGACGGGCCCTGGACATCCCCGGGTCCGCCCTTTTTATCCGCGAGCGGCGGCGGCAACGGGGCGGTGTGGGGCATGAAACCCCGCGAAACGGGCGGGGGGCCCGGTTCATTGTCCGCGAGGGGGGCCTGCGCTTCGAGGTAAACCTGGCGGACCGGCTGGACACGGGGCTTTTCCTTGACCGGCGGCTCCTGCGGGCCCTGATCCGCGGCATGGCCGCGGGCAAGCGGGTACTGAACCTGTTTGCCCATACCTGTTCGTTCTCGGTGTACGCGGCGGCGGGCGGCGCCGTGTCGGTGGATTCGGTGGATCTGTCCGCCACCTATCTGGACTGGGGCCGCCGGAATTTCGCGCTGAACGGCCTGGGAGACCGGCCGGAATTCCGGTTTATCCGCGCGGACGCGCGGGCCTTTCTTGCCGGGGCCGCCCGCCGCCGCTGGGATCTTGTTATCCTGGATCCCCCCACCTTCTCCAACTCCAAGATGATGGAGGGAACGCTGGACATCAAACGGGACCACGGGGCCCTGCTGGACCGCTGCCTGGGGCTTTTGAGCCCCGGGGGAAGCCTGATATTCAGCGTTAACATGAGGGGTTTTAAGCTAAGCGCGGAGGTTTCACGGCGCCCCCTTGTCCTGACGGAAAAACTGCGGGACGAGGATTTCACCAAGCGGAGCGTCCCCGCCTGCTACCTGTACGGGTTACAGGATAAACGCTAGGAATTTTGCAGGCGCATCCTTAGCCTACAGAACACCCCAAACAGTACTCTATCCCTCCCGGGTAGGGCTATGCCCCGGAAAAACAAGTAGAATCCGCCTGCGCTATGTTCCATTCGTTTATCGCGGCCCGGTTGAGGCGAAGCGCGGCAAACCGCTACGTGGTGATGTTGTACTTCCGGCGGAAGCGTTCAATCCGGCCCGCGGTATCCACCAGTTTCTGTTTTCCGGTAAAGAAGGGATGACAGGCGGAACAGATTTCCACCTTGAGGTTCCTGGCGGTTGAGCGGGTTTCGATCACGTTTCCACAGACACAGGTGATCGTGGTCACTTCATACGCGGGATGTATCTTCTCTTTCATGCAAACAAATCCTCCACCTTGTCCAACTCCCCATTAAGGGTTTAAGGACGCCTAATCCACGCCGGCGGTACCGGTATTCATGGATCGCAGGAAAGCCTCATTATTCTTGCTTTTCTTCATCCTGTCAATCAGGAGCTCAATGATCTCAATATCGTCCATTGGGTTGATAACCTTCCGGAGTATCCAGATTTTCTGGAGTTCCTCCTCGGTAAGGAGGAGTTCCTCTTTCCTGGTCCCGGATTTTTTGATGTTGATGGCCGGGAATAGCCGGCGGTCGGAAATTCGCCGGTCCAGGTCGATTTCCATATTGCCCGTGCCCTTGAATTCCTCAAAGATGACCTCGTCCATGCGGCTGCCGGTCTCGATAAGGGCGGTGGAGATGATGGTAAGGCTTCCCCCCTCCTCAATGTTCCGGGCGGCGCCGAAAAACCGCTTGGGTTTGTGGAGGGCGTTGCTGTCCACGCCGCCTGAGAGGATCTTCCCGCTGGTGGGGACGGTCTGGTTGTAGGCGCGGGCAAGGCGCGTAATGGAATCCAGCAGGATCACCACGTCCTTTTTGTGTTCCACCAGGCGCTTGGCCTTTTCCAGTACCATTTCGGTTACCTGCACATGCCGGGTCGCCTGTTCGTCAAAGGTCGATGAGATCACCTCCGCCCGGACGGTCCGCTCCATATCGGTTACTTCTTCGGGCCGCTCGTCGATGAGCAGTACGATCAGGTACACCTCCGGGTGGTTTTTGGTGATCGCGTTGGCGATCTTCTGCATCATGATGGTTTTACCGGTCCGGGGGGGCGCCACAATCAGCGCCCGCTGGCCCTTCCCGATGGGGCAGAACAGGTTGATGATCCGTTCGGAAATGCTGTCGGTGCTTGTTTCAAGGTTCAGCTTTTGGTTTGGATAGAGGGGGGTAAGGTTGTCAAAGGGGATACGGTTCTGGGCCACGGTGGGATCGTCGTAGTTCACCGTTTCCACGCGCAGCATGGCGAAGAAGCGTTCCTGTTCCTTGGGGCTGCGTATCTGTCCGTAGACGGTATCCCCGGTTTTGAGGGCGAAGAGCCGTATCTGGCTTGGGCTGATGTAGATGTCGTCGGGCCCGGGGAGGTAGGAATTCTGCGGGCTCCGGAGAAAGCCGTAACTGTCGGGGAGTATCTCCAGGGAACCGTAGGCGTAGATGACCCCGCCCCGTTCGGTATGGGCCTTGAGCAGGGAGAAGATGATCTCCTGCTTCTTCATGTTCACCATGTCTTCATGGGAAATGTTGTAGCAGGCCGCCAGATCCCGCAGGTCCATCATGTTCAGGCGGATAAGCTCATTGATACAGAGCCGGGGTTTCCCGTTGTCCTCCCCCCCGCGGGGTTCGGGTTTGCCGTAGATGTCCGGCATGGGGGGAAGTTCCTTGGGCAGGGACATGGAGTCCTGCGGAACGGGGAGCCGTCCCTTGGTCTGGGGAGGCGCGAAATTCCCCTCGCCGCTTACCTTTGCCTGGGCCGGCTGCCGGGAACCGTAGGGGTTTCCGCCGTCGTAGTTCTCGACGGGACCCTGCCGGGGCCGTGAATCCCGTTCGCGGGACTCACGGGGCGAAACAGTCCTCCTGGTCCGGGCCCGAACCACGACCCGGCCCCCCGGCCTGTCCTCCTGGTTATCGTCTCCATCCCAGCCGTCTTCACCGGACTCCAGTTGGGTTTCCTCCGGTTCATTACCGGAACCGGAAAAATCCTCGCCGTTAAGGGGGGGTTCCGCCAACATCCTCTTTCGCCGGTCCACCGTTACCGCTTCCTCCAACGGAAGTTCCGCCGGCTTTGCCTTTGAGCTTCTCCGTACAACTGCCATAGATAAACCTGTTCTCCTATAAAAAATTAAACGGGAGAAGAAACTTCATTTCTATCACTTTCTCCCAATAAAATCCGCTTTAATAAGGCTTCAAGCGATTCCCTGGCGGCGCGTTCGCGAATCTCGTTCCGCGCCCCCTCAAAGTGAAACTCGCGGGCCGCGGGCACCCGTTCCCGGTCTACGGTGGCTATCCACACCGTGCCCACCGGGACCCCGCTTCCATCCCCGCCGGGACCGGCCAGGCCGGTAACGGCCACCGCGTAATCGGCGCCGCTTCTGTCCAGGGCCCCAAGCGCCATGGCGCAGGCGGTTTCCCGGCTTACCGGGCCGAATTTTCGCAGTTCCCCGGGGTCAAGGCCCAGGGCCTTGACCTTCGCGTCCACCATGTAGGTAACAAAGGAACCCCATAGCACCCGTGAGGCGCCGGGGATCCGCGCGACCAGATCCGCCACCATGCCGGCGGTACAGGATTCCGCGGCCGCCATGGTCCGGCGGCGGTGGAGCAGGGCTTCCACCAGACGTTGGGCCGGTAAACCGGCCCCCGCCGGTAAACCGGCCCCCGCCGCTAAACCGGCGGGGGGGAACGCGGTTCCGGGTGTTTCGTTAGTCCGGCCGCGGCCCATGGAGTCTCTGCAGTTCCGCTTTTATTTCCCCGGTAGGACGGGAGAATATCTCCACTTCTTTATCCACCCCGGTCATACTGCATTGACCGTCAAACAACACCCCGTCGGCAATCCGGAGCCGCGCCGCGGTAACATCTCCCCGCAGTTCCGCCCCGCTTAGCATGTCCACCTTGTCTATCGCGTATACGGCGCCGACCACGGTACCGTAGACGGTAAGGGAGGTAACGGAAATGCGATCCGCCTCCACCACCGCGCCTTTGTCAACGATAAGGGCCCCGGTTGCCTCGATGGTTCCCTTGAATTTTCCCCGGATTCGCAGGGTTTCCCTAAAACGGAGAAACCCGTCAAAACTGGTGCTTACCCCCAGCACTACCTCGTCCGGGGCGTCTTTCTTTTTAGCTTCCGTCTTCATGTCCTGATTATTCCTGGGACCCGTAACCCCGGCCCCGATCTTCCAGTTCCCTAAGGTCCACTTCGTTTTTCTTTAGCTCGTCCCATTCCACCATGGTCTTTTCGATGCGGCCTTCCAGTTCCGCTATCCGCTTGCGCAGGGAACGGCTCCTCTCCGCCGCTTCCAAAAGTACCGGCGAAACTTCCCCGGCCCCATCCCCCAAGCGTGAACACTGTGCCAGAACCACATCCATCTCATCAAGCCCGCGGATAAAATCGCGGAGGCTGTTTTCGGTGTCCTCGTGCAGGGCTTCCGCCAGGCTGAGCCGCTCCTCCCTCACCGCAATCTGCGCGAAGAGTTCCCGGTTCCGTAAAACCACCCGGATGCGGGCGAGGACTTCGGAAAAGTTAAAGGGCTTGGTGATGTAGTCCTCCACCCCCAGATCATAACCTTCCAGTTTGTCCTTTACATCGTCAAGAGCGGAGAACATAACAACCGGAATATCCTGGAACTTGGGGTCCGCCTTGAGGGTCTTGGTTACTTCCCAGCCCGACATGCGGGGCATGATATTATCCAGCAGGATAAGATCCGGCAAAAACCGCTTGACCTTTTCCAGGGCCTCCAGGCCGTCGTTCGCCTTGTCGACGATAAAGCCCAGTTTGGAGAGCATAACTTCGAAGAACTCAAGGTTAAGCTGCTCATCGTCAACTATGAGTATCTTCTTTCGGGTATTCATTGGTCCATTCCTTGCCGCCACCGCCTGTCCTGGAAACATGGAACCACCGTCCGCCATCCCTGGGCGTTCACGTTAAACAAACGACCTCCGGGCCGAACTACCGGTTTCTTTTCGCGGCGGAATCAGTTTTTTAATGTTAAAAAGTATACGAAATACCGCGCCAAGAATCAACAGGGCCGCCGCCAGCGCCACAAAAAACCCGCCCAGATAATCCCCGCGGGCGGTATAAAGGGTGGTACCGCCGGTAAGCACCGGAACCTCGACGGTAAGCCAGGATTCCGTAAAGGGGGGGGCCAGGGCGATGACGCGGCCGTCGGGGTTTATCCCGCAGGTCTGGCCGGAGGCCGTGGAGCGGACCATGGCGCGGTTGTTCTCCACGGCCCGGAACACCGCCATTGTCAAGTGCTGATTCTGGGCGGGAAGGCTGTGGGACCAGGCGTCGTTGGTAAGATTGACGATAAGTTCCGCCCCGTTCCGCACAAATTCACGGCTTAAATAGCCAAAGGTGTCCTCGAAACAGATGGGGGTGGAAAATTTCAGGGTACCGGGGCCGCCGGGACGGGAAACGTCAACGGAAAAAACCACGGCTTCCTTCCCCTTTTTCCAGAAATGAGTATCCGCCTTAACCAGGGCCTCGTAAATCATGGGGAATTGGCGCTCGTAGGGAAAGTACTCCGTAAAGGGCACCAGGTGGAGTTTACGGTACAGATCGCGTAGTTCCGCCCCCTCAAAAAGCAGCACGGCGTTGTAGTCCACGCGCTCCCAGCCCCCGCGTCCGTCCCCCTCCAGGCGGGCGTCGTCGTTGCCCAGGACAAAGGGAACCTCCTGCCAGGACAGGTAGTTCAGGAGTTCCCGGACCAGGGCCCAGGATTCCTGGTCATCCCGGTAGTTGTCGTGCCAGTAGATCCGGGGGACAAAGGCGGTTTCCGACCAGACCACCATGTCGGGCTTTGGGTCGGCCCGCAGGGCCTCGTCGGAAAGGCGGCTTAGAACCCGCAAATTCTGACGGTACTCGTCCATGTCCCCCCGCCACGGGTCGGTGTTGTGCTGGATAAGGGCAATACGGGCATGGGGCGCGTCCTCGTAGCCCCCCCGGACGCGGATCCCGTACCCAAGGGCAAGGCAGAGGCAGACACCCCAGCAGAGGGCGCTTGCCCATTCCCGGCGGAAAAATCCGGCAAGGGCCCCCGGTATCGCCCCCGGACGGTCCGCCTCCCCCAGCGCGGCGCCCAGCCAGGCGGAGGGGAACATAACCAGGGCACAGACCGCCCACACTCCCCCCAGCCGCGCCACCTGAATGACGGGGATAATCTCCCACTGGGAGTAGCCGGAGATTCCGTAGGGGTAGCCCAAAAAACCCAGGGTCCGCAGGTACTCGTAGGCCAGCCAGATTGCCCACTGGATCAGGTAAAAACGCCGGGGAAACAGGATCCGCGCCAGGCGGAGCAGGGGAAACACCAGCGCCAGGTAGACCGTGTAGATGGCATTGATGATGAGCCCCGCCATTGGGTGAAACGCGCCCATCCAATAGTTGAACAGGCTGTAGGCCCCACAGCCGTACAGGGCGCCCCAGAGGATTGAAGCGGGAAGGCTTACGCGGCCGGCCAGCAGGAAGACCGGAACCCAGGCAACCCAGGCGGCGAGGGGAAGACCCTTTTCCACCAGCGGGTTGGGGAAGGAAAGGGCAAAAAGAAGCATGCCCAGGGCCGCGAGCCCCAGGTTGACAACAAAACGTCTGAACGGTGAATTAGCAATCGGATTCATGATCATCCGGTACGGGGGCGGCTTCCGGCTGTCCCCGGTCCCACACGGCCTCCCGTAATTCCTGGCCCGGCCTAAAAACCGCGATACCGTGGGAAATAACCGCCACTTCTTCTCCTGTTCTGGGATTCCGGGCCTTTGGACGGCCTTTGCGGAGTTTAACCTCAAACGTACCAAAACCCCTTAACTCAATTGACGCGTTCCGTGTCAGGGCTTTTTTTATCTCATCAATAAACAAATCAACAACGGCCTGTACCCGCTTCCGGCTTATCCCGGTTTTTTCACACAGGGAATCGACAATATCCGCCTTGGTATACTTACCAGATGCCATTGTGCTTACCACGCCGCGTCTACGGTCGTAGTACCGTCAGAGCCCGGCTATTGGGCGGCCTTTATCGAATTAAAGAGCCGCTGCATCCGGGACTTTTTACGGGCGGCGCTGTTCTTTTTGATGATTCCCTTTCCCGCGGCGGTATCGATCTTCTTGATCATATCTTTTAGCGCCGCCTCCGCTTCCGCCGTTTCTCTTTTCTGTGCCAGCGCGACAAACTTTTTAACACTGGTTCTGACCGCGCTTCGTGCCGATTTGTTTCTGAGCCGGCGTTCCTCGCTCTGCCGGTGTCGCTTTTCAGCGGATTTGCTCTTAACTGCCAAACGAAAACCCTCCACCTGTCGTAATGGCCCGCCGGGCGGGCTCCACCTGAAACACCGCGCCTGGGCGCGGGTTCATCTATTTGAAATCCGAAGGACGGCGCTCAAGGCGCTTGCACTTTTCACACTCGGCGACGTTTTTTACCTTTCCGTTCTCAAAAAGGGTCTTCATCTTGACCTCGCCCCCGCAGGAACAGATAAATTTCTGAGTGGCGCTTCCCGTGCGCGAGTTTTTACTGGCCTGGGCCATGGTAATCTCCTTGCCATTTGGCGTTTGATTGTGGTGATAACCCTACTACGGACCAAGGCCGGCTGTCAAGGTGAATTCAGGACCCGTCCACGGGGTTTTCCACGGAGGGCCGCTCAAGCTGGGCAAGGGCCAGGGCGCGCCATTCCCCAATTAATTCCCTGCCGCCAAGAAAACTCCACAGACTCCGGGCGGAACTTACCCTGCCGATGCCGTAGAGGGAGTTTCCCAGGTAGTAGGCGCAGCGGTAGTACTCCGACGTGTTCATGTAGTCAAGAAGGTCGGTCCTTCGCCCCAGGCTGTCCGCCAGATTCTCCAGGGATTCAAACACAAAGTCGTAACGGTCCCGCCGCGCTTCCTCGATAAGTACCGAATTCTGGATAAGAAAGGCGAACATCAGGTGTTCGGCCGCCCGGTTGTACCGGTTAAAGGCGTAGTAATACAAGCCCAGAAGCCGGTGGGCCCGCTCCACGGAACCGTTGTGGTAGCGGTACATGACAAGAAAACGGGCGGGGCCCGAATTACCCAGGGTCCGGGTCATGGAATTTCTGGTAAACTCGCCGGAACTTCCCGACCAGAGGGGATCCCAGGCTTGGCCCAGGGTATTGCTTCCCTCCACAATTTTTAGGAGGGTCTCCTCCATAAGGCCAAAATCCTGACGGGCCCGGTACAGGTCCGCCACTTTGTAGAGCAGATCGAGTTCAAAATTCGGGTCCTCAAAGCGGGCGCTCAGGCCCAGGGCCTTCTGGTACTGCCCCAGGGCCAGGCCCAGTTCACTTTCAACCCGGTAGACTTCCCCTATCCAGTACTCCGCCTCCGGGTAATCCTTGAATTTGCCAAGTTCCTCAAGGGCCCTAATGGCGGAATTCCCCAGATCATCCTGGGGGAAGCGGTAGTACAGCTCGTCCAGAGCCCGCCGCACATCCACGTAGTTCCGTTCCCGGGCATACCTGTCAACCAGATCCAGGGAATCCCCTATGGCCCGCACTTCGGGGAGCGACAAAAAATTGATAAAATCCTTTTCCATGCCGGCATAGCGGTCATACCGCTGCCGGCGGGCATCCTCAAAGGACAGGAGGGCGCTGCCGTAATCTCCCTGCCGGAAGTACAGCTTCCCACGCTCCATGAGGTACCACCAGGGCCGTTCCTCCTGGGCATGGGCGCATACGACCCCCAGAACAACGAAGATAAACGTACAACAGCGCCTCCCTAACTTCATGCCGGAACTAGAGCCAGAGCCGGAGCCCCAATTCACCTCCCCAGGTCCAATCCAGGGGATTGCCCTGCAGGCTAATCCCCAGACCCGGTACCACGTCCGCGAACAGTTCCACATTGTTGATGATATGCCAGGACAGACCTATGGGCAACCGGAGCCCCAAGTCGACGGCAAAGTCATTGCTGCTGATATAAAAACGACCGAAGCCGCCTATGCCAAAAAACCAGTCCAGGTTGAACGAGCCGTCCTTTACCAGGTCGTCGTCGATAAGGTAGTAGTCCGCCGAAACATTCATCAAAAATGGATCGCCAAAGTACGCCGTAACGCCCCAAAAGAGCGGCAAACCGGACAGTTTGAGGCTGAGGCCGAGACTGCCGCGGCCCCCGGCGGCGGTGGAACTACCGCCGCCGCCAAAGACACCCACACCCAGCTTGCCGCCGGGATGGTCCGCGAAAACGTTGGCGGCCAAAAGTCCGACCACACAGACCAACAATAATTTCTTCTTCATTCATAACCCCTTGCGGGACCGCTTAACCCCTGGACGGTCCCCATAAAAATTTTGAGACACGGCATACAGCCGGCCCCCCAGGAGTCTGTGGGGCTTTAGCCCAAATGATAAAGAAAATGCGCAAAATTGCGCGTTTTCTACCTTGCAGACTCCCAAAGGAGCCCGAAAATCGGAGATTTTTGCGGTCAAAGGCCGCAAAAATCCACAAGTCCCACAGGCTCCTAGTGTACAAGATTAGGACATCCCCTCAAGTTTTTCCAGTTCCTCACGAAAAACCTCGTCCGCCTCGTCCGCCAGGACAGTCCGGATAACGGCGCCGTGCCGGAACAGCAAAACCTTGTCCCCCGCTCCGGTGATCCCCAAATCCGCCTGCCGCGCCTCCCCGGGGCCGTTCACCACACAGCCCATGATGGCCACGGTGGCGTGTTTGGGCAGGCTGTACAGGCGGGACAGCCAGCGAGCGGTAAAACCGTGGGTGTCGAAGCTGTTCCTGCCGCAGCGGGGGCAGGACACGATGGTTACGCCGGGTATTCCGCCACGGCCCCCGGGAAGCAGGCCCAAAATCTCCCTGGCGGCGATTACCTCGTTCTCCATGCTGTCCGAAAGGGAAACCCGGATGGTGTCGCCGATACCGGCGGCCAGTAAATCCAAAAGGGCGGCGGTATTGCGTACCACCCCCGCCACCAGGGGGCCCGCCTCGGTTACGCCCACGTGGAGGGGAACCGCGCCGCCGTCCAGGGAATATCCCCTGCCGGTAAACAACCGGTTTGCCCGTATAGTATCGGCAGTTCCGGACGCCTTCATGGAGACAAGGCAGTCAAAAAAACCGAATTCCCGGCAGATCTCCAGTTCCCGCGCTGCGGCTTCCACCAGGGCCCCGCTCCGGTCCATCTCCCCCCGCTCCACCAGGAGGCGCAGATCCTGGGGGAGGCTCCCGGCGTTGACCCCGACGCGGATGGGCCGGCCCCGTTCCTTTGCCCCGGCAAGGACGGCTTCCACCTTATCGCGTCTGCCGATAGTGCCGGGGTTGATTCGTATTTTGGCGATGGGAAAATCAAGGCAGCGGAGGGCAATCCGGTAATCGAAGTGGATATCCGCCACCAGGGGAAGACTGACACGGGAGGCCAGTTCCCCCAGGGTTTCGGCGGCCTCCAGGTTCGGGACGGCAAAACGGAGGAGGCCGCAGCCCATAGCGCCAAGACGGCCTACGCGGGCCGCGATCTCCTCCCCGCGGGCGCCGGCAAGGTCCCCGGCGGAGAGGCGGTCCTTCCACATGGTCTGGATGACCGGCGGCCGGCCGCCGCCGAGATAGACGGCCTTAACATGGTCAAAGCCGCCTATTTTTATGGTCCGGGTCGCGTCTGCCAAGGCCGCAAACGTATTCGACGCTAACCCAGACTGATCATCGAAAGGACCATGGCGAACAGGGCAACGGTCTCACAGATACCGACGATGGCGATGTACTGGGTAAAGCCCTTGCCGGTTTCACCCTGGGCATCGGCGCCCGCCGCGCCCGCCTGGCCCTGGGCAATGGCGGAAAAGGCCATCGCCAGGCCGGAGGCCAACCCGAACCCAAGGTAGAGCCACTGGTTGTTCGTATTTGCCAAGGCCGCGGTCTTCATCTGCATCATCAGGATAAAGCCGTAGAAGGTCTGGGTTAAGGGCGCGCCGCCAAAGGCAAGCAGGGTCATGGGCGCGGGTTTATTGGCGATATAGCACTTCTTCCACGCGCCGATTACCGCCTGGCCGGCGATACCGATGCCAATCGCCGAGCCAACCGCGGCGATACCCATTACAAGACCGGCACCTAACAATCCTAAATTCATGGTAACTCCTAGTTAAGGCGGCGGAAACGCCGCCTATGTCCAACCAACTATCAACACAACGTGTCGATGATAACTCCTATGCGAGACGGCGGAAGCGCCGCACGCCTACCAAAGCCTACTCCGAAAAGGGCTTATACGCCGTACCCGACCAGGCCAGGCCCACATGGCTGGAGAACTCCAGCGTATTCAACCGGACCCCGTGGACCAGCACCGAAAGCACGTTAAGCGCGATGTTAAGCCCGTGGCCAAAGACCAGGAGGATGATCCCCAAAAACACCAGAAAGTTCCCCAGCAGGGGACCGGCCAGGGTATTTACCGTGGAAGAGATTGACGCCCCCGCCAGTCCCACCGCCCAAAGCCGGATATAGGACATAATGTCGGAAAACACGTTGGTAATTCCCAGGACCACGGAAATGATGTTCTTGAAACTTTCCACGACGGATTTCCCGACGCTGCCCTCGTAGTTGGCGAATACAAAGTTCAGAACAAAACCGGCGATAATGGCGTAAACGCCCAGGGGCAGCAGGGGGATCTGCCGCGCGTCGTTGCTTACCACCAGGAAAAGAACCACGTTGTACATCCCCGCCAGCATGGCCACGTTCCCCAGGTCCGCCAGGAAACGCGGGGAACCGGCTTTAAGGTTCCGCCCTATCCCGATGATGTGGCCGATGGAAAGCTGGAGCAGGGCCAGGGAGAAACAGAAGATCATGAGGTTCTGATCGACCAGGGCCTTGGCCTCCGGCCCCTGGGCCGAGACCGCCCCGGAAATAAGGGGCAGGGCAATGCCCTTCAGAAAGGCCGGGAGTTTGAGCGGATCGACGCCGAACCAGGTACAGGTAAGGACCCCCCACAGGATATTGGACGCGCTGAGGAGGAGCAGCATCTTGACGGCCTGGGGAACCCCCTTTTTCGCGGTTTTCAGGGCCGCGACCAGGCCCATGCCGAAGAGGAGGCAGCCGTAGCCCGCGTCCCCGAAGATCATCCCAAAGAAGACCACGAAGAAGAACAGGAACCAGCCGGAAATATCCACCTCGTTATAGCCGGGCACCACTTCCAGAAATTCCGTGAGCGGGGTAATAAGGGCCGCCAGCCTGTTGTTCTTGAGTTTGGTGGGAACCGCATCGTCCGGCCCGGGATCGGAGGCCGCCAGCGCCCAGGAATTCTCCACGGCCGCCCTTTTAAGGCGTCCCAGGTCTTCCTGGGGGATAAAACCGGTGATCCAGGCCACGCTCCGCTCCGGGGGGACCTCCTCCAGGCTGTCCATGCCCAGGCGGGCGGTCTCAAATTCGATCTGTTTCAGCAGGGTCTTCCCCTCCGTTTCCAGAATCGTCGTCCGTGAGCCCAGGGAGAGGAGGCGTTTTTCAATATCCGCCGCCTCCAGCCGTATCGTTTCCAGTTGGCTGTCAATCTCGCCCAGGGAATATTCCGGCAAGGCAAAGGGCGTTTCGCCCGGGATCTCCACGCCCAGGCTTAGGATATACACCGAATTCCTGTTCTCCCCCAACCGTATGAAGGGGATATCCCGCGGCAGGGCGGCGAAAGACCGTGAAGACAGTTTGTAAGGGATAAGTATGATCCCCCGTTCCTCCAGACAGGCGAAATCCCCGCTCTTAACATCGCCCCACTCCTCCACGCGGCTGCGTTCCCTGGACAGGGCGGCCATCCGGTCCTGCAGGGATTTCCGCTGGTCGGCGTACTCCAGGATCAGGGCGACCAGATCGGGGCGCGGCGGGGTGTTCACCGCGTCAGTTGAATAAAAGGCGTCTTCGGGGCGCAGCAGATCGCTGGACCGCCGCCGGGGGACCTGGTCCCTGGGGACGGCGGACTGGGGGGCCCCCCCTTGGGTCTTTTTCATCTCCGCCTCGTAGGGACGGAGGATCCCCAGGGCGTTTTCGATCCTGGCTTTCCGGTCAAGGAGTTTTGAAAGGGATTCGGAGGCGACGTTCTTCCGCTCCAGATGAACAAGCCCCAGTTCCCTAAGTTTTGTTAAGGACTCTTCCCTGGTCTTTTCCATAACCACCAGGGAAACCTTTTTCATGGGCAAAATCATTGAACGGCCCTCTCTAATCCGGTCTTGGCGATCTTCCCCCGCACAACCGCGGAGGTCTGCTGATCCCCCAGGTAGACCTGTATCTTCTTGATATTCCCCCTGGTTTCGGGGATCTTGATCTTCTCAAACAGGTTTACCCGCTGGGTGGTAATACGCAGTTCATGGTCCAGCCTGCGGCGCTGCTCCTCCACCACCTCGCTTTCCAGATCGATGAGGAAGGCCTGCTTGAGTTTTTCCACGGCAAGGTCCAGCCACAGGGGACTAAGGACAAGATCGTAGGGGGCGGTCTCGAATTCGGCCCCCTCGAACAGGGGAATGGGGACGCCGGCGATGTTGCCCTGGGCTGTTTTTATGCGGACAATCCTGAGGATCTCCGGGGTAAAGACCCCCGTTTCCCCAAAAACGGCGATCCACACCTTGAAAAGTTCGTCCAGCCGCTCCTTTTCCTCCCCCAGTTCCTTGATGCGGACCTCGGTGATGCGTATTTCCGCCTGGAGCTGCTGTTTTTTCAGCATCAGGGTGGGCAGGTAACGCCGGTACATTTTAAGGGAGTCCTTCTGTTTTTTCAGCTCGTTCTTGGTAAGCTTTATCTTTGCCACGGCCTTAGTCCTTTTTGGGCCAGAATTTGCTGATAAGTTCCGTTCGCAGGCCCGTTTCTTCGGGGCTGAAACAGTCGGCCAGGATCTCCCAGCCCAGGTCCAGCGCCCGTTCCAGCGGGATATTCACCGAAAGGTCCATCATCTGCCGCTCGAACGACTCCCCGTATTTGAGGAGTTTGCCATCCCAGGCGGTCATGATAAAGCCCATCGCCTTCTTTTCCAGCGTGTCCCGGTAGGCGGAGTAGAGTTTGATCATGCCGTCCATAAGGGCACGGTGGTCGGCGCGGGTCTTGCCGTTGACCTGCTGCTTGAGCCGGGACAGGGAACCAAAGGGCTCGATACGGCCGTTTTTGAGGTAGTACTGGCCCTCCGTGATGTAACCGGTGTTGTCCGGCACCGGGTGGGTTACGTCGTCGCCGGGCATTGTCGTAACCCCCAGGATCGTGATGGAACCGGCGGTATCAAAGTCCACGGCCTTCTCGTAACGGCTGGCCAGTTGGGAGTAGAGGTCCCCGGGGTAGCCCCGGTTGGAGGGAACCTGCTCCTGAACTATCGAAATTTCCTTCATCGCGTCGGCGAAGTTGGTCATGTCGGTAAGGAGTACCAGCACGTCTTTGCCCTGCAGGGCGAACTGCTCCGCCACGGCCAGGGACATGTCGGGGATCATCAGACATTCCACCGTGGGATCGCTGGCGGTGTGGACAAACATCACCGTCCGGGAGAGGGCGCCGCCGTTTTCCAGGGTATCCTTGAAGAAGAGGTAGTCATCGTACTTGAGTCCCATGCCGCCCAGGACGATCACGTCAACCTCCGCCTGCATGGCGATCCGCGCCAGCAGATCGTTGTAGGGCTCCCCGGATACGGAGAAGATGGGCAGTTTCTGGGACACCACGAGCGTGTTGAAAAGATCGATCATGGGTATTCCCGTGCGGATCATCTTCCGGGGGATGATGCGCTGGGAAGGGTTCACCGAAGGGCCGCCGATGGGGATAAGGTTATCCCGGAGCGCCGGCCCCTTGTCCCGGGGTTCGCCTGAGCCGGAGAAGACCCGGCCCATAAGGTTCTCCGAATAGGACACGCGCATGGGGTAGCCCAGGAAGCGGACCGTGTCGCCGGTGGAAATACCCCGGCCCCCCGCGAAGACCTGGAGGGAAACCAGATCGTTTTGCAGCCGGTTTACCTCCGCCAAGGAGGTGCCGAACACGGTATCCACCTCCGCCAGGTCCCCGTAGCGGACCCCGTCGGCCCGGACCGTGATAACGCTTCCGGTAATGGATTCGATTTTACTGTATACCTTTTTCATGGTTTCCTCTGTCTAGGCAATAATTTTTTGACCCGCCGGGTCCAGACCTTCGGTCTTGGAGCTTATCTCGTCCCGAATCGCCTTTTCCAGTGTTTTGAAACGGTCGCTCTGCCATTCGGAACCGTTGTAGTCCAAAAAACGCTGCCGGAGCCGGTTGAACCAGCCGCGGGCCTCGTTTTTATCGGGAAAACTGAAATGGGAGGCCATGACGCCCAGGAGTATGGAAAACACGTGCCGCTGCCGTTCCGGGCTTACCGAGGAGTCGACCGGGTCGAAGGAGTTCTGCTGGAAGTAAACCGCGTCCAGAAAATCGCCTTTGAGGTAGACGATGTAGTCATCAAGGCTTGTACCCTCCTCGCCGACCACCTTCATCATCTGTTCCACCTCGCTGCCGCGCCTCATAAAGCCGTGGGCGTAGGAAACCTTCTCCTGGGGAAGTATCCCCTTGTACTTGGACCAGGAATCCAGGGGGTGAATGGCGGGGTACTTACGGGCATAGGAACGCTCGTAGGAAAGGCCGTGAAAGGCCCCCACAACTTTGAGGGTGGCCTGGGTTACCGGCTCCTCAAAGTTACCGCCCGCGGGGCTGACCGTCCCGCCGATAGTAACCGATCCGGTGCCGCCGTCCCGGAGCCGCACAATCCCCGCCCGCTCGTAGAAGCTGGCAATCGTGGATTCAAGGTAGGCCGGAAAGGCCTCCTCTCCGGGTATCTCTTCAAGGCGGCCCGACATTTCCCGCATGGCCTGGGCCCAGCGGCTGGTCGAGTCGGCCAGGAGCAGAACATCAAGCCCCATCTGGCGGTAGTACTCCGCCAGAGTTACCGCGGTGTAGACCGACGCTTCCCGCGCCGCCACGGGCATGGAGGAGGTATTACAGATGATGACGGTCCGTTCCATCAGGGAACGGCCGGTACGGGGGTCGGTAAGTTCGGGAAATTCCTTCAGGGTCTCCACCACTTCGCCGGCCCGCTCGCCGCAGGCCGCCAGAATCACGATATCCACATCCGCGTGGCGGCTGGTGATCTGCTGTAAAACGGTTTTTCCCGCCCCAAAGGGGCCGGGGATACAGTAGGTCCCCCCCCGCGCCACGGGGAAAAAGGTGTCGATAAGGCGGACCCGGGTTACCATAGGCTCGGAGGGCTTTAGGCGCTCCTCGTAACAGTCCACCGGCCGCTTGACGGGCCAGCGGAAACACATGGAAACGGGGATCGTCGCGCCCTTTTCATCCCGGAGTTCCGCGATGGTATCCCGGACCCGGTATGAACCGGCGGGTTTAATCGAGGAGACCGTATAGGTCCCGTAGAAGTTAAAGGGGACCATGATCCGGTGGGTAAAGGCCCCCTCCGGCACGGTTCCCAGGGTATCCGCCCGTTCTACCGTGTCCCCAACCTTGGCGGCGGGGCTAAACTCCCAGGTTTTATCCAGCGGCAGGGCGTCAAGGTACACCCCCCGTTCCAGAAAGTAACCCGCCGCCTCCGCCAGGCGGGGCAGGGGGTTCTGGAGGCCGTCGTAGACCTGGCCCAAAAGACCGGGCCCCACCTCGACGGCCAGCATGTCCCCGGTGTACTCCACCTCGTCCCCAATGGTGATACCCCTGGTAATTTCAAAGACCTGGAGCTGGGAAATATCCCCCCGGATACGGATAACCTCGCTCTTGAGCCGTTTATCTCCAACTTTAACGTAGCCCACCTCGTTCATGGACACCTCGCCGTCGAAACGGACGCTGACCATGTTGCCGTTGACGGCTACCACACTGCCTTTCGTTCCAGTCATGTAGATTCTCCTGCGCCCGGACGGGCGTGTTCCAGAATTGAAGCGTATAACGATTTATATTCCGCAAAGCCTGTTTCCGCTTTGAAAGAGGCGCGGCGTTCCAAAATGAGGAGTTTGAGCAGGTACGCGTATACGGCGTCCCGGCTAAACGCGGGTATCCCCTGGAACCGCTCTATCGCGTTCCAGCGGGCCCTGTCCAGAAAGATCTCCGCCTCAAGCGGATTTTCCGCCGCGGCCAGGGCCCCGTGGGCAACGGCCGCCGCGTCCGCCGGGTCCGCCGGCGGGTCCACGGGCGCGGCCCCGTCCCGTTTAAGCCGGGAGGCGCGGAGCCGGGCCAGGTTCAAACGCAGGGCCCGCTCCCAAACCCGCCATGTGTCGATAAACCCTGACCCGGAGGGCCCTTCGGCGCGGGGCCCGGCCCCCGTCCGCGGTTCAAGGAGGGACAACAGGGCGGCGTCCTCCGCGCTCAACTGTGTCCGCGCGAGATCCAGAAAATGGACAGAACTCATGGGCGGTTCCTGACCGTAGACAAGGCTGGGAAGCTGGGCGACAAGGTAATAATAGGCGCCCACCGCTTATAGTTCCTTTGCCTGGGTTTTTACGATTTCCGCCAGGCGGGGGTTAAGGTAGGCGGAGAGCAGGTCCCCTACCGCCTCGGCGGAAAAGTCGTAGTAGGCGGAACCGTCCCGGTTGGCGATGCGGAAACCCGCCCCCAGGTTCCGGTCGGACTTGAGTTCCGCCCCTTTTTTGAGTTCCGCGGCAAGTTTTTCCCGGAACAAAGCCTCCAGCGGGGCAAGCTGGGCCTCCGGCAGCAGAATATCAAGCGAGTCGCCCCCCCCGGCGGCCCAATTTTTAAGAATTTCCGGCAGCACGGTCTTGATTAGGTCCGCGTTATAGGCCGCGGCGGTCTCCCGCACGACAATTCGGTCCAAAACCGCCTGAATTTCCCCTTTGAACGCCAGGATAAGGTTCCGGGAGGCCTGGGCCACGGCGGCAATCCCCGCCTTTTCCGCCCGTTCGGCGTCGGCCCGGGCGGCGGCCACGATGGTTTCCGCCTCCTTCCGGGCGGCTTCCACGATCCGCCGGGCCTCTCCCTCCGCCTGATTTTTAAGGCGGGCGGCCTCCCCGGAGGCGGATTCAATCCCGTCCCTCTTTATTTTATCGATGAGTTCCTGCAACTGAATTTCCATGGTTTCCTTCTTTCATTTAGCCGGTCCAGGCAAAGATATACTCTTAAATTATATACATCCGGGACTAATTTCAAGGCGCGTCCGGGAAAAACAGCGAGATCGGCGTTTACTTGTGTATAAGGATCGGTTGATCTCCTACCAAATCAATCCGGCGGGGGAGCGGGAAACCGGCGGCCAAAACTGAAATTGCCGACTGCCGTCAATAATGGCTTTCCGGAAACAATAAAACAAACGATAATACAAACAGGAGCGCGCGATGGCAGCTATCCGTACTGCAAAGCCTCCGGAGGGGAACTGATGAACGTGGAGATGTTCCTGAGTCCGGAGCAGTGCGAGCCGGTACGGCTTGAATACTATGACCCGGAACGGCGTGTGGCGCTGGGCGGGAGGAGCCGGATCATCACGGTTGAACTGGAGAAAGTCGAAAAGGCGCTGGCAAAGTCCGCGGGGGAGATGACGGGGAAGGAGCGGTGGGGGGTATTTTTCCGGTACGTGAAGGACAGGGAGAAGCGGGAAAGGATCAACGAGATACTGAGGTATGAGGAGGGAATAGCGATGGCTGGAGAAGTATTAATAACGATAAGCAAGGACGAAGTTGAGCGGGCCCGGCTGATGAGCGAATACAAATACGCGGTAGACCTGCAGAGCCGGATGGTAACCGCGCGGCGCCAGGGGAAGATCGAAGGGGAACGTGCGGGGATAACAAAAGGGAAGCGTGAGGGGAAGCGTGAAGTTGCCCGAAAAATGAAGGATCAGGGGATTCCGGTGAACCGGATAGCCGAACTCACCGGTATGCCTCCGGACGATATAGCCAACCTGTAAAGCGTAACCGGTCCGGCCCGCCCCACGGGGGCAAAGCGGCCGGACGCGCCCAAAAGGACTTACCAGCTAAACGCGAACACCGCTTTCTCGCGGTACTTTCTGCCGGGGCCGAAGATCGAGTCCGGAAATTCCGGCCTGTTGGGGGAATCGGGGAAGTGCTGGGTTTCCAGGCAGAAGCCGTCGTACCGGTTGTAGACCCCGCCGGCCTTTCCCGGTACCGCCTTGAGGAAATTGCCGGTGTAGAACTGAAGGCCGGGCTGGGTGCTGAGTACCTTCAGGGTCCTGCCGCTGGTTCCCTCAAAGATCTCCGCGCAGGGCCTGAGTTTGCCGACTTCCCCGTCCACCACATAGCAGTGATCGTAGCCGCCGGGGGCCCCGCCCTTGACCGCCGCTTCCAGGTCCTTGCCGATGGGCTTGGGGGAACGGAAATCGTAGGGCGTGCCGTCCACGGGGAGTATGCCGCCGGTGGGGATAAGCCCCTCGTCCACCTCCAGGTACGATGATGAGCAGAGGGTAAGTTCGTGGTTCAGGATCGTACCCTTCCCCTCCCCGGCCAGGTTAAAGTAGGCGTGGTTGGTCAGATTCACCGGGGTCCACTCATCGGCGCTTGCGCGGTAACAGGCGATAAGTTCATTGTTTTCGGTAAGGCCGTACGTTACCGTTACGTTGAGGCTGCCGGGAAAGCCCGAATCGCCAGAGGGACTTTTCAGCTTGAACCGCACAAAGACTCCGTCCTTTTCCTTGTACGCATCCGCCTTCCACAGGGCCTTGTCATAGCCCCGCCGTCCCCCGTGAAGGGAGTTGGGCCCGTCGTTTTGTTCCAACCGGTACGTTTTACCGTCCAGCGTAAACGCGGCCCCGCCGATCCGGTTGGCGAAACGGCCCACGGTGATCCCCAGGGCGCTTTGGCCGCCGGCGTAACCGGCAAAGGAGGATGCCCCCAGGATCACGTCCTCCTTCCGGCCCAGGCGGGAAGGAACGATAAGCGAGGTCCAGGTTGCCCCCAGATCGGTAACGGAAAAACACAGGTCCCCGGCCGTAAGGGTATACAGACGCGCCTTTCTGCCGTCCGAAAGGATTCCAAAAGTTTTTCGTGAGATTTTCATGTGCCCTCCACCGGAAATAACACCAAACGTAGTACCGCGCCTTCCATACGGCGGCGCCTCTGGCCCGCGCGCGGCGGAACCGGCTCCATTATATCAGAATTCAAAAAATGGTATACTGAAACTCAAGGAAGCAGGACAAAAAACATCGCGCGGGAGGAACTGTGGGAATATTTGACCGTTTGGAACACGTGATCAAAAGCTACCTGAACCAGGAAGACGAGCGGCTATTCGGCCGGTCCCGAAGGGGGGATCCGGACCTGGAAGACGCGGAGGCCGAGCTGGAACGCTTTCTCCGGGACGGGGAAACCGGTAACCGGAAGGGCGCGGGCGAAGCCTGGAGCGACCCCCGGAGCGCCGGCGGGGCCACGGGCGGCGCCTGGAGCGACAACCAAACGCGGAACGCGGGCAACGCCTGGAGCGACAACAGAACGCGGAGCGCCGGCGGGGCCGCGGGCGGCGCCTGGAGTGACGGCGGAACGCGGAACGTGAACACGCCCCCGGAAAACCTGCGGCCCGACTTCGCGGAACTGGGGCTCCCCTTCGGCGCCGGCGCGGAGGACTGCAAGGCCGCCTACAAACGGCTCCTCAAGCTGCACCACCCGGACCGCCACGCCGGGCACGAGGGGAACATGAAAAAGGCCACCGAAAAAACCACGCGGATCAACGCCGCATACGACCGCATAGAGAAGTGGCGGACAGAAAAATCCGGCCGCACGCGGTGATGGCGGTTTGCCGCGCCCCGCGCGCAAAGCGGACCAAGGCGCCAATGATTATGGCCGCGTGGGGCTAGTACCGTATGCTATCGCGAACGTACCGAGTTCATCGTCATCGTAGTAGGAACTCCTGACTACAATGGTCACGCGGCCGTTGCGTGAAGCGGTGAACTCGCATGGATCGCTCCAGCAATCATCACCATCTTCGTACCCGTCATTTTCGTCAAAAACACTAAATTGAATATCAAGTGATTTTGTTTCGTCGCCGTCATAACTATCATTTGTCCAGACAAAATAAGTTTTTCCGCTCACGGCATTGAATGAATACGCGGTAACCCTGGCGCTTGAGGTAATGGAACCATCGGCCCATTTATTTTCAGCCAGGCTGACAGGAGAAGGAGTTTTTGTCAGCGCGCGAGAACCGTACCAGGCGTTATTCAAAAGCAGCGTTTTCCTGTCAGAAGATATGGAGAAGTCAAATACCACCGTGTCACCATCCGCTGAAAGGGACAGTTGCGTGTCAGTGGCGCTGTATGTCCCGCGCTCACCCTCTTGTATTACTTTTCCATCATTACCAAAGATCCACAGTTCACCTTCACCATCGATCCATGTTCCCGCCACCTTTTGTTTAGTAGAACATGACGCGAGTACCATCATCACCAACGCGAAAGAAACGACCGCCTTCTTCATAGAACATCCTCCATAATAAAATTTTTCAAGTAAAATTTTTCGTGATATTTTTCGTGATATGCCCGTCACCATACCGCGGCGGTCCAACGAACCGTGGCGGTTGTTTTACAGCGGACTGTAATTCCAGCTACCGTTTGCGTAAACATATCTCCCCCTTTTCCTGGTGTTGCCATTATAGAATGTATCAAAATTAGCATTATTGGAAAACGCGCCTCCATTGAATACATATTGTCCAATCGTGATGTCCACCAGGGAATTTTGAATACTTGGCTTAAATGCCGCCGTACCAACACTTGCAACACTATCCGGTATAACTATTGATGCCGCGCCATGATCTTCAAATGCCTCCGCGCCGATAAAGACAACCGAATTTCCAATCTTGATTTCAGTCAACGTAGGATTTCTGGTAACATAGGGTTCAAACGCCCTTGCCCCAATATATACCACGCTGTCAGGTATGATAATCCGGGATGCCTGGTTACAATAAAATGCCTCATTTCCAATCCATTTGATCGAATTGCCCAACGTTATGCTGGAAATTCCATTGCCAGCGGGTGATTCAAATGCCGAATCGCCGATATGCACAACACCATTCCCAATAACAACACTAGTGATACTATTGCCTTCAAACGCGCTGTCTCCGATGGTTTTAACACTGTCCGGAATAATTATAGACGTTAACCGGTTGTTCGCGAATGCGGCATAATTTATTGTTACAACTGTACCGGGTATCGTAACAGTTGTAAGACGATTGTTTCTAAAGGCATAATTGCCTATATATTCTACCGATTCGGGTATGGTAACTGATGTCAATTGATTGTCTTCAAAAATACTATCACCTATAAATGATATGGTATTAGGAAGCACAACGCTATTTAAGCCTTTCGACTTGAACGCGCCATTCACCAAAACAGTTACCGGCATGTTAAAGATTTTTTCGGGAATAACGATGTCTTTTGCCGTACCTTTATAGTTCAGTATGGTCATTGTACCGTCATCATTCCCCTGTATATCAAAATCACTGATATTTTGAGCATACAAAGAAACCGCCAAAAAAACAAAACCGGCCAAAACCACAATCTTTTTCATCCCCAACTCCTTCAGTTTAATCATCGCGAATCCCGGACTGGTACTTCCAATGAATATACCACAGTCCGGAAAAAAGTACAAGGGCATTCCGGACCGCGTTGTCAATTCCTCTTTCGTCCCTACTCATTCTTCATTGTTACCTGCTCCCCGGCGCCCGTGGTCTCACAATAGACAAGCGGGACACAAACACCTGCCCGCCTGGCTTTAAAAAAAACCAGTCGGCTTTTTGCGGCGCGGTGAACATAAACACTACCGCGTACATCCCGCCGCCTTCGTCAAAAAGGCAGATATACGAACGGGAAGAAAGCACCTTTTGCGGATACTGCACAAAACTGAGATAACAGGGAAGGCACTACATCAATCTTGCTTTGCCCTCGGTTAGCCGCGGGGCGCTACCCGCTGGTAAACGTAACCCCCTACCGCCTCCCGGCAGGGGCGGGGATAGACGTATATTATTCCACAGGCCGGTCGGTATTCCGCCCAGCAGTTTGTCGCGCTTCGCGCGTGAAACCCAAAAAATCGCCGAATGGGTACCACCTATGAGGCGATTTTACCTTGCAAACTCCG
>JAIRND010000065.1 GCA_031258225.1 Treponema sp. | reverse complement strand
GGGGGGGGTAAACAAAATTTTAGTTAATGTTGCGCTGACGCCCAACATGGGGGAAAAAACCCGTATCATCCGCACCCTCCTGTTTCAAAATCTGACATTTTAGAACAGTCTCAACTATAGCACGGTTTCCAATGTTATGCAAGTGGATTCCGTGGGCTTTCAGGGCATCGCCCTACTGCCGCAGGGTTTCCCGCAGCAGGGAGAGGAAGTCCACCCGGCTTATCTCCCGGCCCCCCAGACTGCGGAGGTGTTCCGTGGGGATCTGGCAGTCGATAAAGCGGACCCCGCTGTCAAAGAGGTAACGGGCCAGGCTTAGGAAGGCCGCCTTGGAGGCGTTGTCGCGGCGGGCGAACATGGACTCCCCAAAGAAGGCGTTGCCAAGCCTGACGCCGTAGCAGCCCCCGGCCAGTTCCCCGTCCATCCAGCTTTCCACCGAATGGGCCCAGCCCAGGCGGTGCAGTTCCGTATAGGCGGCGATAATATCATCGCCTATCCAGGTACCTTCCTGTCCGGGACGCTCGGCGGCGGCGCAGCCCTCAATCACACCGGAAAAATCCCGGTTAAAGGTAACGGTGAATGTTCCCCGCCTTAGAACCTTTCTCATGCTGTCGGAGATGTGGAGCCAGTCCGGGAAAATAATGAACCGGGGGTCCGGGGATTGCCACAGGATAGGGTCTTCCGGGTTGTACCAGGGGAAGATCCCCTGTTCATAGGCGGAGAGGAGCATTCCCGGGGACAGATTCCCCCCCACCGCGACAATATCGCCCTTGCTTGCCGCGGGATCGGGAAATTTGTAACGGGAGTGTTCGTCAATGTAGGGAAACGATGGATCCGGGCCCGCCCGAAACCGCATCAGACCATCCCTTTGGGTATCTCCAGCGACAGATCCCGGGGGGGCTGTTCAACGGGCCGGAGGGACAACAGTTCATCGGTATCCCCGTGCCCGTAAGGGGTTCCGGCAAGGGCCGATTCCAGAATGTCCAGCCTGTATTCGCCGTCCCGGTAGTCCACCTGGGCGTGTCCCCCGGCGCTCAGGTCCCCGAACAGTACCTGATCCACAAAGAAGCCCTTGATCTTGTCCTCGATAAGCCTTCCGGCGTTCCGCGCGCCGAATTCCCGGCTGTAGCCCTCTTCCGCAAGGCGCTCGATGCAGGCGGCGCTTACCTCCAGCCGTACCTTCTTTTCCGCCAACTGCCCCTTAAAGGCGTCCAGTTCCTTGTTGATGATGCTGGTCATAATGTCCCGGGAAAGGTGGCCAAAGCGGACCACCGCGTCCAGGCGGTTCCGGAATTCCGGGGTGAACGTCTTTTCCACCGCGTCCTGTACCGCGGACTCGTCCATCCGGCGCTCCCCAAAGCCGATAAGCCCCTTGCCGATGTCCCGCGCCCCGGCGTTGCTGGTCATGATCAGGATCACGTTACGGAAGTCCGCCTTGCGGCCGTTGTTGTCCGTCAGGGTGGCGTAATCCATGATCTGCAAAAGGATGTTGTAAATATCCGGGTGGGCTTTCTCAACCTCGTCCAGAAGAACCACCGCGTGGGGCTGTTTGCGGATGGCGTCGGTCAGCAGCCCTCCCTCCTCGTAGCCCACATAGCCGGGAGGCGCCCCCACCAGCCGGGACACGGTGTGCTTTTCCTGGTATTCGCTCATGTCGAAGCGGTGCATGACGATGCCCAGAATATCCGCCAACTGCCGGGCCAGTTCCGTCTTGCCCACCCCTGTGGGACCCACGAACAGGAAGTTGGCCACCGGCTTGTCCTGCGCCCGGAAGCCCGCCCGGCCCCGCTTAACCGCCCGGACTACCGCGCCAATCGCCACGTCCTGGCCGAAGATCCGGCTTTGCAGCGTGGGTTCCAGTTCCCGCAGCTTGTCTTTTTCGCTTTGCCCAACGGAACGTTCGGGGATCCGGGCGATCCGGGACACCACCGTCTCGATCAGCGGGAGCCCCACCTCCACAATTTCCACGGTTCCTTCCTGAATCGTGGCGTTCGCCTCGCCGTTAAGGGTCGCGTTGGTTTCGCCGTCCTTTTTATCGGCCTGTATCCGGGCAAAGGCCCCGGCTTCGTCGATAATGTCGATGGCCTTGTCGGGGAGCCGCCGCTCGGTAATAAACTGGGCGGAAAGCCGCACCGCCCCCTCCACCGCTTCGTCGCTGTAGTGGACGTGGTGGTATTCCTCGTACTTTGGTTTAAGCCCCCGCAGTATCTTGACGGCGTCGGACTGGCTGGGCTCGGCAATGTCGATCTTCTGGAAGCGCCGGGAAAGGGCCCGGTCCTTGTCGAAGAATTTGCCGTATTCCTCGTGGGTGGTGGAGCCGATGCAGCGTATCTTGCCGCTGGTCAGGGCCGGTTTAAGCAGGTTGGAGGCGTCCAGGGCCCCGCCGGAGACCGAACCGGCCCCCACGAGCGTGTGAATCTCGTCGATAAAGAGGATGGCCCGTTCTTTTTTAAGCATTTCCTCGATGACCCGCTTAACCCGCTCCTCAAAATCCCCCCGGTACTTGGTTCCCGCCACCAGGGCCCCCATGTCCAGGGAGAAGATCGAAAAATTTTTCAGCCGGGGGGGCACGCTGCCCGCCACAATCCGCTGGGCAAGCCCCTCGGTAATCGCGGTCTTCCCCACCCCCGAATCCCCCACGTGGACGGGGTTGTTCTTCAAACGGCGGCAGAGGACCTGGATGGTACGATCCATCTCCGCCTCCCGGCCAATAACCGGTTCCAGCTTGTTCTCACGGGCCAGGGCGGTAAGTTCCGTGGCGTAACGGTCCAGGGCGCTCCGTCTGCCGCTCCTGACCTTTTGGGCCGGATCCCCCGCTTCTTCCTCACCGGCGTACTTGCCCCCATCGTCCCCCTGGGGGGGCTTGCTGAAATCGAACATCGGGATGCTGTCGCCGTCAAAACCGTGGGAAAGGACGTTGAGCAGCTCAAAACGTTTAACGCCGGCTTTTTTCAGGTAGTAGGAGCAGTAGTTCCGTTCTTCATCAAAGAGGGAAACCAGAATATCCGCCACGTCCAGCATGTCCTTTTGGGAAGACTGGCTCTGCATGACCGCCCGTTCGATAACGCTGTGGAACCCCACGGTCTGGGTGGGCTCGATATCACTGATAATGGGGACTTTTTGGTCAAAATAGCCCTCCATTCCGGTACGGATCTGGTCCAGATTCGCGCCGCAGGCGGCCAGAACCCCCTGTACCTCCTCAAAGGCCAGGGCCGCGTAAAGAATATGTTCAGGGGTCAGGTAGCCGTGGTTGCGTACCTTCGCCTCGTTATAAGCCGCGTTGATGATCGCCTGTACGTGACCGGAGATTTTCATATCATGCTCCCAAACTAGATTATGCTATACTTCTCAGGCCTCTTCCACAATACAACGCAGGGGAAATTCATTTTTTGCCGCCTCGATGTGGACCTGGTCCACCTTGGTACAGGCAATGTCCCAGGGGTAAACGCCCACAAGCCCCCGGCCCCTCTGGTGTACATCCAGCATGATGCGGTGGGCCTCCGCCTCGCTCTTTCGGAAGATGGACATAAGAATTTCAACGACAAATTCCATCGTTGTGTAGTTATCGTTTAGCAGGATGACCATGTAGTCACCGGGCTCCCATAATTTGTCTTCAGGTTTGTCCGCCGGCCTGACGCCGTGTTCCCTGACCGCCGCCACGGTTAACGGGCCCCTTCTTGTAGTTGGCCGGATGTATACATATACTAGTATGATGCGTATCCTGTCATGGAATGTCAACGGAATACGGGCCGTGGAAAAGCGGGACTTTGTTCCCTGGTTCAAGGCGGAAGCCCCGGATATCCTGTGCCTGCAGGAGACCAAGGCCCGGCCCGAACAGCTTTCAGCCGAACTGCGCGAGCCCCGGAGCGGTACGGGGGAGGCCTACCACGCTTACTGGGCAAGCGCCCGCAAGGCCGGTTATTCCGGGGTGGCCGTCTTTAGCCGCGTTAAACCCAAAAGCGTAAAACCCCTGGGCATCGAGCGTTTTGACAGCGAGGGGCGGGTTCTTGTGGCGGAATTTCAGGATTTTACCCTTATCTGCGCGTATTTCCCCAACTCCCAGGACGGCGGGGCCCGGCTCCCCTACAAACTGGACTTTTGCGATGCCATGATGGGCCTGTGCAGGGGTCTGGTACAGGCAAAACGCCATATTGTCCTCTGCGGGGACTACAACATCGCCCATACCCCCATCGATCTGGCCCGGCCAAAGGAGAACGAGGGAAACGCCGGCTACCTGCCGGAGGAACGGGCCTGGATGGACTCGTTTACCGCCGCCGGTTATGTCGATAGTTTCCGCCACTTTCATCCCGGCGAAACCGGGCACTACAGTTGGTGGTCCTACCGGGCCGCATCCCGCCTGCGGAACGTGGGCTGGCGTATTGATTACCACTGTGTAGACCGGGGCTTTCTTGACCGCGTAACAACCGCCCGCATCCGGCCCGATGTGGAAGGTTCCGACCATTGCCCCGTGGAAATTGTTCTGGCCTAGCAGCCTGTTGCGCTTGTAGGTTTTTGCTCCACGTTGTGTCGCAAAAACCACGATAAATGGGCTGCTTACGCAGTCATGATTGTAATTGTGGGGGTTTTTTGGTGCTTCCAGTGCTTCCCGACCCTCCACGACTCTGCCCTCTTTGTGGTGTAGTCAGACACCATTCAACCTGAGGTTTTAGGTTTGATACCCTCCTAACCTTAACTCCCTATCGTGAACCGCTGCGGGGG
>JAIRND010000228.1 GCA_031258225.1 Treponema sp. | reverse complement strand
GGAATGCCGCCGCCTGGGCCTTGAACGGGTCCAGTCCTTCTCCCTGGATCGCTGCGCCGAACATACCCTGCGGATCATCCAGGAGACCGTGTAAGGCGCCGGCCCCGCGGACACAGCGGTTGCGCGTTTTGAGCGGCCCCTGTACACTGTGGCCATGGGCACACAGGCGCTGGTAAAGCGGGCGTCAGGACGGCATGAATGATGTCGGTTGTATCCATCTGCCGTCTCTATTTTACCTGCGCCTTCAGGTCCCAGATGGTGTACCGCCTGTCGGCGCTGACCGGTATTTTTACCTCCCTGTTTCACTTCCTGGTTGAGCTGGTACTGTGGAACACCCTCCTTGGCGCCGGCATACGTTCCGGGACCAGCATGGGGGACATGATAGCCTATATCATGATTAACGAATTTGTCTTGTCCCTGACCCATTCCGGCATGGCCAACACCCTGGGCGCTGAAATCCGGGACGGTTCTGTGGTAATGCACCTGATACGGCCTTTTTCGTTCAGGCTCTACCTCCTCAGCGGCATGCTGGGGGAAAATTCTTACCACCTGTTAAAAAATTTTATTCCCGTTTTTATAACGGGGTGTATTCTTGCCGGGTTCCCCCTGCCGCCCGCGGCAGCCAACTTTTTTATGTTTTCCGCCTTAACGTTTTTGGGAATCTACATCATGTTTCAGATCATCTTTATTTCCGCCCTTTTGGCATTCTGGACCCAGGCCACCTGGTTTCTTTCCTGGTACGTCAGGGCGGGGGTGTTCTTTTTCGGCGGGGCCATCATACCCCTCTGGTTTTATCCGTCCGTTTTACAAAACATAAGCAGGTACCTCCCCTTCCGCTACATTACCTTTGAAGCCATTGATTTTTACCTGGGAAAGGCCCCCCTTGCCCGGGCGGGCTGGTCCCTGGCCATCGCCGTGCTCTGGTGCCTCATCCTTACCCTCGGCGCCCAGGCCCTGTGGACATTGGCCCGGAAGAAACTGACCGTCAACGGAGGCTGAACATGCGGAAATTTATTTTGCTCTACGCTCAGTTTATAAGGCTCTCTTTCCGGGGCGCCATGGCCCACCGTTCCCAGTATTGGGCGGGGATAATCGCCCAGTGGCTGAGTTACGGTACCCGCATTGCCGTCCTCTTTATCATGGTGAATAATTTCGACGTACTCGCCGGCTGGACCGCGGACGAAATGGTTTTTATGTATTCCTTTGACCTGCTCGCGTACTCCCTCTGCGCCTTCTGCCTGTTCGGTCCCTCTACGGGCCTGGCCGCGAAAGTCAGGAGCGGAGAATTTGACAGCGCCCTTACCAAGCCCTTGAGTCCCTTTGTTCACGAATTGTATACCAGTTTTAATCCCGGTTATGTGAGCCACGTAAGCCTGACGGTGGTCATGCTTATCGTTACCGGCATCCGGCTCAAGCTCAGCTTTAGCCCCCTGGGGCTCCTGGTGTTCCTGGCCATGCTTGCCGGAGCGGTGCTGGTTCAGGCGGCGGAGCTTAATTTTTGCGGCGCCGCCGGTTTTTTCATCATCGGGGAAAATTTTGTCTTTGATGCTATCAGCACCACCAGGGATTTTACGCGGTATCCCATTACCATTTACCCGGCGGCCGTGCGGTTCATCCTGACTTTTGTCATCCCCGTGGCGTTTATGAATTTTTATCCCGCGTCGGTTATCCTGGGCCGCGGGGAGGGAATGCCCTTTTCGCCCTTGCTTGGTTTGTTTACCCCTCTTGTGGGTTTGCTGCTCTTTTTCCTCAGCGTTAAACTCTGGTACCGGGGTTTGTCGAAATACCAAAGCACGGGGAGCTGATATGGCGTTTATCGAAGTAAGCGGCGTGTGCAAGAATTACCGGATCGTGAAAAGCAGGCCGGGTATAGCGGGCGCCATTGTGTCCCTGTTCCACCGGGAATACACCGTTAAAAAAGCGGTGGAAGATATTTCCTTTTCGATAGAACGGGGGGAGATAGTCGGGTACATCGGTCCCAACGGCGCGGGAAAGTCGACCACCATAAAGATGCTCTCCGGGGTGCTTATCCCCGACGCGGGGGAGATCAACGTTGGGGGTATTGTCCCCTACCGGGAGCGGAAAAAGAACGCCCGGCGCATCGGGGTGGTGTTCGGCCAGCGTTCCCAGCTTTACTGGGACCTGCCCATATCGGACACCTTCGCCCTGTATCAAAAGCTCTACGACATTCCCGATGCTGTTTTCAGGCGGAACCGGGAGCGGTATGTCAGGCTCCTGGACATGGCCGATTTTATGGAACAGCCCGCGCGCCAGCTCAGTCTGGGCCAGAAGATGAAGGCCAACCTTGCCCTGGCCATGCTCCACGACCCGGACGTACTCTACCTTGACGAGCCGACTATCGGCCTTGATGTGATGAGCAAGCAGATACTCCGCGGCAGTATTGCGGCGTTAAACGGCGAAAAGAACACCACCATTATGCTGACAACCCACGACATGAACGATATTGAAGCGGTCTGCAAACGGCTCATACTTATCGACAAGGGGCATACCTTGTTCGACGGGAACCTGGAGGATTTTAAGGCCCGTTACGAAAAAAGCTATACCGTAAAAATGGAATTTGTCCGCCCCCCCGAATGGATTCCCCGCGAGGGATACAGCCTGCTTCAGGACGCGGCCCGGACATGGACGGTAAAGGTTGATAAATCCATCCGCACCAAAGAGGCCCTGACGCGGCTTATCGGATGCTACGATCCTGAAAACATCTCCGTCCGTGAACAGGACATTGAGGACCTTATACGCGGCATATTTGAGAAATAATGGAGTGCGCCCCCAGGGACAGCGGGTTGAACCCGCTTCGCGCAAGGTTTACGCGCCCCTCCGGTGTATTCCGGTTCCAAAGAGCAGGGCAAAGGCGTCTTCGGCGTTTTCCACGAATTCCACAGGTATGGCTTCCCGTATGTCCCGGTCCAGTTCCTCCCAATCGTCCCGGTTGCCGTTGGGGAGGATCACCGTTTCCATGCCGTTTCGCAGCGCGGCCAGGAGTTTTTCTTTAAGGCCCCCGATGGGAAGGACCCTGCCGGTAAGGGTTAGTTCCCCGGTCATCGCGATGCCCGGCCGGGGGGCAGTTTGGCAGAGGGTGGAAAGCAGGGAGGCGGCCAGCGTGATCCCCGCGGAGGGACCGTCTTTAGGGATGGCCCCTTCGGGAACGTGGATGTGGAAATCCGTTTTGGCGATGTTGAGCCTGAAGCGGTAGTTTTCCCCCGCGCTCCGCAGCCAGGACAGGGCGATCCGGGCGCTTTCCTTCATCACGTCCCCCAGGTTTCCCGTGATGATCAGTTCCCCTTCCCCCTCAAAACCCCTGGTTTCCACGGGCAGCATGGCGCCCCCGGTTTCGGTCCAGGCCAGGCCGTGGCTTACCCCGACCCGTTCTTCCGTGAAGACCACGTCCCGTTTGTACTTCCGCCGGCCCAGGAGTTTTTCCAAATCGGCGGGGCGGATGGTTCGCTTAAAGCCGCTCAGGGGTTTTCCCGGCGGGGCGCCGAAGTTCTTCTTCACCGCCTCCCGCGCGATCCGCCTGAAAATCCGGGCAATCTCCCGTTCCAGGGCCCGGACACCGCTTTCCATGGTCCAGTAGCGGATAATTTCCCGCAGCCCCTCGTCGGTAATGGTGAGTTTCGCGTCCGCCAGGCCGTTTTCCGCCAGTTCCTTGGGCACGAGGAACTGTTTGGCGATGGCAAGTTTTTCATGGTCCCCGTAACCGGGAATCTCGATGATCTCCATCCGGTCCAGAAGGGGGTAGGGGATGCCGGCAAGGGAATTGGCGGTGGTAATGAACAGGACCGTGGACAGGTCGTAGGGGACTTCCATGTAGTGATCGGTAAAGGTTGAATTCTGCTCCGGGTCCAGCACTTCCAGCAGGGCCGAGGCCGGGTCCCCGCGGACATCGCCGGACAGTTTGTCGATCTCGTCCAGCAGGAAAACGGGGTTCATGGTTCCCGCCCTGCGCATGGACTGGATGATCTTCCCCGGCAGGGCCCCCACGTAGGTTTTCCGGTGGCCCCGTATCTCCGCCTCGTCCCGGACGCCCCCCAGGGATATCCGCACGAATTTGCGGCCCAGCGCGCGGGCCACGGATTTTCCCAGGCTGGTTTTGCCCGTTCCGGGGGGGCCGATGAAACAGAGAATGGGGCCCTTGATCCCCGCGGGCCCGCCGGAACCGGCCGCGCCAAGCTGCCGCACGGCGATGAATTCGAGGATGCGATCTTTGGCCTTACGCATGTTGTAGTGATCCTCGTCAAGGATCCGCTCCGCCAGGGCCAGGTCCACCGAGTCCGGTGAGTATTCGCTCCAGGGCAGATCGCGGATCCACTCCACGTAGCCCCGTAACACGCCCGCTTCCGGGCTCAGGGGCTGGAGTTTGCGCAGGCGGTCCAGTTCCTTTTGGGCCTTGGTCAGAACCTCCTCCGGCGGGTTACGCGCCTCCACGGCCTTTTCCAGATCGTCAAATTCATCCTCCGCGGTGTCCCTGCCAAGTTCCTTGTTGATCTCTTTGATCTGTTCGTGGAGGATGTACTCCCGCTGGCTCTTTTCCATCCGGCTTTTTACCTTGCCGGAAATATTCCGCTGGACGCTGTAGATCTCGATCTCCAGATTCAGGGTTTCAAGAAGCGTTTCCAGTCTGGTTTCACTGTCCCGGATGGAGAGGAGTTCCAGTTTCTTTTGGGTTTTTATCGCCATCGCGTTGGAGATAAGGTTGACAAGCCGTTCGGGATTTTCCGTCCTCTCAACCGCGTTGATGGTATCGGAACTTATCTTTTTTGAAAGGTCGGCGTAGTGCGTAAAGGCGCTCTGAATCGCCCGGATCATGGCAAGCCTGGCCGTGTCCCCCGTGCCGAACGGAATGCCGGGTATCGCCTCTATCCGCGCCACGTTGTAGCTGTGGACCCTGTCTTCCGGCCCGGAAAAGCGGCGTCCCCCCGGCGGCACGGGCAGGGACCTGATGTTCGCGATGGTCCCCCGGTACTCCCCCTGGAGTATCACCCGGATAAAACCGTCGGGAAGCCGCAGTCTCTGGAGGATGCGGGCCGCGGTTCCCACGACGGGAAAGATGAGACCGGAGCCACCCTCCTCCCCCGCCCGCGTGGCCGGCGGGGGAATCCCCTGGCCGGTGTTGTCAAGGATACAGGTCGCGAAAAGGCGGTGATCCCGTTTTAAGGATTCTTCAACGGCGACGATCCCGTGCTGGTGGGTAATAAAGACCGGAATCGTGGTGTTGGGAAAGAGGACCAGGTCCTTTAGGGGCAGGAGAACGAGTTCCTCATCCTCCGGCTCCGTTTTTTTGGACTCCCGCGCCCGTTTCCCGCTGTCCGTGGACAGGACCTGATCCGCCGCCCGGTTCCTAAGCCCGGCGACGAAGTGCAATAACCCCTGGTAGGGTTTCACATCAGGCGCTCTTCTGGAGGGGAAGTATTTCCGGAGCTTCCGACTTTATTACGACATCCTGGGTAATAACGACCCGTTTGCTTCCGGGGATGGAAGGAATTTCAAACATGATATCGGTCATAAGTTTTTCCACGATGGCCCGCAGTCCCCGCGCCCCGGTTTTCTGCTTGATCGCCGTATCGGCAATCGCGTCGATGGCCCCCTCGGTAAACTCAAGTTTTACGTCGTCAATCGCCAGGGACGCCTGGTACTGTTTTACGATGGCGTTCCGGGGTTCGGTGATGATCCGTTTAAGGTCGTCCCGTTTCAGTTCCTCAAGGCTTACGGTGATGGGCAGGCGTCCGATAAATTCGGGGATCATCCCAAAGTGGATAAGGTCGTCGGGGTGCAGCGCGTCGAACAGTTCCTTTATGTTTTTCTGCCCCCGCCGTCCGGCCTCCGCGCCGAATCCCATGGGGTGCTGCACCACCCGCTGTTCGATGAATTTCTCCAGCCCCACAAACGCGCCGCCGCAGATAAAGAGGATGTTCGTCGTGTCGATGCGTATCATCTCCTGGTTGGGGTGCTTTCTGCCCCCCTGGGGCGGTACGGATGCGATGGTCCCCTCAATTATTTTAAGAAGCGCCTGCTGTACCCCCTCACCGGATACATCCCGCGTAATGGAGACGTTCTCCCCCTTCCGGGCGATTTTGTCGATCTCGTCGATGTAGACAATGCCCCGTTCCGCCGCGGCGATATTCCCGCCGGCGCTTTGGATCAGTTTGAGGAGGATATTTTCAACGTCTTCCCCCACGTAGCCCGCCTCCGTAAGGGTGGTGGCGTCCACAATGGCGAAGGGGACCTTTAATTTTTTTGCCAGGGTCTTTGCCAGCAGGGTTTTCCCCGTACCGGTAGGACCGATAAGGAGTACATTTGATTTTTCAATTTCAACATCGTTATTATCTTTGGCGGTTTTGGTAATCCGCTTGTAGTGGTTGTAAACCGCGACCGCCAGGGCCTTTTTCGCCTCGTCCTGGCCGATGATAAAAAGGTCCAGGTAGTTTTTTATTTCCCTGGGAGTGGGAATGTCCCCGGTAAACTGGGTAGAAAGCTCGTGTTCCTCCTCGGAGAGGATCTTACGGCACACCTCCACGCACTCATCACAGATAAACACATCATTGGGACCGGCGATAAGCCTGCGGGCTATTTCCGCGCTCTTGCCGCAAAAAGAACAGACCCGTTCATAGTTGCCGGAACCGCTACGTATCTTTGCCATGTTTCTCCCTCGTCAGTACCGAATCCGCCACCCCGTAGGAAACCGCGTCGTCCGCGGACATGAAAAAATCCCGTTCCATGTCGGCGGCCATTTTTACGGCGTCTTTTCCCGTATGTTTGGCGAAATACTGGATGGTAAGTTTTTTTAATCGGATAATCTCCCGCGACTGGATGCCGATATCGCGGGCCTGCCCCTGGGCGCCGCCCCAGGGCTGGTGGATAAGCACCCGCGAGGAGGGAAGGACCATCCGCTTCCCCGCGGCCCCCGCGGTAAGTATCAGCGCGGCCATGCTGGCGGCCTGGCCCAGGCAGATCGTCTGCACATCGCTTTTGACGTACTGCATGGTGTCGTATATCGCCAGCCCCGCGGTAACGGAACCGCCGGGGGAATTGATGTACAGGTTAATATCCTTGTCCGTATCCTGGCCGTCCAGAAAGAGCAACTGGGCCACTACCAGATCGGCGCTCAGGTCGTTTATTTCCCCGTCCAGGAACACAATCCGGTCCTTGAGGAGCCGGGAATAGATGTCGTAGGATCGCTCACCGGCCCCGCTTTGCTCGATGACCCAGGGGACCATGCTGTTCATTTTTTCGTTCATAGCCTGAATCTAACCATTATCGGCCACAAGGTCCAGATAATTCTCCTTTTTCCCGGTTTTGATGGTATTCTCCGCCAACAGGATATCAAAGAACTTGCGCTCCTTTATTTCCTCCTCAAGCTGTCCTTTCATGTGTTCCTGGTTGTAGTATTTTTTTATCTCTTCCGCCCGGTCGGTTTCACCGGCGGCCATGTTCGCTATCTCCTGTTCCATGTCCTCGTCCCCGGCCTCCAGCTTAAGTTCCTCTATAAGGGTTTCCACGATAAGCCGGGAATGGAGGGCCTTGACGATACCGGGCCGCCAGACGTTCTGAATGTCCTCCACCTTCTTGCCCTCGTTCGCCATGCCCTTTTGGATGAGGTCCACCGTGGTGTTGTAGGCGCGGGCCAGGTCGCGCCACCGGACCTCAAGTTCAATACGGATCATGGATTCGGGAATATCCACCGGCGTATCGGCGGTGATCCGCTCCAGGAGCCGGTTGATCTTGAAGACGCGCAGTTGCTGTTCCAGGTTGCGGTTAAGGGAATCCCGGATATTGTTCGTTAACTCCTCAAGGCTGTTGAATTTTTCATCGACATCCTGGGCCAGATCGTCGTCCAGCTCGGGGAGTCTGCGCTCCTTCAGGGCCGTAAGGCTTACCCGGAGTTTTACCGTTTGTCCCGCCGCTCCGGAGGGGGCTTCTTCCGCCGGGCGGGTTTTTTCAAATTCCCTGGTCTCACCTATTTTCATCCCCCGTATCTCATCGTCAAACTGGTAGACGCTGGTGCCCGTTCCAAGGGTGAACACGTAATCCTGCCGTTCCGTATGGGGGACGGGTTCCCCGCCGCCGTCGATCTCGCGGTAATTGACGGTAACGATGTTGCCTGTTTCCGCCCCGGCCCCCTCCTCACGATCAACGACAATCGCGTTCCGTTCCCGTATTTTCTCAAGTTCCCGGTTTACGTCCTCATCGGTTATTTCCACTTCCGGGACCTCAATTTCAAGCCCTTTCCAGACGCCGACCTTAACTGTGGGGAACACATCGTAGACGATAGAAAAACTAAGGTCGTTTTCCGGGTCCAGAACCGGGTTCTCCGCAAGGGTCGGGGTGGAATAGGGCAGGGGCCGCGGAACATCTTCCTTTGGGTTTTTTTCGTCGCCAAAGACCTCGGCCATCGACTTTTCGATGATGACCCCCAGGACCTCCGCCTTGAGCGCGTCCCCAAATTTCCGCAGCAGCACCTCCCTGGGTACTTTGCCCCGCCTGAAACCCGGCAGAATGAGATTCTTGCCGTAGTTACCCAGAATCTCGTCGTACTGGGAACGGACATCATCCTTCGCTACGGTTATCGCTAATTTGACGCTTGAATGTTCCTGGTGGCTTAGTTCTTTCTGTATGTTCACAATGTTCCTCTCCAGCCGCGGAAGCTCCCCCGGAACGTAAAACGTTGAAGCCTTCCTCTTTTTGTTGTCTTGGGTCGGTTATAACAACGCCCGTTCACGATCCGCCGCGTGCAAGAACCCCGTTATGTGCCTTATTTGCGAGAGAAGGGACTTGAACCCCCACGCCAAAGGCACCAGATCCTAAGTCTGGCGTGTCTACCAATTTCACCACTCTCGCTATCGGTATCAACGGATCCTTTGAGGAGGGCGTTTCCTAACGGTTATCAGTTTACCGGGGCTGTCCTTCCCTGTCAACGCACCCCAACTGCCCGCAGGCCCCCGAAACGCCGCGGCCCCTGCGGAAACGGCGGGTTACGTTAAGGCCCCCCCGCTCCAGGAGCCGGGCAAGCGCCCCGACCTCGGCGGGGGAGGGTTCCCGCAGGGCGCGGCCCCGGAAGCCGAGCCCCTCCACGGGGTTCCAGGGGATAAGGTTCACCACCACGTCCAGTCCCCGCGCGAAATTCCGGATTGCCGCCGCCTCTTCCGCGCCGGTGTTGACGCCCCCAAGCAGCACCAGTTCCAGCGTGATCCGCTGTCCCGTCTTGTCCTGGTAGTGGGCAAGGGCCTCCTTTATCCGCGTTAGGGGGTTGGTTTTGCCCGAGGGGACCAGGTCGTTTCGCAGTTCCTCCCGCGCGCTGATCAGCGAAAAGGCCAGGCGCGGCGGGGGACTCTGGTCCGCCAGCGCGCGGATGCCCCCGGCAATGCCGCTTGTGGAGACGGTGATCCGGCGTTTGGAGAGGCCCAGGCCCCTGGGATCCGTGATGATCCCGATTGCCCGGCGCAGTTCTTCCAGGTTAAGCAGGGGTTCCCCCATGCCCATGAACACCAGGTGGCCGACTTCCCCCCCGCGTTCGGCCCCAATTTCCCTGATATGAAGGAACTGTTCCACCATTTCCCCGGCGTCCAGGTTGCGCAGGAAGCCCAGCGACCCCGTCTTGCAGAAAACGCAGCCCACGGGGCATCCGGCCTGGGTGGATACGCAGGCCGTACCGCGGCCTTCCCTGTCCTTTAACAGCACCGCCTCGGTCCCGGCGCCGTCGCGCAGGTTTACGCGGATCTTAACGGTCCCGTCCCGGTCCTCCAGCCGTCCGCCCCGCTCCGTGGAACGGAGGCTAAAACGGCGGGCAAGGTCCTCCCGTTCCTCCTTTCCCAGGCTGGTTATGTCCGGGAACCCGCGGGCGCCCCGCGATATCCACTTGAACACCTCCCGCGCCTTGTAGGGGGGCAGGGGGGAGAGGATATGAACCAGTTCATCCAGGGGGATTCCGCTAAGGCTTTGTACCGTACCCGGGGGGCTTATTGTTCTTTGAGCCGTTCAAGCGCCTCCATGATCGCCTGGTTGCGGATCCCCAGGCGCTGAAAACTTTCCAGGGTTTCATGGGCCTGGCGTTTATCCCCCTGGCGCAGGTAACATTCCGACAGTTCCAGGTAGAGCCGGTAGTTCCTGGGGTCCTGCTGGATCAGCCGGCCCAGGGATTCCACAGCCTCGGCATAACGGCCCTGGGCCTTGGCCACCAGCGCCAGGCCCAGCATCGCGTAGATGTCGAATTCGATGTTCAGGGCCCGCTCGTAGTAGTCCACGGCCTTTTCGTAGTTTTCCAGGTGGCGGTAGGCGTCCCCCGCCCTGGTCAGGATCACCTTGTTGCGGGGGTCCTGTTCCAAAATGCGGTTCCAGTACTCCAGGGACCGGTCCTGCTGGTTCATGCCCCGGTAACAGTCGGCCAGGCCGAACAGGGCGTAGAAGTTGAAAGGTTCCCGCCGGAGGGCCATTTCAAAGTAGATGATGCCCTCGCCAAAGGTTTTAAGTTTCCGGTGGCAGTTCCCTATCGAGGTAAGCACCCGGATATCCACCCCTTCCCGGTTGGATTCAAACATCTTTTCCCAGTAAAACAGGGCGTCCCGGTATTCCTTAAAATCGTAGTGCAGGTGTCCCAGGCCGATAATGGCGTAGGGATTTTGATTCTCCATTTCCAGCACTTTGAGGTAGACCATCTTGGAATGTTTGAAATCCCGGACCTTCCGGTAGGCGTCCGCCACCCGTGTAAGGACCGTAATATTGGTATTGTCGTGAAGCAGGTACTGTTCCCATATTTCAATGGCCTTGTGGAACTGGTTAAGGGCCTTGTAACAGTCCGCAAGGCCAAAGAGGGCATAGTTGTTCCCCGGATGGTGGTCCAGGCACCGCTGGTAATAACCCGCCGCCTCCAGAAAGCCCCCCCGTTTGCGGGCGGCGTCCCCCATGCCGACCAGCGCGTAGTTGTTGTCGTTATCCACTTCCAGTATCCGGTTAAAGCAATCCACGGCCTCCGCGATCTTGTTCCCCTTAAGTAATTGGTATCCCTGTCTGGAAAGGTCGGAAATTTCGGCGATTTTCGGCGGCTTTTCAATCCCCGCCTGGGGGATTCCGCCGTGGAACTCCCCGTTATGAAACTGATTTGCCGCGTTCATCTCACTCATTGGGAGTATCCTCTTCTTCCTCTATAAGTTTTCTGATTAGTTCTGAAAGCCGGATAATGATCGTTTCCGATTTGGCGTGATCCGGGGCGATCCAGTACATTTTAAGGGCGTCAAGAAGCCGGCCCTGGGATTTGTAATAATCCCCTATCCGGCTTAGCCCGTCGGAATAACCGGTGGTTAGGAATACGCGCCGGGCGCCTTCGATGTTCCCCTGGTTAAAAAGGGTGTTTCCCTTGCGGTTCAGGGAGACCTTGAGCGCGCCGTCCAACACGGGGCCCGCGGTGTTTTTTACAAAAAAATTTCCGTCTCCGATTTTCTCGAATATTTTTTTATAATCCATGTACTATACCATTGTCGATTCAATAATAATATCATATTCCGTTATTGTCAAAAAAATAGTACCAGAATGCCGCGATTCCTCCACAGTCATGGCGCCGCTTTATCCACCCGCAGGAATTCCACCACCGAACGGCCGAATTTACGCGGAGGTAATTTTCGAATGAAAGCTATGTCATCATCGAAGAAATCTTCACGGGGGCGGTGCAGCATAATAAGCGTGCCGTCCCGCGCCAGGGCGGACGCGGCGATACCGGCGACCAGTTGCCACTTAAAGCGGTAGGGGAAAGGAGGATCGCAAAAGATATAGTCGAAATTCCGTTTTGCCCGCCTGATGTAGAGTTCGGCGGATATAAACCGGCAGTGTATACGGACGGGGGAAACGGCCACGTTGGCGATAAGGGCGGCCCGCTTCCGCTCATCGTTTTCCACCGCCTCGACGTAGCCGGCCCCCCGGGAGGCCGCTTCCAGCGCGAGGATACCCGTGCCGCTAAAGATGTCCAGGAAGGAGGCGCCGCCCAGGTCCCCCAGGGCGCCGAAGACCGATTCCCGCATCCGGTCCATGCTGGGCCGGATGATCCCCGGAGGAACCTGTACGACGCGCCCCCTAAGGGTGCCGCCGGTGATCCTCATGCCGGGGGGAACTTCTCAAAAATCTTTGAGCAGTTCATTGAGTTCGTCGGAACTGACGGCGCTTTCCGTGGCGGGAACGGCCGTGGCCTTCCGGTCCTCCCCAATGCTCTTGAGCCGTTCGGCGCCCCGGTCCCGCAGCAGCCGGAACCGTTCCTGCAGGGCCGGGTACGAAACGGCGCTTATATTGCCGGGACTGCCGGAAAGTTCGCCCAGGAACCGGGAAAAATCCCATTCCAGATCGGAAAGGTAGTCCAGAACCTCGTCCCGCTCAAAGAGACGCTCGTGGTTTTGCAGGTATTCCAGCAGAGTTTCCAGGGCCCGGTCCAGAAATTCGGTATCCTCGATGGTTTTTTCCATGAACAGCGCCGGGTCCACGTCCAGGATCAGGGTATCCCGCAGCACCTTTAGCCGGCTGTTCAGTATAAAAATATTATCCTGCAGATTGACACGCTTGTTCATGGGCTTATTATCGGACGCGGAACAGGATAAACGTACAGGAATTTCCGGCAGGACCGGCGGCTATGGCCGGCAATGCAGGCAGCGCAGTTCGTGTTCGCCCGGCGGGGAGGGGGGAATGGCGGCGGCGCAGTCCTCCGCGGCCTCCGGGCAGCGCGGGGCAAAGGGACAGCCCGGCGGCGGGGCGGCGGGGTCCACGACCTTGCCGGGTATGGTGGCAAGCCGGGACCGGGAGTAGTGGCTGCCGAAGCGGGGGCTGGCGGCCAGAAGCGCCCTGGTATAGGGGTGGGCCGCCCTGGGATTCGCCCCGGTAAAAAAATCCACGGGGGCCGACTCCATGATAAGGCCCCCGTACATCACCATGATCCGGTTGGAGATTTCCGCCACAAGGTCAATATCGTGGCTGATAAAGATGATGGAGATGCCCCGGCGTTCCCTAAGACCCTTGAGAAGGTCCACAATCTGTTTCTGGATGGTTACGTCCAGCGCGGTGGTCGGCTCATCGGCGATGAGGAGTTCGCAGCCCTGGGCCAGCGCCAGGGCAATGCCGATACGCTGCAGTTGCCCCCCGGAAAACTGGTGGGGGAAGTTGGAGAGCCGCTCCGCTCCCCGGTCAAGGCCGGTTTCCGCCAGCAGCGCGGCGGCCTTCCGGTCCGATGTTTTCCGGTCTATGGCGGGATCGCTGTTCCGGAACGTCTCGTGGAACACGCTTCCCATGTTCTGCAGGGGATCGTAGGAACGGCCCGGTTCCTGGTAGATGACCCCGATCCGCCTGCCCCGGTACTGCCTGAGAAAGGCCGTTCCCCGGTTCAGGAGTTCCGTACCCTGGTACCGTACCGAACCGGAGACGGCGGCGTTGGCGGGGAGCAGTCCCGGCACCGCCTGGGTGGAGACGCTTTTCCCCGACCCCGACTCCCCCACAATGCCCAGGATCTCGCCCCTTTTTACGTGGAAGGAAATCCCCCGCACGGCCTGTACGCTTACCAGGTTCCTCCCGGTCCGGACGAAAAAATTGACCCCAAGGTCCCGGACAACAAGCGGATCCTCCGGGGACAGCCCGGCGGCGGCCGTCCCAACGGGCTGTGTCCCGTGTGTCCCGGCGGGCGGTCTTTTCCGCCGTAACAGCGGGCGGCGGAAGATGGTGTGGTAGGGATCGTAGTAGTCCCGCAGCGCGTCCCCCAGGAAGTTGAAGGCCAGGGTAACGCCCAAGAGGAACCACACGGGGTACAGGAGCCAGGGGTAGGCCCTAAGGTTGGTCAGCGTGCTGATATCCCGCCTGATAAGGCTGCCCCAACTGACCGCCGGATCGGTGATTCCAAGGTTCAGGTAGGACAGGACGGTTTCCGTCATGATAAAACCGGGAATGGAAAGGGCAACACTGACGATAAGCAGGCTGGCAATTTGGGGGATGATGTAGCTAAGGATGATCCGTTCCGGCCGTATCATCTCCAGTTGGCTGTTCAGGACAAATTCCTCCCGCTTGATCGAGTGGATAAGGCCCCGGATGGTCCGGGCGGAACCGGGCCAGCCCACCAGGGAGAGGATCATCGTGATCATGATGTAGGCTTGGCCTGAGTCCATGTTTTTTGCCAGCAGGGAGCGGAGGAACAGGATAAGGTAGAGGCTGGGGATTAGCATGAAGAATTCGGCGAACCGCATGACCGTCCAGTCCGCCAGACCGCCAAAATAACCGGAGATGCCGCCAAAGAAGATCGCCAGCGCGAGGGAAATGGCGGTGGATACCAGGCCGATGGTCAGGGAAATGCGGCTTCCGTAGACGATCCGGGAAAAAATGTCCCGTCCCAGGTTGTCGGCCCCCATCAGGAAGACCGGGTAGCCAGAGTCTTCCGCCTCCGGCGTGGTAACGACAAAGAGATGCCGGTCCATCGGGATGAGTCCCAGGAGCCGGTAGGGTTCCCCCCTGCCGAAGAAGCGGATCCCGTGGTAATGGTCCCGTACCCGGACATAGGTTAAGTTCACCGTGTTGATAACCCGCCATTCCTGGGCCATGATCGTCCCCCGGTACAGTCTGACGTTGGGCGGATGGTAACTGTGTTCGGGGAAGGAGGTGTTTGCCCCGTAGGGGGCGACAAATTCCGCGAGGACCATCATGGCGTAGAGGAGAACCAGGACAATCAGAGAGACCATGCCCAGGGGGCGCAGCCTAAGGTAGGCCAGGAATTTTTTCATGCCGTTGTGTATCCGGATTTCAGCCTATCATGGCGTAAAGCCGAAAGGAAAGGGGCGCGGAACCGTGGTTTGTACTTTTTTTCGAATGGTGGTAGTAGATTTTGAACCAGCAGCCTTAGATGCAAGGGGGTATGCATACGCACGGTATAAACCACGATCCAGGGCGCGCCGGAGGGCGCGGTCCTTCCGTTCCCACGGTATTCCCCGTTAACGATGTCCGTTTGGCATTTTTAGGTCAGTCCAGGATTTGGGGGGGGGGGGGGGGGGGGGGGGGGGGGGCGCCGGCGG
>JAIRND010000047.1 GCA_031258225.1 Treponema sp. | reverse complement strand
TTTTTTTTGAAACCTGTTGACATTTTTTTGTTAGCAAGATATAACTATATTGTAAGTTAGAACTAACAAGGTAACGAGGAGTTTTGTCGTGAAGAAGATTCTGATTTCCTATTGGAGCGGTACCGGCAATACGGAGGCTATGGCGAAACGGATTGCCCAGGGGGTAACTGATGTGGGCGGGGAGGCGGTGCTGAAACAGGCGGCGGAAACCACGCCGGCCCTGGTCAAGGAAGCCGCGGCTCTGGCCTTCGGCTGCCCCGCTATGGGGGCGGAAGTCCTTGAAGAATCGGAGATGGAACCCCTAATCGCGGGTCTGGGCGCCGCGGAACTTGGCGGGAAATCCCTGGGGCTCTTTGGCTCCTATGACTGGGGCGACGGACAGTGGATGCGGGACTGGGTTGACCGGATGAAGGGCCTGGGCGCCGTTGTCGAGGACGGGGGAATCATCGCCCACCTGGAACCCGATGACGCCAGTTTGACGAAGTGCTATGAACTTGGAAAACGGCTTGTGGGCAAGGCCGAATTTGCCTCGTAGAAGGGTGGTTCCCAATCGTATGATTGTTGGGAACGCCCCGGAATTCAGGAATTTGCCGCTACCTCTCTCGGCGGATTCAATATTCAAGGCTGTTGGATTCTACCCATAATTCAACAGTCCCTCCATTCATTAACCGGGGGTGTCGTTGTGTCCGTGCGTCGCACGGGGACACGGCGCTCCCGGTTTTCATGCCGCGCGGTTTTGGGCATCCGGTTTTGGGTGTCTATCCACAGACCGGGGAAACCGTTTTACAGCAGCAGGAGGGTTCCCGCCGTAAGCAGGCTTAGGCCCGCGATTGTTTTTGGCGATACCCGTTCCCGGAAGATAAGCCGGGAGAGCAGAACCGTAACAACAATGCTCAGCTTGTCCAGGGGCGCCACCACGCTTGCCTCCCCAAGCCGGAGCGCCCGGAAATAGCAGAGCCAGGCCAGGCCGGTGGCCACGCCGGAAAGACCCAGGAAGAGGAGTTCCTTTTTCTTGATGGTTCCCATGGTCCCGGCGCTGCCGCTTACCGGCACCATCAGCCCCGCAAAGACAAAGATAACGCTTGTCCGCAGGGCCGTACCAAGGTTACTGTCGATGTTACCCAGGCCTATTTTGGCGAGGATGGAGGTAAGGGAGGCGAACACCGCGGAAAGCGCGGCGTAGAGGAACCAGCGGCTCCGTATCACCTTGGTTTCCTCGTGCTTCGGTTCCAGCATCAGGTAGGTGCCGGCGGCGATAAGGCACAGGGCGATGATCTTGAGCGGCCCCGCCGATTCGCCAAGGAAGCCCATGCCCATCAGCATGGTTAGTATGATGCCGGACTTATCGACCGCCACAACTTTGTTCACGCTGCCTATCTGCAGCGCCCGGAAATAGCAGAGCCAGGAAGCGCCCCCGGCAATGCCGGACAATGTCAAAAACAGCAGGTTTTCTGTTGAAAGGGCCGCGATCCGGGTGTGGACGCCGGTAAAGAAAACAATGAGCCAGACAAATACCAGCACAACGCCGGTCCTGAAAAAGGTGGCTGCGTGGGAATTGATGCTTTTAAGCCCCAGCTTGGACAGTACCGTCGTTAACGCCGAAAATACCGCCGAAGCCAGGGCAAAGACAATGTACATACGTTACAGTGTATCAATAAACCTCATCAGGTCCTGTATCATCTGCCTGGTGGCTTGAATCCCCCCGGTCATAGTGTACCACGAGTCGCCGTCCAGGGTGTAGATCCGGTTGTTTTTGAAGGCCGTGGTCTGCCGTATGGAGGCGTCGTTTTTGAAATTCGTCTCCCCGGCTTCGGTCCCCACGGTGGCGGCCCTGTCAAGCAGGAAGATAACGTCGGGATTGACGGCCAGAATGTATTCCGCCGCGGTGGCGGCCCCGTGGGCGCTGAAATCCGCGCTTGCCGACGGGTCCGCAGGGGTAAAGCCGAATTCGTTGTAGAGCATGCCGAAACGGCTGCCGGGAAGGAACACCGAGATGGAGGAGGGATCGGGGGTCATGACGAAGAGGGCCCGCGCCCCGGATTGCCGGGCCTTTGCCTTGATGGTGTCCATATCTGCCTTGATTTCCCGGTAGCGGGCGTCAAGGTCCCCTTTCAGGGCGGGGAATATGCTGCCCAGGGCGGTAACGTTCCGCAGTATGTCCTGGTCCAGGGTCGATTTACTGGCGTCCACCGAAAGTTTGATGAACCGGGCGTTGCTGTAGCGGCTGTAGGTGTTGGCGCGGAACGCGGCCGCGTCCTCCGTGTTAAGCCGCTGTCCCGAGGCGTTCATCCCAAAGGACCTTCCCCCCAGGATCACCAGTTGGGGGGCCGCCAGGTCCAGTACGTCCCAGTCGATAAAGAAGAGACTGCCGCCGCTGATGATCCTGGTTCCCGGAACCTCCGCCTTGTAATAGGCAAGGGCGTCCGGCAGGGTACTCCGCGAGGGAACCACCAGGGTTTTAATGCCCGTCTGCTCAAAGCCCACCGATGCCAGGGTATCGAGGATTGAGTAGTCGTAAATGGCCACTACCTGCGGGTTTACCACAGCCTCAACTTCCTCAAGGGTGGTGTCGAGTATTTTTACCGTCTCCAGCCGCGCCGGGGCTTCCCCCTCCACCCTGGCCCGGGCGGATAATCCCGCGGCAAGCGCCAGGACCAGCGCCGCCATCGCAATACATTTTTTCATCGTGAAAACCTCCTGTGGTTTAAGTTATGTGTACCTAACATAGTTATAGACGATATACATTTTCGCCGGCAGTGTCAACGGACCGGTCAAGCCCCGGGAGGAGTTTGTGGGGCTTTGCCGTCCCCCGCCCACGTCATGTCGCCGCGTCATGGCGAAAGTACAGGCACACCTTCCTGCCCTCTACTTCGGCGATGTTAAAATCAAAGCCGAAGATACCGTCCAGGGTTTCCTTGGTGATGATCCGGTCTACAGGTCCTTCGGCGGCTATGGTCCCGTCCTTCATGGCGATGACGTGATCGGCGTAGGCTGCGGCGAAGTTGATGTCGTGGACCACGATAACCACGGTTTTGC
>JAIRND010000044.1 GCA_031258225.1 Treponema sp. | reverse complement strand
CTGATGCGCTGGCAGACTGGCTTTGGTTGCCGACGATGTGGGAGTTATTCGGGTTTGATTATTTTACAAACGAAGCTTGGGAAACCAAAGTGAACCAGGCTCGACTTGAATACTACGATGAAAATGACCATCGTCGGATAAAATACAATGCGGGCAATAAAGCTATGAGTTGGTGGTCAGCTTCCCCTGTTGCTTATTCTTCTGGTTCGGGTGATCCGTCTCCTCAATCTAATTTTAACATTATTGGCAGTGTTGGTCATAGTGACATCGGTGTTGGATGGCCTGACAACTATCCCGGCGAATATGCCAGCCGTATGGTTGGAGTCGCCCCCGCGTTCTGTGTCAAATAGTTTGCAGGGTTATTTGACGTGGACAACCTCCCACCGCCTTTCGCGGGGGCACAGGACAGAGATTTACTGGAGGGTAAATGAATGTCATACATTGAAAATGAACAGGAATTCCGTTTCTTTATGGATGTAAACGGGCCTAATGCTTACAGTTCAAAAACAAACTATATTAGTTGGCTTAGGTATCTTTCAAAAGAAGGAATAAACATTGATTCACATATACCTGACGGAGATTATATAGTCTCTTTTCTCAAGGAAACAGAGGCCGATAGATCAAAATATACAGATAGTTCACATTATAGTGATTTTAAATCCGCTGTAAATAAATATAGACAATTTATCGATTCTTCTTATGTATCATTAATAGCAGACATTGAAATTATTCACAGGGAAAATATAAATGCAACAGAAAGAGATGAATTGATAAAGGCAAGAATAGGACAAGGCATATTCAGAAAAAAATTAATTGAACTATGGGGTAGGTGTTCTGTTACCAGCGTATCCAGCATAGAATTCCTTGTTGCTTCGCATATTCTCCCCTGGCGGGATTCAACCAATGTCGAAAGGCTAAATCCATACAATGGGCTGTTGCTTCAACCAAATTTTGATATATTTTTTGATAAAGGATATATCTCGTTTGGGGATAATGGCAACATAATATTGTCAAATAGGATAGGTGAAAAAGTCTTTAATAAAATGGGTATATTTTCAAATAATAAACTTCTTAAAGTATTTGATGAAAATAAACCGTTTCTTCAAAAACACAGAGAAATATTCAAAGAATTATTAATTGATGTCTAAATGAGTGGCGCTTTTGATATAGCCAAAAACTCTGTGGTGGTCCCTGTCGGTAATACTGATTCCGTGTCAGCGGGGACAGTTGCTTCACAACAGACCCCGCAGTTTTTTGTTATGGGAAATTATTGGTATTAATATAACAAAATAATTATATGGGGAAAAATTATATATAAAAATGGTGTACGGGCATACTGCACATAACAGGTCTGTTTACGCTTCGCCGCGGTAGCGGGCTTGGTCTTCCGTTCGCTAGGTCATTCCGCTACGCTCCATTCCCACGCTCACTACAGACACATTTTTTACGGTTGCTGGAAACCTACGGTTTCCTTTATCGCAACCGCAAAAACGTCATATACAGCCGGAACGTTAGGCGCAATGCTAGTCGGGTATATAATTGACATTTTTGTTTCTACAAAAATATGCTGAAAACGGTTTTTAAGGAGAAGATTATGGGGTAAAGATGATCGTCATGGATTTAGATGGAACATTATGTGTTGACAAATAACGGTTTTTGGTGTAATAATAGTTTCAGGAGGAAATTAAATGAAGATTTTTAAAATGATTACAACGGTTGCGATTGTGTCATTTTTGTTCATTTCCTGCTTTTCGACGCCGGGCGGTGCAACTAGAACATCGGCTACGGATACCTCTATCTATATGTGTGTGATTGCGGGAGATGATTATCAAGATTATGAATCAATCGCGATTGCAAAAAATTCGTCATTAGTTACGTATTCGATAGATCGTTACACACCGGCATCCACGATGCTGCTAGCCTTAGAAATAGGCAATTATGTCATAAATGGGAATAGTATTGAGATAACCACTAATAACTCACATTTTGTTGGTACAATTTCTGATGATAAAATGGTTATAAATGAGAAAGAATATGTTCTAACAAGGTGATATACGATTGTATAGAAAAATATACATAAATTCACCGCTATGGTTAGATTTAACGTGGCGCAAATTCGCGGCCTTGACACAAACCTTCCCAATACCGTATAGTAAAACCCTGGGTAATTACCTAGTATTATTATAGGATTTATAGGATGCGGGGGTATCATGGCCAAGAAGATCAAGCAGATCGCCATATATGGGAAGGGGGGTATCGGCAAATCGACCACCACTTCAAACCTAAGCGCGGCCCTGGCGGAAATGGGCCTTAAGGTGATGCAGTTCGGCTGCGATCCCAAAAGCGATTCCACGAACACGTTACGGAGCGGCAAATTTATCCCCACGGTGCTGGACACGCTGCGGGAACAGTCTGCGGTAAAGGCCAGGGACGTGATCTACGAAGGCTTTAACGGTATCTACTGCGTGGAAGCGGGGGGGCCCGCTCCGGGAGTGGGCTGCGCGGGCCGGGGGATTATCACGGCGGTGGAACTGTTCAAGCAGCAGCGGGTTTTTCAGGAACTGGACCTGGACGTTGTGATCTTCGACGTGCTGGGGGATGTGGTCTGCGGCGGTTTCGCGGTACCGATCCGGGAGGGGATAGCCGAACACGTGTTTACCGTGTCCTCATCGGACTTTATGTCGATTTACGCCTCCAACAACCTGTTCAAGGGGATCATCAAGTACTCCAATTCCGGGGGAGCGCTCCTGGGCGGGGTGATCGCCAACTCCATGGGGCCCCCGTATTCGCGGGAGATTATCGACGATTTTGTAACGAAAACCGGAACGGGGGTGATGGAGTACATACCGCGCTCAATTTCGGTAACGCAGAGCGAACTGCAGGGCAAGACAACGATTGAGGCGCTGCCGCGTTCCGCCCAGGCTGAGGTATACCGCTCGCTGGCAAAGAAGATCGCCGCCCACGAAACATCGAAGGCCCCGGCCCCGCTGGAGGTATCCGCCCTGCGCGAATGGGCCGGACTCTGGGCGGACCGGCTTCTGGCCCTGGAACAGGGGAAGGTATCGGAAGGGGCCGCGATTTAGTACAGAGCATCGCCTCATGGGCGGTACCCATGAGGCGATTCATTTGAGATTTTGCGCGAAAGCGCGACAAACTGCTAGCCTGTGGCCTCCTCGACAATGGGGACCGGTTTTATGTACGCGAAGGGATCCTTTTCGTACCAGTCCTGTTTGAAGGGGAGCGGGGTGTTGAGCGAGAGTTGTTTGTTGAACTGAAAGTTCCGCAGCTTTTGATTCAGGCGGCGGGCGATCTCGAAGACGCCTGAGTAACCGCAGTAATTGTACGCGGGGCCGAACAGGGGCAGGAGGGGCAGGCCGTAGCGGGAAGAGATGTTGTTCCCCCCCACGTGGGCAATCAGGATATCCGGCTTCAGGCGTTTGACGATGTTGGCCATTTCAAAGGGCTGGTTGGTGGCGACGCTGAACTGCACGTCGTCGATGTTCTCCAGGGCGTCGAAAATGGGTTCCACAAAGCGGTCGTAATGGTGCGCCTTAAAGCCCACGACCTCCATGCCAAGGTCCTGGCAGATCTCCGCGGTGGCGACGATCCGCACTTCCCCTCCGGCAAGGTACACGCGCTTGGCCGCCAGGGTGTCCTTGAAGGGTTCCAGGGCCTCCACAAGGGCGGCGTTCTCCGCCCGTATCAGGTTTTCCGCTTCCCCCTCAAGGCCGAAGTGTCCGGCGATTTTCCTGATCCACCGGTCCGTGTTTTTTCTGCCGATGGGGATGGTATCCACGACAAAGGGGATGTTGTACTTCTCCTTGAGGTGTTCCACAAAGTAATCGTCGTGGGTACCGCAGATGCTGATGTTGAGGGAGGTTTCCAGCGCGTACTGAAAATCCTCGGGTTCCGCGTAGCAGGGGATAAACGTTACGTTAAGCCCCAGGGCTTCAAGCAGGCGCTTGAATTCCAGTTCGTCGGAGCGGCTCATGGACCCCACGTTAAGAACGTTGACGTTCCGGCTGATCCGGTACTGTTCACGGACCCTGTCGGCGTCGCTTTCCCAGACGGGGGGGCGGCGGCCGGGGTAGCGGGTGTACTTTTTCAGGATGCCGTGGTAGACGGCGTCGTAGGCGGTGGCCATGAGTTTGGTCTTAAATCCTTCGCAGTGGATGGGTACGAGGACCGCGGCGGTCTCCTTTTGCAGATCGTCAAGGATGCTGTCAACGTCATCGCCGATAAGGGCGGGGACGCAGCTTATGGCGACGATGATCGAGTCCGGCCGGAATTCCCGGTCGGCGAAGATCACCGCCTCCCGCAGTTTGCGTTCCCCGCCGCTGATCACGTCCGGTTCGTCCAGGTTGGTGCTGAGCCAGACGAGGCCTTCGGCCCCGGGGTCGCGTATCTGCTTAAAGGTCTTGTTCTGCCCCAGGTTGCCGGTGGCGCAGATACCGCAGCCTATGGGTCCGTGCATGATCACGACCGCGTTCCTGATGGAGTTGAGTATCCCCAGGCTCAGGGTGAACTGGCAGCCCTGGGCCATCGTAAATGCCCGGCTGGAAAGGTTGGTGCAGCCTGAGGCGAGGGCCTTCTCACAGGTCCGTACCTGGGAGCAGACGCCGCCGAAGGCAATGGCGGCGTGAAGCCGATCCTCCCTGCTGGGAGCCGATTTAGCGTCTAAAAAATTCATGTGAACCTCCATTCAACCAAGTAAGCCCTACCGTCCCATGACGAGGTAGGTGATGATGTCTTCCGTCAGGGAAAGTCCCCCGGCAAAACCCGCGTAGGCCCGGTTCATAACGCAGCGGCTGGTAAGGGGAAACGTGATGGGCACCAGGGGAAAGCCGAACTCCTGGGCCAGGTCCCGCTCGTGGGCGCTGCCCAGGATAACCGTGGGTCCCATAGAATCGTAGTAGCGGCTGTTGCGGTTCCGGGGCCAGACCTCCCGCAGGTACTTTTTTACCGACGAGGTGTCGGAGTCGAAGTAAACCGGCGGGTTGAGCGAGGAATTAAGCGCGCCGAATTGGGCGGCAACGGTTTTTTGCCGGTTTTCGTCCAAGAGGTCCGTTACCACCACCAACCGCGGTATCCAGCCCAGTTCGTCGGACAGGAAGCGGGTAAGCGCCGGGGCGTAGCTTGAATCCCCCACGACAATGGCGTACCGCTGCAGGTCCGCGTCGTTGTAGATGTCGGCAATCCGTTCCAGGTAGCTGTAGTACACCTTTTTTTCTTCCGCGATTACCCGCGCAATACGGGCAGGATCGATATTGAGGGCATTCCCCACGGTTTTCAGGAAGTTCTCCCCGGCCACGGCGCCGACGGGGAACGGCGTTACGATGTAGGGTACGCTGTGGACTTCCTCGAAGTGCCGGGCGCTGTCGATCCCGAAATTGTTGGACACAATAACGTTAAGGGCGGCCGATCCGGCGTTCCTGATGTTATCCAGTGTTTCGGCTTCACCAAAAAAGGTGTTAACCCTAAGGCCCAGTTTTTCCAGGAGTCGTTTTAGTTCCCGCAAATTGCCCTTCCAGAACACGTCCTGGGCGGGCACGATGCCCAGCACGTTCACCGCCAGGGGGTCCTTCCGGTCCGATTTTTCGATGTACTGATCGATGAAGCCCTTGATCAACAGTTCGTAGCCGGTAAAGGCGTTGCCCCTGAAGCTGGGGGTGGGGACGGCGATGACCGGCTTTCCGGCGTTTTTGAATTCGGAAACCACCGCCACCGTATCGTCCCCGATCATGTCCACCATACAGCCGGTAACCACCACGTACAGGTCCCCGTCCACGATCTCCAGGGTGCTTTGGATCTGCTCCCGCAGCCGGGCCTCCCCGCCGAAGACCACATCCCGTTCCACAACGTTGCTGCTGGGCAGTGCGGAACCGCCGCAGTAACCGCCGCCCAGGTAGCCCGCCCCGGCGTTAAGGGCGGTGTTGATGTTGCCGCCGCAGCCCGCGGACCCGTGGATAATGGTGATGGCCCGCGGTATGGCGTGGAGGGTTCCCACGGCGCCGCCCAGGGCGCAGGTATAACGGGGTCTGTCAACAAATCTACTCATAGTGTTTCTCCCACAAACGTTTTTCCCGGACCGGCCGGGGTTTAGCCATGCGAAAAGGTCTGATCAAATTCCCGGTATCCGTAGAGCAGGGACGACAGGTCCCCCCTGCCGGGAATGCCGGCGGCGTCCGCCCGGCAATGCTGGCAGTGCCGGAACACGGGAAGGTAGGCTTCCGCCGCCTCCCGCGCGCGTGCCAGTTCGGTACAACCGGGTACGGGAAACGCGGCGAATTCGTACTGGGGGATAAGGGGGATGATGTTGACGATCCCCGCCCCGTTTTCCGCCGCGGTCCGGGCTATGTCCCCGATGTGGTCTCCGTTTATCGCGGGTATGAACACGATGTTGACCTTGACCAGAATCCCCAGGGCGGCGGCCTTCCGTATGCCGCGCTTTTGGGCCTCAATCAGGATTGCGGCCCCCTGCGGCCCCTGGTACAGCTTCCCGTCCAGAATTACCTGTGAACAGATCCTGTCGAGGATACGGGGGTCCACCGCGTTGACCGTTACCGTCAGGGTCCGTACCCCCGCCCGGAACACCTCCTCCGCGCGCCGCTCCAGCAGGAGTCCGTTGGTACTCAGACAGTTGATAAGGTCCGGGTACGCGCGGTGGATAATCGCGAAGGTTGTAAGGGCGTGGTCGGTGGCCAGGGTATCCCCGGGGCCGGCGATACCGGCCACGGTAATCTCCGGGCAGATCTCCAGGGCCCGCCGTACCAGGTCCAGGGCCTCATGGGGCTCCAGGAGTTTCGCGCTGACCCCGGGCCGCTGCTCGGCCTTGTTAAAGGCGCGCCTGCAAAAGCGGCAGCGGATATTGCAGGCGGGGCTTACGGGAAGGTGGACCCGTCCCCGGTTTACATTGGCCTCCCCGGAAAAACAGGGATGCCGGCCGCTGATATGGGCGTACCGTTCATCGATTTTCACGGCGCCTGGGCATGTCATAGTCTTACCTCTCTCGTGCGCGGCGCGGTTAAAAGCGCGGCCGTTCCAGGGAATCGAAGAGGGGGGTGGATAAATACCGTTCCCCCGTATCCGGCAGCAGGGCCACCACGAGTTTGCCCTCAAACTCCGGCCGCCGGGCAATCTGGGTCGCGGCGAAGGCGGCGGCCCCGGACGATATGCCCACCAGGAGTCCTTCCAGCGCGGCAAGGCGCTGGGCGGCTTCAAAGGCGTCCCCGGTACGGACCTTGTAGATCTCGTCGTACACGGCGGTGTTCAACACCTGGGGCACAAAGCCCGCGCCTATGCCCTGGATTTTATGGGGACCGGGGGCGGAACCGGAGAGGACCGCCGAATCGTAGGGCTCCACGGCGATAACCGTTACGGCGGGGTTCCGCTCCTTGAGCACCTCCCCTACCCCGGTGATCGTGCCGCCCGTGCCGATTCCGGACACAAAGGCCGCCACCTGGCCGTCCGTATCCCGCCAAATTTCCTCCGCCGTGGTTCTCCGGTGTACCTCCGGGTTGGCGGGGTTGTTGAACTGCTGGGGAATGTACGAATGGGGTATCTGGGCGTTCAGTTCCTCCGCCTTGCGGATGGCCCCCTTCATGCCGTCCTTGCCGGGGGTAAGGACCAGTTCCGCGTTCAGGGCTTTAAGAAGGTTACGCCGCTCCACGCTCATCGTATCGGGCATCACCAGGATGATCCGGTACCCCTTGGCCGCGGCCACAAAGGCAAGGCCGATCCCCGTATTCCCGCTGGTAGGTTCGATAATAACGCTGTCCCCGCCCAGAAGCCCTTCCCGTTCGGCGGCCTCGATCATCGCCAGCGCGATCCGGTCTTTGACGCTTCCCAGGGGGTTAAAGTACTCAAGTTTCGCCACCAGCCGTCCGCGGACCCCAAGGTCCCGGCTGTAACCGGCAAGTTCCAACAGCGGCGTGTTCCCGATCAGGTCGGTCAACTTGCCCGCAATCCGTGCCATCATGCGCCTCCACGTCGTGATGTATCATGTCATGATACCTCTCGTTGTGAGGTATCATGTTCAGACTTGGCGAAGGTACGGAACGACCGCCAGGCGGCCGCCCGCGCCTTCTGGTTTTTTAAATAGATGGGTTGCTCAAAAACCGGGCCGGTTTTGTAGCAGCCCCACCTTACTCAAACAGGGAATCGGGCACGCCCTCCAGCGCCACAAAGATGCTCCGCGTCAGGGCTTCCGGGTCCACGTCCTCCCCCACCAGTTTGATCCGCTGGAGATCGCGGGTGTTCCGGCCTATGGCTATCCGCGCGCCGCTTACCGACGAACGGTAGTCATAGGTCCGCAGAATGGCGGCGTTTACCTCCGGTTCCCCGGCGACATACCTCCGCTCCGCCATAAGCCGCGCGGTTTCCTCCGGGTTGTTCTGCACATAGGCCGCCGCCTTCTGAATAGCCCGCACGAATTTCGCCGAGGTCAGGGGGTAGTTCCTGATGAAATCGCTGCCCGCCACGATCACGCAGCAGTACTCATCTTTCAGGTAATCGTCGGTGGCCTGGTTGATAATGACCCGGCCCTTACCCTCGCTTTCGATGATGTAGGCCGTGGGGTCCCCCAGGGCGATGGCGTCCACCTGACCCCGTTCAAGGGCCAGGGGAAGATCGGCGGACTGGTAGATGACCCACTCCACCTCAAGGTTGTCCGCGCTGACTCCGATTCCCAGCTCCGCCAGGTAACGCTGGGTAATAACGGTCCCGCTTGAGGCCATGCCGGTGGTGCCGATTCTCTTTCCCCTAAGGTCCGCGGGGGTTTTAATCGGCGAGTCGGGTAGAACCAGTACCTTCTGGCAGCCGGTGTGGAGGCCCAGGGGGATACGCACGTCAAGACCATTGGCCAGGGGCTGAATCAGCGTGGCAAGCAGGTTGTTCGTTACGTCGATCTGACCGGTCGTCAACATCAGGTTGGTCTGCCCGGTATCGACCTGAATCAGCTCCCATTTAAGGCCCTCCTCCGCGTAGTAGCCCTTCTCAATGGCGATAAAGAAGGGGGCGCTGCACAGGCCGACCGTAACCCCCTGCCCGATTTTTACCACGTAATCGTCTTCCGATACGGGAGCCTCCGTTCGTCCCCTGGCATAGACCGGCACCGTCAGAACCGCCAGCAGAACCGCCACAACAATTTTTTTCATGTTCTCTCCTCATTTATGAGATAACCCCCCGTCAGACAGATTTAACGGAGGGGGAATTCCCTGACCCACGGGTCTTACAGGTAGTACTGCAGTTCCTGCCGGCTGCCGGCAAAGTGCAGTATCTGGAGTATTCTGGCGCGCAGTTCCAGAAAATCCGGGTCGTCCCGCTGCCGGGGCCGGCCAATCTCCACCCGGATCACCTGTTCAATCTTGGCGGGCCGCGCGGACATCACCACGATACGGTCGGCCATGTAGATAGCCTCGTCCACATCGTGAGTCACCATCACCGTGGTCATACCCCGGCGTTCCCAGATCTTCAAAATCTCGTCCTGCATGTTCATGCGCGTAAAGGCGTCCAGGGCCCCCAGCGGCTCGTCCAGCAGCAGCACCTTGGGGTTGTTCACCAGCGCGCGGGCCAGGCTTGCCCGCTGGGCCATGCCGCCGGAAAGGTGGTGGGGGTAGGACTTTTCAAAGCCCTCAAGACCCACAAGTTTAAAAAATTCCGGGATGTTCCCCTTTTCTTTGCGGTACACCCCCCGCGCCCGCGGGCCAAAGGCGATGTTTTCCCAGATGTTCTTCCAGGGGAACAGCGTGGGGTCCTGGAACACAAGGCCCCGCTCGTAGCCGGGGGCGACGATCTCCTCATCGTCCAGACGCAGTTCCCCGCTGTCCGGCCTGATAAGCCCGGCGATAAGCCGCAGCAGGGTGGACTTGCCGCAGCCTGACGGCCCGATAAGGGAGACAAATTCCCCCGGCTCGAAGTTCAGGTTGATGTTGTCCAGAACCACGATCTCCGACCTGCCGGCCTGAGCGCCGGCCTGGGGAAAGGTTTTCCGTATGCCGCTGATGCGGATTGCCGCGTTGTGCCGCGCTTCTACCATCGGATTGTTCCTTTTTGCCAGCTCAACACCCGGTTCCGTATCCTGAACTGGACGTTGATGAGCAGCGAAAACGTTATGGCGATGACGATAAGGGCGGCGTACACCTGGGAATAGGCCAGGGTCTCCCGCTGCCAGTTGATGTACCAGCCGATACCGAATTTGCAGCCGATCATCTCCGCCGCCATCAGCGTAAGGAACGACGAGGAGGTTCCGTTAAAGAGGCCCGCGAAGATGTTGGGGGCCGCCGCCGGCAGGGCAATCGAGAGGACGTTCCGCAGCGTACCGGCCCCCAGGGTACTGGAAACCTCAAAGTAACTTTTCCGCACGTTGAGGATCCCCGAACTGGTCAGCACGGTGGTGGGAAACCAGACCCCCAGGGCGATGAGGAACAGGGCCGCGTCGGTGGCCCGCGTAAACACCACAAGGGCAATGGGAATCCACGCGGTGGAGGGGATGGGCCCCACGATACGGATACAGGGCATGATCCAGTAGTTCCACCGTTGACTCCAGCCGATAAGCGTGCCGGTCAGGACCCCGGCAAAGGCCCCCAGGAAAAAGCCGCCCAGGAGGAGCCTGAGAGAGTAGACCAGGCAGCGGAGCATGAAGAACCAGTCAGTAATGAACACCTGGACGATCCGCTCCGGCGCGGGGAAGTAGAGGCTGGGGATCAGGTCCAGCTTGATCGTGATAAGGTCGTACAGCCCCAGGAGCAGAAACGCGGCGGCGAAAAACCAGGACTTGTAGGCCAGTTTTTCCCGGGACTTCCGCCTGAAAACGCTTACCACGGCGTAAATCCCAAAACCGGCGATAAGAACGTACAGAAAGCCCGAAAAGTAGGGCAGCACCTTGACCCGGTAGCCCGGATTGGTGGGCACCACCGCGTGAACCAGCAGATCGACGGCCAGCGCCGCCAGGGGGATCAGGACCCGCCAATCGAAAAACGGCTCAAAGCCCCCTTCCCCGGCCTTCTCCGCCGTCTTCCCGCCCCTTAAGAACGCCGGAAGTATGCCCCGGCCCACCTTCATCAATTCCGCCATACCGCACCTCACTATACCCTACTATATCACTCGTCTTTATACTTTACAATCCCGATCTGAATTATAAGAATATAACCCCAAAAAAATATTTCGTCAATAGGTTTTTTAAAAAAAGGACCAATTCCCGGGCCTGGCGCCTTTTTGCATGCACGGCGAATTTGAACCGCGACGGCGCCGGTATTGCAAAGGGTCCGGATGTGGTACACTGGCGGAACACCATGGGTACCGCGCACAGCGCCGAAGCCGGGACCGCGCGGGAGGGTCCGTTACGGCGCGAAAAAAAGCACGTAATTGTACGCTACGTAACGCCCAGCCTGCCCAGGATGAGCCTGGGGCTGACGATCAAGTTCCTGGGCACCGTGGCGGACCTGTTTCTCCCCTGGATTCTGGCCTACATGATCGACAAGGTGGTCCCCCTCAGGCAAATCCCCCTGATCCTCGGCTGGGGGGGCGTCATGGTACTCTGTTCGGCCGTGGCGGTAAGTTTCAACATCACGGCCAACCGCATGAGCGCCGCGGTGGCCCGCGACATAACCAAGGCCATCCGGCACGACCTCTTTGCCAAAATCTCCTGCCTAAGCTGCGCCCAGATTGACCGGATAACCATCCCCTCCCTTATCGCCCGGCTTTCCTCGGACACCTACAACATCCACCGCCTCCTGTCCGGCATGCAGCGCATGGGGATACGGGCCCCCATCCTGCTCCTGGGGGGTATCCTGATGACACTCAGCCTGGACCCCATGCTCACCCTCGTGATGGCCGGCATGCTTCCCGTTACCCTGCTCGTGGTGTACCTGGTGTCCCGCGGCGGGATTCCCCTCTACACAAGCCTGCAGGAAGCCGTGGACACCATGGTCCGGGTGGTCCGGGAGAACAGCGCGGGCGTCAAGATCGTCAAGGCCCTCTCCAAGGCGGACTACGAGCGGCGGCGCTTTGCCCAGGCAAACGAGGAGATGACCAGGCGGGAACGGAAGGCCAATATCATCATGGGGATAACCAACCCCGCCATGTTCCTGTTCCTCAACCTGGGGTTGGTGGCGGTTATCATCGCGGGGGCCTACCGGGTCAACGCCGCCCGGACCCAGGCGGGGGCGATTCTGGCCTTTCTGACCTACTTCACGATCATCCTGAACGCCACCCTCTCCATCACGCGGATGTTCGTCATGTACTCACGGGGCCGGGCCAGCGGGGACCGGATCGCGGAGGTCCTGGCCCTGCCGGAGGACCTGCGCCTTGGCCGGCGGGATCACCGGCAGGATGATGTTGACAAGGGGTTCCACATCAGCTTTGAGGATGTGCGGTTCTCCTATACCGTCAACCCGGAACAGCGGGACCTGCTGGACGGCATCACCTTTGCCCTTAAACGGGGGGAAACCCTGGGCATCCTGGGGGAAACGGGCTGCGGCAAATCGACCATTCTGCAACTGCTGCTCCGGTTTTATGATGTGGCGGGCGGGAGCATCCGCGTCAACGGGGACGATATCCGGGGCATCCCCCCCGCGGAATTCTACCGTCTGTTCGGCGTTGCCATGCAAAAGGATGTCCTCTTTGCCGACACGATCCGGGAGAACGTCGCTTTTGGCCGGGAACTTTCGGAGGATGAACTGCGCCGGGCCCTGCGCTTTGCCCAGGCGGAACAGTTCGTCAACGACATGACCGAAGGTCAGGACACAACCCTCAGTTCACGGGGGGCCAACCTTTCAGGCGGCCAACGCCAGCGGCTCCTCATCGCCCGCGCCCTGGCCAAACAGCCGGAGATCCTGATCCTGGACGATTCCAGCAGCGCCCTGGACTACCGGACCGACGCCGAACTGCGCCGGGTCCTGCGGGAACAGTTTAGCGGCACCACCACCATCATCGTCGCCCAGCGCGTAAGTTCCGTGACTCAGGCGGACCACATCATGGTCCTGGAGCGGGGCCGGATTATCGGCTACGGCTCCCACCGGGAACTCCTGACAAGCTGCGCCCTGTACCGGGAGATCGGCGAATCGCAGATGGGGACGGCAGTCCACACGGGGACGGAAGTCCACACGGGGACAGCAGTCCACACGGGGACGGCGCGCCCCGCCGAAACTGCCGCCGGGGGAACCCGTGTCTGACCGGGCCCGGCCTTTTGCCGGCGGATTTGGCGGCATCCGGGGGGAGGCCGGGGGCAGGAAGCCGGCGGTCGATGTTCTTAAAACAGTCCGCCGCCTTATGTCCTACCTGGCGGATTACCGCGCCCTTATCGTGGTGATAATCCTCCTTACGGTACTCAGCAACTGCCTGGCCCTGCTGGGGCCCCTGCTCTGCGGCCGGGCCATTGACGCCATCGGGCAGGAGGCCGGCAAGGTAAGGTTTGATCAGGTGTTCCGCTACTGCGCGTGGATGGCCGTGTTCTACGTCGTCTGCTCGGTACTGAACTACTTCCTCGCGGTTCAGATGATCACGTTAAGCCAGCGCAGCGCCCGGAGGATGCGCGCTGACGTGTTCGACAAACTCATGGTCCTGCCGGTCGGCTTTTTCGACACCCACCAGACCGGGGATATTATCAGCCATATTTCCTACGATATCGACACGGTAAACACCAGCCTGGCCAACGATCTGCTCCAGATCTGCACGACCACCGTAACGGTCATCGGGTCCCTGATCATGATGCTTTCCATCTCCCCGTTTCTGGGTATGGCGTTTTTGATAACCGTCCCCCTGGCTTCAATCTTCATCAAGGCCAGGGCGGGGAAGATACACGGCTTCTTCCGGCTCCGTTCCTCGGCGCTGGGGGCCCTGAACGGTTTTGTGGAGGAGATCGTCTCCGGGCAAAAAACCATCAAGGCCTACCACCAGGAGGCAACCATCCTGGACCGTTTCGACAAAGCCAACGAGACCGCCTGCGGCGCGTACTACGACGCGGACTACCACTCCTCAAGCCTGGGGCCCAGCGTCAACTTCATCAACAACCTCTCCATGACCATGATCTCCGTGTTCGGGGCCATCCTCTACCTGGCGGGGCGGATCACCCTGGGCAGCATGAGTTCCTTCGTGCTGTACTCCCGCAAATTTTCAGGGCCCATTAACGAGGCGGCGAATATCCTCTCGGAGATCCAGTCCGCCGCCGCCGCCGCGGACCGGATCTTCGACCTTCTGGATCAGGAAAACGAACCGGCGGACCGGGAGGGGGCCGCGGAACTTGAAAACGTAAGGGGGGATGTGGAACTTTTGCGCGTCGGCTTCGGCTATCTGGCGGACAAACCGGTGCTGCGGGACCTGAGCCTCCACGCCAGGCCGGGGGCCCTGGTGGCCATTGTGGGCCAGACCGGGGCGGGGAAGACCACGATCATCAACCTGCTTATGCGCTTTTACGATCCCCAGTCCGGGACCATCACGATTGACGGCGCCGACATACAATCGGTAAGCCGCCGCAGCCTGCGCCTGGCCTTTACGATGGTCCTCCAGGAAAGCTGGCTTTTCAACGGCACCGTGTACGACAACATCGCCTACGGCCACCGCCACAGCGGTACGGCGCGTGGCGCCACGCGGGAAGAGGTCATAAACGCCGCCAAGGCCGCCCAGGCCCACTCCTTTATCATGCAGCTCCCCCAGGGCTACGACACCATCCTCAACGAGGACGGCATAAACATCTCCCAGGGCCAAAAACAGCTCCTTACCATCGCCCGCGCCATGCTGCCGGACGTGCGCATGCTCATCCTTGACGAGGCCACCAGCAATGTCGATACCCGCACGGAGATCCGCATCCAGGAAGCTATGCGCCGCCTCATGAAGGACAAGACCTGTTTCGTCATCGCCCACCGGCTCTCCACCATCCGGAACGCCGACCTTATCCTGGTCATGGAAGACGGCAAACTCGCCGAACAGGGAACCCACGCATCCCTGCTGGAAAAAGACGGCGTCTACGCGGGCCTGTACCGCTCCCAGTTCGGGTA
>JAIRND010000192.1 GCA_031258225.1 Treponema sp. | reverse complement strand
CGAACATGCTACTGATAATGATCAGGAGGAACCAATGGACAAATCAAAATTCACCAATCACCTGCCCCTCAAGGATGTAACAATCAGCGATACGTTCTGGGGGCCCATTATGGAGCGGGTGCGTACCCAGGTCATCCCCTACCAGTGGGAGGCTCTGAACGACCGTATTCCCGGTGCGGCTCCCAGTTACAGCATACGGAATTTCAAGCTGGCCGCGGAGCTTACCCACCCGGAACAGGATTACGGCGTACCCAGGGATATAGGTTTCGGCGGGCCCGTGTTCCAGGACAGCGACGCCGCCAAATGGATAGAGGCCGCGGCCTATACCCTTGTCTGGCATCCTGATCCGGCGCTTGAAAAAACCCTGGACGATCTTATCGACGTTATCTGCAATGCCCAGCAGAGCGACGGCTACCTCGACACCTACTATATCGTTACCGGGCTTGAAAAGCGTTTCACCAACCTTAAAGACCACCACGAACTCTACTGCTTCGGCCATTTTCTTGAAGGCGCCATCGCGTACTACGAGGCAACGGGCAAACGGAAACTCCTGGACGCCATTATCAGATACGCCGGCTGTATCGACAGGAACATCGGCCTTGAACCGGGCAAGCTGCCCGGCTATCCGGGCCACGAGGTGGCGGAGATGGCCCTGGTCAAGCTGTACAACATTACCGGGGATAAAGCGCACCTTGCCCTGGCAAAGTATTTTATCGACCAGCGCGGACAGGCGCCTCTTTATTTTGAAAAGGAGACGGAGCGCAACAAAAATGATTTTTACTGGAAAGATTCCTTTGTCCGGTACCAGTACTACCAGGCGGGGAAGCCCGTGCGGGATCAGCATACAGCCGAAGGCCACGCGGTGCGGGCGGCGTACCTTTACTCCGGCATGGCTGATGTGGCGAAAGCGACCGGCGACGACAGCCTGCTTGAGGCGTGTAACAACCTGTTCAACAACATTGCCGAAAGGCAGATGTACATAACCGGCGCCATAGGCCAGTCCGCGTACGGTGAAATGTTCACCTACGACTACCATCTCCCCAACGGGACCGCCTATGCAGAAACCTGCGCCGCCATAGGGCTGGCGTTCTTCGCGAAACGCATGAGCGCCATCGCGCCCAGGGCCGCCTACGCCGATGTCCTGGAGCGGGCGCTGTACAACGGAATCATCAGCGGCATGTCCCTGGACGGCAAAGCCTTCTTCTATGTGAACCCCCTGGAGGTGATCCCCGAATCCTGCCTTAAAGACCGCAACTGCCATCACGTAAAAATCGAACGGCAGAAGTGGTTTGGCTGCGCCTGCTGCCCGCCCAACCTTGCCCGCATTACCGCGTCCCTTGGAAGCTATATTCACTCATCCCGGCAGGGGGCAATTTTTACCCACCTGTTTATCGGAAGCAGCGCGAAATTCAGTCCCAACGGCGCCAACGTGCTCGTAAAGCTGGAAACCAGGTATCCCTGGGAGGGGAAGGTGGAGATCAGCTTCGGCGTAAAAGAGGGGACGAAATTTACCTACGGGCTCCGCGTCCCCCTCTGGTGCAAGAAATTCAGCCTCAGCCTTAACGGCGCGGATATTCCGTACAAAATCGAAGATGGTTACGCGCTTATGGACAGGGAGTGGAAAGACGGCGACAGGCTGACCGTCAATTTTGACATGGGCGTTCAATTCGTCCGCGCCAATCCCCATGTGCGGGAGAACATCGGCAAAACCGCCCTTACGCGGGGGCCTGTGGTCTACTGCCTTGAGGAAGCCGACAACGGGAAGGAACTGTTCAGGCTCCACACAGGCAGTCCCGGGGATATAAACGTGAAGTTTGAAAAGGACCTGCTTGAAGGGGTAACGGTTATTGACGTTACCGGAAAGCGGGAAAAAGACTGGGCCGGCGGCGGCCTGTACGGTACTGACGAGACCGTCTTTGAAGACCGGAAGCTTCGTTTTATTCCGTATTACGCCTGGGCCAACCGCAGCGCCGGTGAAATGGCCGTGTGGGTGAATAAATGAACTATGGCCTGTGCGCTCCCCTTGAACATCTGGATTTGGTAAAGCGGCTTGGTTTTGACTACATTGAGTGTGCCGTTTCCTCAATTGCCGCGTACAGCGATGGGGAATTCGAGAAAATTCTGGCAACCCTGGCGGCGGGTTCTCCGCGGGTGGAACGGGTAAATGTGTTGTTTCCCCAAACCATCAATCTTATCGGCGCCGCCGCGGATCAACCCACCATTGACGGGTACCTGGAAAAGGCATTTGCCCGTGTCAGGGCGCTTGGGGGAACCCTCGCGGTTTTCGGCAGCGGCAGGAGCCGCGCCATTCCAAAGGCCTATACGCTCCGAAGGGGATACGCCGAACTTATCAGCGTAACAAAACGGATTGGCGAAATCGCGGCAGGCTATGGCATCACCATTGCCATAGAACCGCTTAACCGGGAAGAGACGAATTGCGTAAACTCCCTTAACGAGGGGGCCATGCTGGAGGCCGCCGTGGGCCTGGATACCGTCGGGCTGCTGGCCGATCTGTACCACATGACGCGGGAACATGAACCGATAGATACGATAACGGCGGTAAAGACGATAAGCCATACCCATATTGCCCTGCCCGGGGGACGGGGATACCCCCTGGTTAAGACCCGTGAAGTTGAGGACTTCTTTGCCGCCCTTAAAACCATCGGGTATTCCGGGACCATGAGCATTGAGGGAACGACCGCCGATATAGAACATGACGCGGCACAGGCCCTGGAGGTTTTGCGTTCCCTGGGGGGATAGGCCTACACTTTTTTGGTGATGATATCGCTTTTAAGGCAGCGGGCGCAGATCTTCAGCGTAAGCGAAGTCCCCCCAATCTCGGTCTTTACCTTGACCAGGTTGGGTTTCCAGGTCCGGCGGGTCCTATTCTTCGCGTGGCTGACATTATTACCGGTAACCGTATGTTTTCCGCAAATATCGCAGGTCCGTGACATATCAATCCTTCCTTACAACAATCGGGGCTTTGGCCCCAGGGTCCTGGCCGGGGCGCAAAATCCCACGGGCCCCTTATCATGACCAGTATCCAAAAAAAAGTAAAGCCCCCGCGGGGCGGCGCTCGTAATGGCCGATTTTTGCGGGGATCAAACTATTTTACTTGATCTAACGGCAATGTCGCGATAGCTTAGATACATGGCGCGTTTCAAAAACGATGCCCGCCCCCGGTCCGGAAAATTCCGGGCTCTGTCCGCCGCGCCGTCCCGGTTTTCGCGCGGGGGAACGTCCCGATGAGCGGTACGGAAGGGCGGCTGCTTATTTTAAGCGATGAGGAAACGCGGCTCATCGGGGACATCGAAAAGGCGCTTGCCGAATCGAAGTCCCAGGACCTGGCGGGCCTCCACGAGCGTTACGAATGCCTTATCGCGCTGGGTAACGCCGTCTCCCGCTTTCCCTCCGTCCGGGAATCCCAGCGCCTTATGGGGAAGAAACGGGACGAGGCCCAGCTTATCCAATCCCTCTGCTCGTTCTCCACCGGAAACCACCTGCTCCACATCCCGACCAAGGTCCTGGCAATCCGCGGCTTCCTGGTGGCGAAATTTCACTACTACACCATGCTCCACACCATCTCAAAGGACGAGGCGGCCTGGACCCGCGCCTTTAAGTCCAGCGCCTTTCAGGTGATCAGCACCCTGATGGCGGAGGCGGTGTACTTTTCCTGCCTGGAGGATCCCGGCTTTTCCCATGAGGTCAAGCTGGGCATCGCCAACGACCTTATCTCCCTGTGGGACAGCGGCACCGACGCGCGGACAAACCGCCACCTGCCCGCCCTGGAGGCCCTGTGGGCGGCCCGGGAAGAAACGCCCCCGGCCTTTGGGACCATGGACGGCAACAGCGAACTGTTCCGCATCTCCTTTGAAATGGGCCCGGACTGGCAGGATTTTATGGCCGAAGGGTCCACGAACAACGAAATCCGCTGGGTTCTGGAGGAATTCCTGTTCGGCCTCTCCTTTGAGGAGATCCGGCAGGTCCGCGCGCGGCTTCTGCGCTTCCGGATCAACGCGGTCAACTACGCCGAGGTAAAGAGCTACCTGGGGCATAAACCGACCTTTACGATGGTGGAAGGCGGCGACATACGGAACATCTTCGATTTTTACACCGACCGCCAGGAGGCGGCCAGGTTCCGCAAACGGTCCGCCGCCGACGGCCCCTACCACACGCTGGAAGAACTCTACCTGCGCTACCGGATCCTCCAGGAGCAGACGGAGGGGCAGGGCATTGTGCCCGAGGCGCGGATGTAATATACGAAAGAGGCGTTGATATTGAAAACCCCTGGCCGTAAATGTGTCGCTTCCCGCCCGATGTCCCCAAAGAAATCTGGATAGCGAAGGGAACCTACCGGCCCAGCGAGACCGGGGACAGTGCCGCGTACTTCCCCATCAGTTCCAACACCGGCTATATCGGCGGCTTTGCCGGCTGGGAAACGGCCAAAAGCCAGCGGAACCCCGCGGCCAATACGGTAACGATCAGCGGGGACCTGGGCGGCGGCTCCCGTTCCCGGCGCCTGTTCCGGTACAGCCAGAGCGACGGCGGGCCCGCCGTTTCCGGGGACATCGTTTTTGAGGACCTCTCCTTCACCGGGGCCCGGGGCGCCGATTCCGGCGACACCGGCCCCGGCATCACCCTGGATACTACCCTTGGCGGCGGCGTCCAGGGACGGGTAGAACTAAAGAACTGCGTGTTTACGGACCTGGAAGCGGGGTACCGGGGCGGGGCGGTGTACGCGGAGGGCCTGGCGGTGGAGATCAGCGGGTCGCGGTTTGAACAGTGCCGGATAACGGGGGCAGGCGGCTACGGCGGTGCGGTGTACGTCAACGGCGGGCCGGTGAACATCACGGATGTTGCGGTTACCTCCGCATCGGCTTACCAGGGCGGGGCCCTGTATGTGGCGGACGGCGCGGGCCGCCCGGTTACAATGTCCGGGATCCGTCTGGAAAATGTCAGCGCGGGGTATGCTTCTTCAGGTATAACAATCTCAGGCGGCGGGAATACCGTTACCATATCGAATATAACAATCAACAAAACAATCGCCGTTTCCTCCAATACCCACAGCGGAATTTACATCTCCCTGTGGGCGGAGGGAACCACGGATATATCCGACGCGGAACTGTACAACGCCGGTATATATATTAACAACAGCTCCGGTATGAATTATCTGAAAAACAGTACCGTCAGCAATTCCACGACCTTTGAAAACGATCATATCTACATCTTCGGCGGCGCGGATATTTCAGACCTTACCGTAGACGGAACACGGATCGGCGGCAACGCATCGGCGGTCTTTATCTCCAACCCTTCTTATTCGGTACGGCCCGTGAATGTTTCCGGCCTCACCGTGAACAATACCAAAAACGGCTACGGGCTGACTATCTCCAATAGCTCGTCACAGTCCACTACGATGATTTCCGGGCTCACTATGAACAATACCAAAGTAATAATAATAAACGGGATGGGCGGCGGGATGTTTCTACAAGCCCTGGAAGGCGGTATTTCTTCCATAGCGGATATGCTCATCACCGGCGCAACCGCTTCCTTTGCCAAAGGGGCGTATATTTCCTCCGTGACTGGGTTTTCGGTTACAAATACCGTTGTCAACGAAGTCAACAGAGAGGCGGCAGCGCCGGTCCCCCCGATCTGGACACTGTAACGATCAAGAACGCTGAATCCAGCAGCGATTACGGTCCCGGGGCCGTCATACTCAGCTCCAATTTTTCGGTAATCAATACCACCGTCAACGGGGTTAACCGTGCGGGTTCTTATCCAGCTAGTACGCAGTCATCATTCAAACTGTGAGTCGTTCAGTTTGATACGCCCTGAACGTAACCCTCTACCGCCTCCCGGCAGGGACGGGGATAGCCCGGCGGAAAAACGCTTGTAGAATCCGCCTTTGCTATCTGCGATACGCTACGGCGGGGAATTCCAAATGTTTATCCCCGGGCTATCCCCGCCCCTGTAACGGTTCACGATAGGGAGTTAAGGTTAGGAGGGTATCAAACCTAAAACCTCAGGTTGAATGGTGTCTGACTACACCATAAAGAGGGCAGAGTCGTGGAGGTTCGGGAA
>JAIRND010000190.1 GCA_031258225.1 Treponema sp. | reverse complement strand
GCCGCTCCCCAGATCAGCTTACGTTGTTTGTTCAACCGGCCCTTATACCCACGATAACCACCATCGTGGCCTGATACAACGATCAAGAAAAAAGCCCCCGCAAACAAAAGTAAACGCATATGGTGCCAGGCATTGCGCGTTTTTGGGGAGAAGCGGGAGTATGCAGGAAATGGCGGCGGGGGCGGAACAGATAAGCAAGGTGATAACGCGGGTAGATGATATAAGCACGTATAACAAGGGGCAGATAGAGACGCTTATCAGTGAGATTTCGCGGTTCAAGGTGGGGTAAAACCTTACAAACCCCCGTTTTTCCGGTATAATTTTTTGTATGCCCTCTCTATCGGACATGGCGGAGAAAGTTAAAGACAGGGCCGCCAGATTGCTTTCCGGTCTGAACGCGGGAAGTTTTTTTCACACGGCGGCGGAGCGGGTTGTGAACCTGTTCCGCCGGGCGGCGGGCCGGGTAAAGGGCTGGGGGGAGAAACTTTGGACCTTGCTCCCCGTTTCGGTTCGTGAGAAACTGCCTTGGCTGGAAGGAAGGCTTGGCTTTATACTGACCGGCGCGGCCCTGGCACTGCTTGTTCTCCTGGTGGCCGTGGTTGCCGCGGGAGAGCCGGCGGTGGAACGGCCGGAAGCGGTGGTGTCCGGATCGTTGCCAATTCCACCGGAGGAACTGTTTTTGCCGGAAGAACCGGATTTTCTTCCCCCCGTGATTCTTGAGCGGGAACAGCGGGATGTCTGGACAACGGATGACGCGGAACCCTATTGGTACAATCCCCTGGAACAGGGTGAGGAGCAATGGCGGGAGCGGGTGGAACAAGTTATTGATGACCTTTTGGAGCGAGTACCTTGACTAAAAAAATATTTTTCCATCGCCCTTGTTTTTTGTTCCCCCTGATAGCAGCGTTGTCCGTGTTCTCGTGCCTTGGCGGTCCCGAAACTATTCCATCTCCGCGGGCGGCACCGGCTGGGTTTCCGGAACAACCCGTTCAGGATGATGCGGCGAACCCCGCGCCGGAGGAACCCCAGTCTCCTGTCGTGGAGGATTTGGAGATTGAGACGCCTGAGCCAGAGCCAGAGCCAGAGCCAGAGCCAGAACCTGAACCTGAACCTGAACCTGAACCTGAACCCGAACCAGAGCCTGAGCCTGAGCCTGAACCCGAAATTGAGATTAAGATTGAACCTGAATTTGAACCGGAGGAACCTGTACCAGAAGATATACTGGCGGAAATCCTTCCCGATGATACGGAGGAGGACCTTCCCGAAGCAAAAGCCGGGGTTTTACCGCTGCCCGATAGTTCCCGGACCGGGGAGGAAGACCTTCTTCCCGAACCGTTTATAGACCTTGCCGAAGCCCTGGTGGAGCCCCTGCCCCCACAGGAGGAATCGCTTGCTTCCGCGCTGCCCGAACCTCTGGCCCCCTATTTACCCGAACCTCCGGAGGAACCGCTGCCGGAACCGTTACTGGAGCCCCCGGCCCCGGTGATCGCTGAGGAGCCGGTTCCTGCCCAACCGGAGGCCGCCCCGGCGGGGTCCTCTGTTACCGTTGCTCCCGCCCCTGTGGCTGAGGTGCCCTCTGCCCCTGAACCTGCGGTTTCCCCCGCAGTTCCCCCCCCGCTCCCGGAGGCCGCGCCCTCCTTCATCCGTCCCGCTGAGGAGGAGATCCCGCTTCCTGTGGTTCCGGAACCCCGGCCGGTCCTGCCGGAAGCCCCCGCCACCACGCCGCCCGATTTCCAGGAACCGGGGATGAACTTTTCCCGTGTGGTCCGGGCAACGGTGGGGCAGTTGGTGGAGGTGCCCTTCCGGGGTACCGGTTGGGTATACCTGGGTGAACTGGGCTCCCGGCCAGGTATCGTTTACAATTCCCGGCGCCTTGATCCCGAAGGGCAGAGTTTTGTGTTCCGTGTAGAGGCGGCGGGGATCTACGGGTTGAAATTTTACAAACAGGACTTTATCCGGGACTATATTCTGAACGATTATGTCCAGGTTGTTGCCAGGGAACCGGCGGAAGCCGCCGCTACGGGGTGGTTTAATCCGGCTGTTGACCGGGGCCGGGTGGTGGCGGAACCCCGCTGGCCCAGCGCCCTTGAGGAGGCGGAAATTATCGGCGGCCGGACTGCCGGGGAGGCGGTCCCGGAAATAGGCGCCGCCTCACAGGAAATAGGCGCTGCCCCACAGATCGTTGAAGAACCGGCCGGGACCACGGGGGTTGGGCCCCTGGTGTCGGGGGGGCCGGAACCGGGGACCGGCGTCCAGGACAGGGCCGCGGCCGAGGCTGCCGTCCCGGCGGATGTGGCGGTGGGCCGGGAGACTACACAGCCCACGGTGTCCGATGAGGGGGTGCTTCCCGCTGAAAGCGTTGTCGTATCTTCGGCGCCCCGGGAATCGGCTCAGGCCCAGGCGGTTCCCGCGGAGGCCCGACCGGAAATGTCCCCTGCGGAGTACCTTGATTCGGCGCGGCGGGAGTATGACGCCGGCCGGGTGGCCACGGCGTTGTCGATTCTGGATCAGTTTCGGGAACGCTACCCTTCGGGCAGTGACGAGGCGTGGTGGCTTTACGGCCAGTTCTACGAGGCCGGCGGCCCTTCCAGGGATATTCGTACCGCATTGGATTACTACCGCCGGCTTATCCGGGAATACCCCCAAAGCCGCCGCTATGATGAGGCCCGCCGGCGGATAGCCTACCTGGAACGGTACTATATCAACATCCAGTGATTGGAAGGCGGGGATTCCGTTCAGCCCGCAAACACGTCGTTCAGGTTGATCGACAGCCCTTCAAGGACCGCCGAGGGAAGGGCCGCGCCCGGCCATACCGGAATCGTAGACCGTTCCCCGGCAGCCTTCGGGACCCCGTTTTTTTCATCGCAGATAAGGAACAGTATCGCCCGGCGATTCTTGCCCGGCGGCGCCGGGGCCCCTATATCCGCAGCCGCTCCGCGTGGTGGTAGGCCTGGGTGCGTAGTTCTTTTACCGAATCATCGGCCAGATAGCTGTCAAAGGGCATCATGCGGTCGATGTAGTGGAAGCGGCCGGCGCCTCCCCCTGAGGGGGGTACGATCTCGATAATCCTGTTGGCAATGGAATTGATAAACTCATGATCGTGGGAGTTAAAAAGGATTACCCCGTTAAACGCGGCAAGCCCGTCGTTGAGGGCGGTGATGGCTTCCAGGTCCAGGTGATTGGTGGGTTCATCAAGGATAAGCACATTGGCGCCGGACAGCATCATCCTGGCCAGGAGACAGCGTACCCTTTCACCCCCGGAAAGGACGTTAACGGGTTTAAGGGCCTCGTCCCCGGAAAAGAGCATGCGCCCCAGAAAGCTGCGCACGTAGGTTTCGTCCTGATCCGGCGAATATTGCCGGAGCCAATCGGTGATGGAAAGGCCGGAATTAAAGCAGGCTGAATTTTCTTTTGGAAAATAGGAAAACGACGTGGTTTGGCCCCAGTACACATTGCCTGACTCCGCCTTCTTTTCCCCGGCGATAATATCAAAAAAGGCGCTTTTGGCGGCGTGTTCTATCCCCACAAAGGCGATTTTGTCCCCCCGGTTTATGAGAAGGGAAAATTCATCCAGCAGTTTTGTCCCTTCATTCGTAAAGCACAGTTTTTCTGTTCTAAGTACATTGTTGCCTATTTCCCGGCCGGGCTTAAAGCCGACGTAGGGGAATTTGCGGCTGGTAATATGAACGTTTTCCAGGTCCAGTTTTTCCAGTACCTTCTTGCGGCTGGTGGCCTGGCGGCTCTTGCTGGCATTGCTGGCAAAACGCTGAATAAATTCCTTGAGTTCCCTGGCCTTCTCCTCGTTTTTCTTTTGCTGATCCTTGGCCTGGCGCTGAAGCATCTGACTCATCTGGTACCAAAAATCGTAGTTCCCGGTGTAAGCGGTGATTCTGCCAAAGTCGATATCGCAGATGTGGGTACATACGGAATTGAGGAAGTGCCGGTCATGAGAGACCACAATAACGGTGTTGGGGAAGTCGATAAGAAATTCTTCCAGCCAGGAAATGGATTCCAGATCCAGGCCGTTGGTGGGTTCGTCCAGGAGCAGGATATCCGGATTACCGAACAGAGCCTGGGCCAGGAGTACCCGGACCTTGCCGGATTCGTCAAGCTCGCTCATCATTTTGGAGTGGTCCGCCTCGTCAAGGCCCAGGCCGGAAAGAAGCTGGCCCGCCTGGGCTTCCGCCTCCCAGCCTCCCAGATCGGCAAAATCCGCTTCCAGTTCACTGGCCCGCATGCCATCGGCCTCGGAAAAATCCGCCTTGGCGTAAATGGCCTCCCGCTCCTTTTGGATCTGGTAGAGTTTTGGATACCCCATGATCACGGTTTCGGGAACCGGGTATTCTTCAAAGGCGAAGTGATCCTGTTTGAGTACCGCGACGCGCTGGCCGGAACTGACTGAAATTTCCCCCCGGTCATACTCGGTTTCCCCGGAGAGGATCTTGAGAAAGGTGGATTTTCCCGCGCCGTTTGCCCCAATTATGCCATAGCAATTACCGGGGGTAAATTTAAGATTGACATCTTTAAAAAGAACACGCTCGCCAAAACTAAGACTAAGATCGGTAACAGTAATCACGCACTAATACTCCTGTTCGAATTTCGTTTTCATTCAGTGTTATACTAGCAGAGAAGGGCCGTTATGGATACCTTTGGGGATATGGAACATGTGGTGTACCGTACCCGTATGGACAGGGTACGTGAAGAGATGAAAAAACAGGGGATCGGCCTCTTTTTGGCGGGTCCGTCCTCCAATCTGTTTTACCTTACCGGCTATGCCGTTCATGGGGACGAGCGGCTGTTCCTCCTGGCCCTGCCCGTGGAGGGGGAACCTTTTATCCTGGCGAATGTACTCTACCGGGATCAGGCCCCGGCGGGGGAACTGGTGTTGTGGAACGATGGGGAGGACCCTTTTGCCCTTTTGAAGCGGGAGATTGAGGGGCGGCGCTGGTCCGTAACCAGGATCGCCCTGGAAGCGCGGATTCCGGCGCTCTTTTCCCTGCCCCTGGCGGAGCGGTTTCCCGCCAGTGCTTTTGTGCTGGGTTCCCCCCTTACCGATCCGCTGCGGCTCCGTAAAGACAAGGGGGAGATTGACCTTATCCGCCGGGCAAGCGGGATTGCGGACCAGGCTCTGGCCGCGCTTATCAACAGGGGCAGGTACTGGCTGGGCAAGACGGAAGCCCAGTTCCGCGATGCCCTTGTGGCGGAGTTGGCCGCCGGCGGGGTTAAGGCCTGGGACCTTATTGTGGCGGCGGGGTCAAACGGGGCCGTGCCCCACCACGTAACCGGACACAGCCCCATCGAGGCCGGAAAGGGGCTTCTGGTGGACTTTGGCGGCTCTCTGGAAGGGTATTACACGGACTGTACCAGGACCTTCCATTTTGGCAGGCCGGGCGCGGAATTTGAAAAGGTCTACAACATTGTTCTGGAAGCCCACCTGGCGGCGGAGGCCGCGGCCAAACCGGGAAATGTCCTGGGGGATGTGGACCTGGCCGCCCGCTCGGTTATCGAAAAGGCCGGGTATGGGCCGTATTTTACCCACCGTACCGGTCATGGCCTGGGGATCGATCTCCACGAAGGGGCCTCCGCGGCCCGGGGTGAAACCACCCCCATTGTTCCGGGGATGGTGTTTTCCATTGAGCCCGGCGTCTATATAAGCGGCCGGCTGGGGGTACGCATCGAAAACCTGGTAGCCATTGGCCCGGAAGGCCCGGAGGTACTGCACCGTTTCCCCCGGGACCTTGGGCACTGCATAGTGCCCTGTGGAGCGGTGATTGAATAAGCCCCGGCTATCCCGGATACTCACGGCATAAGGAGATCGCTATTAGTACTCTTGGAATCGCGTTAAAACTACCCGCCCCCGTTGTGGCGGCGGGAATTTGGTACCTTTCCTCTCAGTCGATACTGCCCCAGCCCAGGGGGGTTTTGGGTTTCGATAAATTTCAGCATTTTCTGGCCTACTTTGTTCTGGCCGCCGCCATTGCCCTGTGGTTCTCCCGTGAAAGGTGGCGGCGGTCCGGGTTCCGGCTTCCGGTCTTTACCGCCGCGCTGGGCTCGTTATACGGCGTTATCGACGAGGTACACCAGTACTTTGTTCCGGGCAGGAACTGTAATGCATGGGACTGGCTGTTCGACACGCTGGGGGCGATTATTGCCGCCGTCGTGGTGAAACTTGTCCTGACTAAAACCGGCAATCGTTCCATGGGGCCGCGCCGTACGCAGGGATCAAAACAGCCCATATTATAGCGGTTTTTTTCACATTCTTAGTTGAATCTTACGCCACTATGTGGTAGACTTATCCCAGACACGTAAATATTCCCCCGCGGGGCAAGGAGTAACGTACGATATGACAGTCCGGACCTTGATTGGAAGCCGGGGTCCATCCCCCGGAGCTTGCCGCGGAACGATGATGCCCCGCTGGTCCGCGCCGGGCGCCGTTGTTCACCTTAACAAACGTTTGCTGGGGGGGGGGGCCCGCCCGGG
>JAIRND010000144.1 GCA_031258225.1 Treponema sp. | reverse complement strand
CGTCCAGGTTGAGCATCAACCCCGCCTGCACCATGTTGTTGATAAACTCAGGGGAGTTCACCGAAACGATGTCCGGCAGATCCTGGGAAGCCAGATAGGTCTGGAAGTTTTCCCGGGTTGAGGGGACAAAATCAAGGGCAATACCCAGGTCCTCCTTGAGGATCTCCGTCCAGTAGTAGCCGTCCTGAACCCCGTTCTGTAAAACAAGCGTTATAAAGGACGCGGTAAGAACCGTTGTCTCCCCGGAAGAAGCCTTCTGACCGCCCCCGGCGGCAAAGGCCCCCAGGGGAACGACGAGACTGAGTACCAGCGCCAGGGCCGCTACCCGCAAAATCTTTTTGCACATATAGTGCCTCCACAAAAAAATATATAAAACCCCATACGGGGCCTTTTAACCAGCCTTTTAGGGAGAGGAAATCCCGTAAAAAACGTTCGCGGAGTCTGTCTGGGAGTAATAATGGGAATTTCGCCGCTCTATGCGGAAAAACGCGGTATATGTCAGGAAATGGTAATAAACCGCAATGTATGTTTATGTATAGGGGGGGGGGGGGGGTAGAAAAAAAAATTAACAGTGAACAATTAAAAATAAATGAATAATGAAAAATAGACAACGACAATGAATTGACAGCGTTCATTCCGTTTGTATCCCCCGTTCCGTACGTACTTGTTGTTCACTACCGGAACGTGTATCCGTACCGGACCTTTATACCGTACCACGGGATGTTGGCCCTGTCAACTGTTTTTTTTCGCTTTTTTTAATGGTTCAGCAGCACGGACGCCTCCCCTTAGCGCGGATCAAAGACCAATTGGGTTTCAGCCTGGCGCATGATGTTACGCCAGCGCATACCGATACCGTCCCGGGGCGTCGTGGGCTCCCACAGGATCAGGATGTGGTTAAAACCCCGTTCCAGTTCCAGGTCCGGAAAAACGCCGCCCCCCCGGAGTTCCCCCAGGGCCCTGCCGTTGAGCCATGCCTTAACCGTCCCGTTCCCGGAGATGTCCAAAAATGTCTGGGCCGTAGGATCGGGAATGCCGAGGTTTGAAGACAGGTTCTTCCGCGCCGTATCGGACTGGATCGTGTAGTAGAGTACGGCCTGACCGGTGTCCGGGACAAAACAGCCGCCGGTTCCGGGCAGGATCGAAAATCCCCCCATGGCGAGGATCGGTTTAGCGTTCATCCGTTCAGTCTGATATACCGATGCCTCCAGCATGGCGGACAAAAGTTTTTCCCCCGGTTCTCCCTTCCAACAGTAGACCGATTCGGGGTAGCCCCTGGACCGGGACTGGTCCTCCACCGTGATCCCCTGGGACAAAAGATACTCCCTTACCGGTTTTCCCGAAAGGTTTTGGATCATAAGGTTTTCAAGCCGGCCAAGCCGGGGGGCTTCCCCTTTGGGCATCGCCAGGGTGGAGAGGAATAGCCGCCCCGCGCCGTAGGAGAGGCTCCCCACGAGCACGTAGCTCTGCTGTTTTTCCCCATAACAATAGTTGGTCAGCGTGTAAGCCCTAAGCATTTCGCTGCGCCCGCCGTATATGTAGAGGGGAACCATGGCGCTTTCGGGAACGGTTTTTACCAGCGCCGTCAAACCGGGGGTAGTTTCCCCGTCTATGACCAGGGGGGCGATACGCCGGTTTACCGCTGTCGCGGGAGCGTATGCAAAGACCTCAATACCGCACAGATCCTCGTTGGATACCCCCGCAAGGACCGCGTCGTCCACGGTACGGACACCGTTCCACGTCCCCTCCGGTTCCTCCAGCAGGTTAAGAGAAACGCCGGTTACCCCGCCGATGATGGCCGCCGCTTCTTTGCCCAAATTGAAGATGAGGGCGTTTGCCCCCTCCTTAACCCTGGGCAGGACCTGGGCAAGGGCATCAGGATTATCGCCCGCGGCATTCAGAAGGACAGGCGCCGGGCCTTGTTCCCCGCCATCCGCCGCCTCAAGAAGATTGACCAGGATCTTTTGGGCCGCGGGAATACGATCCAGAGCCGCCGTAATCTCCATCTGGTTCGCGTAGAGTACGCCGGCCCCTTCCCGCGTCTTAAACAAGGGCGTGTGGCCAAGCGTGCCGGAACCAAAATTTCCCTCCCCCGAGTCAAGGAGAAAGGACATCCCGCTCCCATCGTCTTTTTCGTACATCCGCAGCGCCACATAATTGTCGGCGGACATGAGGGAATAGGGGGCGTCTGACCAGAAGGAGAGTTCTTCTTCGCTCAAGCCCTTCAGCGCCGGATCACCATACCCCCTGATAAAAGCGGTCTGTACCGGCTTGTTCTCGATACGGACGCCGGTGAAGAGGCTCGTCTGCTGCTCCATAAGGACAACGCGCCCGCCCGCCCGCAAAAACCGTTTTATCTTCTCCGGCAGATCGCTTCCGGGAACCACGGTATTCTTTTCCACCAGGAGGATGCTTCCCGGAGCGGGAACGGCATCCAAAGCGCCGGGACCGGACAGGTATTCGGGCCGCGCTCCCATATCCGCAAGGGGCTTCCGCAAATACCCCGGCCCCAGAACGTACAGCTTTGAGGAGAGGCTGAGCGTCGCGGCTTCCGCGAAGATCAGAGACCGCGTCCATGTGTCGAGTACCTTCCCGGCCTCGGTATAGCGCACAACATAGTGGCATTCTCCCGGCTTAAGCGGCCCCGCAAGGGACATATCCAACTCGGCAATGCGCCCCCTGCCGCAGGGTATCCGCTTCTCCGCGTGGGCTGCCTCCTTCCCCGCCTGAACAAGGGACACCTCAAGAACCCCGTCGCGATCAACACATGAGTCGTTGACCAGGTAGAAATGCCGCTCAAAAGGCCGGCCCGTATAAAAGCTCTTCCGCCGGGACAGGTCCATGACCGCGAAAGGGCGGAAGGCATCTTTGCACTTTTCAGTCCCCGGCTGGGATTCATAACCCGGTCCTTGTCCCCAGTACGAGAATTCACTTGAACCGGCCCGGACTTGCAGGGGCTTTACCCCGGGAACCGTATAATCTTCGTAGAAAAACTTTTTCCCCTCGTGTCTGCGCAGGTTGGAAAGGCAGGATACATTCCACGGACCAAGGCAGCATACACCGTTTGCCCGGGCGTCTTCAACAACGTACAAAAGATCCAGCGTGGCGGCGGTATGAACGGCCTCATAGGTTCCCCAGACCCGGTCGCCTCCCAGGGAGAGGGTGTTATTGGGACCCGCGTAGTGGTAGAAACACATTTCCCCGGAGTGGAGGGGTTGTTTCTTATCCCACCAGCCAAGACCGGAACACTCCTTGCCGTAGTGCCGGCTGATAAGTGCCTGGTGTTTTTCATTCCACAGGGAGCTGTCCCCCTCATGGTAAGCGGGGCGGGTGGGGTCCAGACGGTTGAAAAGGGCCCGGATAGCGGGCAGTTCCCGTTTGGTGTCCTCAGGGCCATTGGAGTTCCAGCGCATCTCGTTTTCACAGCTCCATAACACCACGGAAGGATGGTTTTTATCCCGCCGCACAAAGCGCGTTACATGGGAGCGGGCATTTTCCCAGTACGCCGGGGAAGCGGCGGCCTGACTCCCGCCCGCGCCGTGCAGGGCGGCCTCCGCGGTGATGTAGATACCGTATTCATCCGCCATGTCCATGATAAACCGGGGGTGAGGATGGGTATGCAGCCGGGAATTGTTCATGTTGAAATCCCGGATCATACCGAACCATTTCGCTACCCATCCGGCCGTATGGTTAAAGGGGGTTGTCTTGTGCCCCCAATCGGCAAAAAGGCGCAGGGGATGACCGTTAAGCATCAAATCCGGTCCTTCGATCCACAGTTCCCGAAACCCGAACCGTTCGGTCACCCGATCTGCGATCCTGTCTACGACCTTATCTGCGATCTGGTTTTCCGCCTTGATGGCGGATCGGAGCCAGTAGAGGTTCGGGGTAAAGGTGTCCCACAACCGGGGGTTTTCCCAAATCACGCTGACGGTACTTGTCGTTACACCATGGGCGGGAACGATCAATTCCGCGGCCGGTATTGAAACCGGCCTTTCCCCCTGCCCCGTGTCCCCCGGAGAACCCCTTGTAAAAGGTTCCACCAGGGACTCTATCAAAACAGCGGCTTCGGTTTCCCCCGCGTTGGTAACTTCGTAGCTAAGGGTCAGCTTCTTTTCCCGTACCGATGTAACAACGGTCAGGTCGCTAAAAAAGACCTTGTTTTTTTCGATAAGATAGACATCCTGCCAAAGCCCCCGCATGGAGGAGGGGATCCAGTTGCCGGAAGGCCAAAGGCAATTTCCGTCCGCGTCCCGTTCGTAATCCTCCAGCAAAAAGTCGATCCGGTTTACGCCGCCGGTAAGTAATTCCGTGATGTCAACTTCGCAGGGCAGTGTGTAGTCCCGGAATACGGCGCCGGCGGATTTTCCGTTGACAAAGAGGGTGGCTTTGGGTCCCGCCGCCTCCGCCACAAGCCAATACCGTTTACCGGGTTTAACCGTGAGTTCGAGATCCCGGCCCACCCACACGTTTTTCCAGCCGCTCCATTCGGCGGGGTACCCGTAGGCGTCCAGGAGATTGTCCGCGCCGGCATCCTTCACCGCGTCGGGGTTACGGCCGGAACCGTATGCTCTATCCTGATAAAAAGGTTCACCGGGAAGCCGTATCGCGTCCTGGGGCTTGTTGTAAAACGACGGAACCAGGTATTGGCCCTTTCGCCAGCCTTCCCGGGGCGGTTTTTTTTCAGCCGCCGGTGTTCCGTCGGGTTGAATATCCCACCAGCCGTTGAGACAACGGGGATCGTCAAAGCGGTATATCATGGTTCCTCCTGTCGTTGCGGCAGAGTCTACCCATAACGGCAAATTATGAATAGACGGGCGGACTGTGGTCTTTGTTCAGGGAAGCGCCCGGCCCGTAAGCCGTTCCCCTACGGCCCCGCCGGGGTGGATACGGGCAAATTGTTCGCTACGGTAACCTGTTTCATTGATAAGCGCCGTTTGAAGGGCGTCAAAAAGACTGTTCATCACACAAAAACTGGTTGTACCCTGGGTGTTATCGGGATCGGTTTCCCGGTCTACCCGGATTCTGAGCCAGATGTCGGTTTCCCTGCCCAAAGGAGAATCCCCGTTTTCGGTAACACCGATAAGAACGGCCCCCTTTTCTTTGCCTATACCCAGCATGGGCAGTAATTCGGCGGTCCTGCCGCCCCGTGAAGCCAAAAGCAGCACATCACCGGCCTGCACAAAACCCATACCCCCGTGGATCGCCTCCGCCGGGGAAATATACCGGGCCGGCCGTTCTATACAGCAGAGGAGATGGGCAAGGTGCATACAGGCAATACCCGAATGACCGCAGCCGGAAACGGCAATCCGGGGCGCGTTTTTCAGAGCGTCCACCGCCCGGCAAAAAGATTCTTCCTCAAGTATGGCCCCCAGCGTTTCCAGAGCCTTTGATTCGATAATCAAAGCGGCCCGGGCCAGTTCCCACGATGCCTTTTCCATCCAACCTGTCCTCCTACCCCCACGATAAACGCATGGAATTATGCACAACCAGTTTACTGCCGACTTTACCGCAGGTAAAGTCTTGTATCCGATAGCTTGACTTTTGGGAAACGTATAGTATACTAAACATATTATGGAGGATGTTATGAAGAAAGGTATAATCGCAGCGGTTGTTTTTGTTTTGGTGGGAACAGTGGTCTTTGCGGGCGGCAGACAGCCCGGTTCATCTTCCGCCGGTCAGGCTGCTTCGGCGTCCAATCCGGTTACGCTGAAGTGGGTCGGTTTTGGTTTCGAGGCCAACGGAACCGCGGCCAACCTTATTGCCCGGTACAAGCAGGCGAACCCCCATGTTACCATTGATTATCAGGAACTTGGCTCTCTGGCCGACACCGATGGTCTGGCCCGGCTGGACACCCTGATTGCCGGGGGACAGCAGATCGATCTGGCGTACCTTACCACCAGCGAACTAATGCGCCGCGCGGTAAACGGCGCGGCCCTGCCCCTTAACGATGCTATCAGGGCAAACGGGGACAACTTTGAGGCCGATTACGGCAAGCTGGGTACCAACGCCGTTGCCTATCAGGGCAATATCTACGGCGTACCCCGCGCGGGAAATACCTTCAAAGTGTTTTACAACAAAACCCTCGCGGATCAGTACGGCATTACCGTACCGGACCAGATGACCCAGGCCGAATTCCTGGAGGTATCAAAAAAATTCAAGGCCGTGCCCGGACTCAAGTGGCCCGCCTGTTTCCAGGCCCTGTGGGTGCAGATCACCTACGGCGCGGCCTCGGTAGCCGGCTGGCAGATGGTTAAAAAAGAGGGCGGCAGAATTGTTCCCAATTTTGACGATCAGCGTTTTAAGGACGCCATCAAATTCTACCACGATTATGCCCAGGTAGAAAAACTGGCCCCCACCGTTGCTACCTACGCGGCGGAAAGCCTGAACCGGCGGCGCTCCCTGGCGCTGGGGGAAACGGCCCTCATTCTCGACGGCCCCTTTACCCTGGTGTGGCTCCAGGGCTTCCAGTTTAACGATCCCGGCGCCGGTAAACTGTCCTTTGAACTGGGGGTATCGGAACTGCCCGTGTTGAAGGAGGCCGATAAAAGGGCCGCGTCCTACAATGAACTGGCCGGGGCCTTTTACGCGCCCAGCACCTCAAAAAACGTAGCGGAAGCCTACAAGTTTATGCGTTTTGTGTGCAACGACAACTTCGACATCAACGGTGTGTACATGCCCATCTACTCCAGGAGCAATATGGAAGCCGCAGTAGGAACCTTTACCAACTTTACCGATTCCAAGGGTGTCAAACACACGGATATTTATCCCGTGTCCACCGCCATCAAGGCGGTAACGGTACCCAACGATTCGTTCCTGGGCGTGTATCCCCTGGACCCGGATTTTCTCGGTATTATCCCCTCTCTGGATACCCTGCTTGAGGAACAGCTTCCGGTGTACCTGAACGACGAAATGGCCCTGGACCCCTTTATCCGGGAACTTACCCGGCGCGCCCAGGAAGTGATTGATAATTTATAAACGGTGATACCAAAGAACCCGGCGGAAAGAGAATCTTTTCTCCGGAAAAGCGGCGGCAGGACGGTTCCTGCCGTCCTTTTTTTTAGGCGGTGGGGAGGAGTTTATGGCTGACTCCGGAAAAGCGGTAAAACGGCGCGGACGGCAGGACAGAATTGCGGAAAATTTCTGGGGGTATCTTTTTATCCTGCCAAATCTGGCGGGTTTTCTGATTTTTACCCTTGGGGGGGTCGTCTTTTCCTTCGGGATGAGCCTTACGGACTGGAACCTCCTGCGGGGCTTCAACAACGCCAAACTTATCGGATTTACCAATTACCTTAGACTGTTCAGCAGTACGGACCTGTACATCTGCCTTAGAAACAACCTCTTTCTCCTGTTGTCGGTCCCCCTGTGCATGATCATTGCCCTGATTATAGCCGCCGTGTTGAATCAGAGCGTTTTCGGCAAGCCGGCGGTACGGGCCTTTTATTTTCTCCCCTATGTTACCAATGTGGTGGCGGTCAGCACGGTCTGGCGCGCCCTGTTCCACCCAACCGAGGGGCCCATCAATATGTTTTTCAAGTGGCTGGGGGTGCCCGGAGAAAGTCTGCCGGGCTGGCTTTCCACCACCAAATGGTTTATGCCGGCGGTAATGGTGATTATTATCTGGCAAAACCTTGGCTACTATATGCTCATGTATTCCGCGGGACTACAGGGTATCTCGCAGGATTACTACGAGGCGGTTGCCGTTGACGGGGGAAACGCCTTCCACAAATTCAGGTTTATCACCATCCCCATGCTTACCCCGGTCAGTTTTGTGGTTGCAATTCTGGGGGTTATCTCCAGCCTGCAGATGTGGCTCCTGGTACAGGTACTAACCCCCGGGGGCCGGGGCTTTGGCACCGCCGCCTATACCCTTTCCCTTTACATTTACAATTCCGCCTTTGTAAATTACCGCAGTGGTTACGCGGCGGCCCTGTCCTGGGTACTCTGTTTCTTAACCCTGATCATCACCCTGGTTCAGTGGATAGGACAGAAAAAATGGGTCGTTAATTTCTAGCGGCCCGTTGCACATACGGATTTGCAGAGGTTATGTTATGAACGTTAAATTTACCAGACAGCGGATGCTAAAGGCCCGGGCGCGGGGCCTTAAAATTTTTCTTTCAATTCTCCTGTGGGCGGGGGGACTAGTCTGTATTTTTCCTTTCCTGTGGATGATTTCCGCCTCCTTCAAGGGGGTAAACGATGTGTACACTTTCCCCATTGAATGGATCCCCAACAATCCCACGCTTGCCGGGTATACGCATCTTTTTGCCGGCGAATTTTCCTTTCTTACATTTTACCGGAATTCGGTTTTTGTGGCGGCAATGGCCCTGGTGGGAACCTTTTTTTCCTGTACCCTGGCGGGGTACGCCTATTCAAAGATCAATTTTTTCGGCAGGGATAAACTGTTCCTGCTAAAATTATCCACCACCATGATCCCCGGCATGGTTACCATGCTGCCCACCTTTATCATTTACCGTACCCTGGGACTGGTGAACACCCTGACCGCCCTCTGGCTGCCCCTGTTCTTCGGCGGCGCCTTTGGGGTAATGCTTATGCGGCAGAATATGATCTCCGTGCCGAACGAACTGCTGGAATCGGCAAAAATTGACGGCGCAGGCCACCCCCGTATTTACTGGAGTATCGTGCTGCCCTGTGTCAAGCCTTCCATAGCAACCCTGCTTTTTATGTATTTCCTGTGGACATGGAATGATTATGAACGGCCCCTTTTGTATATCCAGAGCAGGGCGCTTTTTACCCTGCCCTTTGCGGTAAAATATTTTTCCAATGAGCAAACGTCGAATGTACCGGCAATCATGGCCGCCAATGTAGTATCAATGGGGGTAATTATTATTATGTTTTTTCTTTGTCAAAAGTACTTTGTACAAAGTGTTGTGAATTCAGGCATCAAGGGTTAAATTAAAGGAGAAATAATTGCGATTACTGGAACGAAAAACCATATACCGGGACGGGGAGTATGTAGCCTTTCCCAATGTGGCCTGGCTGGACGGGACAACCCTGGCCTGTTTTTTCCGCCATGCCAAAGAACGGCAGAAGGAATGGGGTACATATACCCACATAGATCCTACCGCGCGGGACGTATACATCCTGTCGCAGGACGGAGGGAAAACCTTTGGTACGGAACTTCACACGGTACTTGACGACGACCAAAGTGATCAGGACCCCTGCGTAACGGTGCTTCAGGACGGGCGTATCCTGGTAAGCTGTTTCCGCTGGAGGATTGCCGCCGAGGGCAAGGGGCCGGAACTATGGGGTGAAGAACTCTACCGGATGTACGGCCGCACCAGAAAGGGATTGTGGGATAGTTATAATATCGGTTTCCACATCAATATATCCGACGACCGGGGAAAAACCTGGCGGCAGGGGCCGGTGATTACGCCGCGGGGCTATGTTCCCGGTTCCGCCGTCCGGGGAAATATTCTGGAACTGCCCGGAGGAACCCTGCTCCTGCCCTTCTACGGCTGCAAAAAGGCCGGGGACCTTGCCAGTTGCGGCGTTCTCAAATCTTCCGACCGGGGGGAAACCTGGGAATTTTACAGCGAACTGGCCTGCGACCCCCAAAAAAACTTTCTGGAACCAAACCTGTTCCGTACCGCTTCGGGCCGTATCTTCGGTCTTATCCGTACCCAGTCGGATTTTAAAAAACCGGGGGTGGATTTTGAGGACACCTATCTCTGCCTCCATATCGCCCTGTCGGAAGATGACGGCAAAACCTTCGCGCCGGCCCGGGAGATCCCCTCTGTTTTGGGGAGCAACTGTTTCCACGCCCTAAGACTTAGAAGCGGCAAGGTTTTTTTGCACTACGGCTACCGGCATAAGCCCTTCGGTATCCGGGCGAAACTCTGCGACGGCGAACTTTCGGATATTGAAAAGGCGCCGGAGTTTATCGTTTGCGATGACGCCCCCAACGGGGACCTGGGCTATTCCCACGCGGTGCGGTTGCCGGACGATTCGGTGCTGCTGGTCTACTACATTTCCGGGCAGGACGGGATACGAAAAATCGAAGGCGCCGTCATAAGGGAGGACTAAAAATGACAGGAAAAGAACGTCTTGTTTGTGCCCTGAACCATAAGGAGGGCGACACGGTACCCATCTTTGAATGTGTCTATTCCCGGCCCCTGTTTCAGGAAGTTTTGGGTTATGTGCCGGATACGTTTGATCCGGTCAGCGTATTTACCTGTTACGAAAAAATAGGATACGACTTCGCGTTTATGCCCATACCGGGGGTATCGGGGTTCCGGCCCGAAAACACCCAGGCGGATGTTTATACCGATGAATGGGGTATCACCTGCAAGAAAGACAGTTCCACCTGGCCCATTGACGCGGTAGTCAAACCGCCCCTGGCGGTTTATCAGGACTGGAAAAACTATTCCCTGCCGGACCCGGCGGCTCCTTTCCGGTGGAAGGGCTTTAAGGAAGTGATGAAGATGGCCCGCTCCAACGGTATGGGGGTAGTGGGAAACATGAGGGGTCCCTATTCGGGAACATGGATGCTGTTCGGCATTGAAAAATTTTCCCTGCTAATGTATGACGAGCCCGATTTTGTGGACGAGGTTCTGACGGCGGTAACGGACTTTTCCATAGCCGCATTCAGGATCATGGGCCAGGAGGGGGCCGACGCCCTGCTCTTTTCGGATGATTATGGTTCCTCCGCGGCGCCGCTTTTTTCACCGGCGCTCTTTCACCGGTATTTTGCCCCGCAGATACAGCGCATGGTTGACGCGGCGCGGGAAATGGGGATCCCCCTTGTGATGCACAGCGACGGCCATATCCATCCCTTTGTGGAACCATCGGTTAACCTGGGCATAAAGGGACTGCACCCCATAGAGCGGGCCAGCGGCATGGACCTGGGGGAGATCAAAACCCAATACGGCAGCCGAATCTGTATCTTCGGCAATGTGGATAACAAGTACCTTCTGGTAAAGGGCAGCCCCAAAGAGGTGGCGGCCCAGGTTAAGGAATGTATCGCCACTGCCGGACCCGGCGGCGGGTACTGCCTGGGATCGGATCACAGCGTTCATGACGACATACCAAACCGCAATGTTTTTGCCCTGTACGAGGCGGGCCGCACATACGGCCGCTATCCCTTGAATCTGAATTGAGAGGAACTATATGAGTGCCCGGCTGACTCCAAAAGAACGATTTACCCGCTGCGCCCTGGGGCAGGATATTGACATGCTTCCTGTCCAGTGCGATTTTTCCGCGCGGGGACTGCGGCGTTTTTTGCGGGACCGGGGGGTGAACCGGGTAAGCGATTTGGAACTGCTCCCCTTCTTTGAAAACCATGTCCTCTATGCCTACATGGACGGCGCCGTTTTGGCAATGAAAACCATGGATTACCGGGGCCAAAAGGTCCTCTACGATGAATGGCAGTGCGGATGGGACACATCCCAGGATCTGATGTTCTGTGAAAGTCCCATCAAGGATTGGGATGACATGGAACACTACCGGTTTCCCGATCCCCTGGCTTCCGGTTATCTTGATTACGCGGAATCCCTTATCCGCGCCGGCTACGGCGAAAGCCATATCGTAACGGCCTATCACTTTTCTACTCTGTTTGAACGGGCGTATATGCTCCGGGGTTTTGAAAATTTCCTGATGGACCTGCTTAGCGAAGAAGATCTGGTCATGGATCTGCTGGATAAAATTACCGGTTTCCACGTGGCCCTGGCCAAGCGGTATATCAAACTGGGGGTAAACTGCGGCCGTACCGTGGACGATTACGGCATGCAGACTTCCATGCTTATGGCTCCCGAGGTGTGGAGAAAATTTTTCAAACCCCGCCTTGCCCAAATTGTGGCGGTGTACCGTAACGCGGGGCTCCCCATGATCCACCATAGCTGCGGTAACATCATGGAAATTGTGGGCGACCTTATCGAGATAGGGGTAAATGTCCTCAATCCCATCCAGCCCAGGGCCCTGGACCTCAACAGGCTTGTGGATGATTACGGGGAGAAGATCACGTTCTTTGGCGGGATCTGTAACCAGGAAGTATTGCCGCGGGGCAAACCGGAAGAAGTTGAAGAAACCGTCAGGAGGATGACCGCCCTGCTTGGCCGGCACGGACGTTTTGTTATCGCCCCCTCCAACGGTATCGGGCCGGACGTTCCCCCTGAAAACATTGAAGCTTTTTTCCGTGCCGCCCGGGAAAACCGGGATGGCGGCAAAAGGAGTTCGCTATGAAAAAACTGAACATAGGGCTTGTCGGCGCGGGGGGCATTGCCCGGGGCATTCACCTCCCCTCGCTCACGGCAATTCCGGAAGCGCGGATAGCCGCCGTCTGCGACTTGATAGCGGAACGGGCACAAGAGGCAGCCGGTACATTCGGTATTCCCAAGACGTACCGTTCCTATCATGACATGCTGCGGGAAGGCGGCCTTGACGCGGTGTATGTCCTTGTGCCGCCGGACGGCCTCTTCCGTGTTGCCTCCGACGCCCTTCTTGCCGGAAAACACGTATTCATGGAAAAGCCAATGGGGATCAGTTGCTTCCAGGCGAAGACCCTGAAAGAACTGGCGGCCCTCCAGGAAAGGGTGCTGCATGTGGGATTTAACCGCCGGTTTATTCCCCTGGTTACGGTGATGGCCGCCAAAATGCGGGAATTCTGTCCCATCACCCACGTAGAAGGCCGGTTTTACAAGAACGGTTCCCCCGCCTTTTACGGCGGCTGCGCCAGTGCCTTTGTCTGCGACGTGATCCACGTAATTGATCTGGTACGGCACCTGGCCGCCGGAGATTCCGGCGTTTCCCCCAGGGCGCTCCGGGCCTCAACGCTGGAATCGGTCAACCCGGAGACCCATATCCCCGAAGCCTGGTATTCCGCCCTGGCCTTTGATAACGGCGTTACCGCCGTGGTCCGGGCCAATTACCGTACCGGCGGGCGGGTCCACCAGTTTGAACTCCACGGGCCGGGGACTTCCGCCTATATCGATCTTGGTTTCGGCGGTCCCTTCTGCTGTGGGAAGATACTCCACACGGTAACACCCGGCGGGCAGAGTTTATCCGCGGCGGGGGCCGGCGAACAGGAGATACTCGAATTTGACGGCCTTGCCCTGGCGGGCAGCGACAAGTACGAGGTCTATTACGGCTACCATGCCGAAAACCGGCATTTTGTGGAAACCGTCCTTGCCAACCCCGCAGGAACCGATCCTGCCCGGACAGAGGAGGACTGCGCGTCTATGGAACTGGTTGAACAGTTATTGGCGGCCCGGATTGCGTGACGGTGCGCAAAATGCCTGTTTTTAAGGTAGTCTGTCCATAATGTGTCTACATTATGGACAGACTCTAATTCGACAGCCTCGTTATGTGCCGTTGCGTTGCTTTATGCACTTCTTTTCTTCTCCTCTATTATTTTTTCGTATAAGTATTCAGGAGCAAAATCCACACCATTATCCCAACATAATGTATCCAAATCCACTCTAACTGTTTTAAATTTATTTAAATCCAATAAATCCCTAATAACCTGTCTGTGGTCATTATTCAATTTATCTTCAAAATCAATAATGCCGCTTGTGCCATCGTTGAATTCAACCACACGCGGGGGTACAGTTTCCGGGGAGCTTCACTCCCATACCGCGTCCACCATAGCCGCTACGTTTTCAGGCGGAACATTTGGCAGCAGGGTTTCATGGCTGGGGGAGACAATATAATTCGGGCCGAACAGGTTCCGCAGACGGCGGACTTCTTCCCGCACTTCTTCGGGTGTGCCGAAGGGAAGGATACGCTGGGTATCCACGCCGCCCATAAACACAACCTTGCCGTTGTATTGGCGTAACGATTGGGCGTCCATGTTTTTTGCCATAGCCTGCAGGGGATGGAGTACGTCTACGCCGGAGCGGATAAGCTGGGGAATTACCCGGTAAATGGAACCGCAGGAGTGCATCACAAGGTAATGCCCGTGCCGGTGGGCCTGTTCGACGAGTTTGGTAATATACGGTAAAAGA
>JAIRND010000138.1 GCA_031258225.1 Treponema sp. | reverse complement strand
TAACAATAGAAGCCGTTGAGGATTGGCATTATTGGGTTGAAAGGGGATATCAGTTTTAAGGAAAAATATAATAATAGAATCATGAAAAGCAATAAAACAGGAAGGGAAATTCTTATATTGAGAACAGCCCTGCACTGCTTACAGGACTGCATGCGCTTCGCCGCCTTTGGCATCCATCCATACACCCGGAACGTTAAACAAGATTTGCGGTTACATAAACTGTTTGTAAATATCCGCCATGCTTGCAATGGCAGTGTCTACGGAAAATTTCTGAACGTCAGAGACATTATACGCAGGCAATGGTTTCCCGCAGTTCCGGGGATTTATAGAGCGTGATGATCAAGCCGGTCTGCCGCCTCCGCGCGTTCCTGGGGAATGACGAGTTTGTTGGTTACAAACCACAGCCCTATCGTTTCCGCCAGCAGCAGCACGATCAGGGCAATCAGCGCGTAGATTACAAGGCTTATACTGAACACCCGCTTTAACTGCTCACGATCGCCCCGGCCAAAGTTCAAAGGTGAAGCTGGCTGGCGACGGCCATCGAGCCGCTCAAAAAACCGAACATGGTAACCACCCCGGCCACCACGTTGTAGATGCCGTAGTCCTCCGCCCCCAGGGTTTCCAGCACCACCCGCACGGTATAGAGGCTTACCAGCATGATAAGGACCTGCCGGAAGTAGAGCATGAGGGTGTTTCTGGCTACGCGCCGGGTGTTTGACGTGTCGCGCAACATTGAGTATTGTGTCATTTTGACGCAGGTATACATGGGCACAATGGTTATGTCATGCCCTAGGAGTCTGTCGCACTTGTAGGTTTTTGCTCCACGTTGTGTTGCAAAAACCACGATAAATGGGCTGCTTGCGGCTAACGCCCCTTACGGAGTTTGCAAAGAAGGCAAGCCCCTAATTCGGCCGCAACCGCGAAAGTATGTAGCTTTTTAGGGAAAAATTGAGTACATTCTTTAACCTATGATGCAGCAAACAAGTAACGGCCAATGTATCGCGCCGGCAGCCAAAAAAATGTCGTCCGGGGATTTTGGCGTAACCGGGGATACCCGGCTGTACTGGCTTGGGCAGGCGGGTTTTGTCCTGAACACACGGGGCGCGGTGGTGCTGCTTGACCCCCTGCTGGTAACAAGGCCCGGAGTCCCGCCCATAAGCGAAACGGGGCTGGAACTGCTGAACCCCTGGCCCATTGACCTGGCGGATCTTCCACGGGTAGACGCCGTGTTGTATACCCATACCGACACCGACCACCTGGGACCGGAAACGGCACAGGCCCTTATCAAACTGGACCCTATTTTTATCAGCACCGTGTATTGCAAGGAAAAGTTGACAGAATTAGGGGCCTCCCCGGTCCGCTGCCTGTCCGGTGTACCGGCCAGTACGCCCCGGCGGGGTAAAAACGGCAACAGTTTTGACATAGGAAGCGCCAAGATAGAACTTTTGCCGGCGGACCACCCCTGGCAGCTTTCGGACCCGGAAAAATATGGCCGGATTTTTGGACCGGAAGACTGCTGCGGGTACAAAATCACCACCCAGGACGGGGTTTTTGTGTTTCCCGGTGATACCCGGCTGATGAAACATCATCTGGACCTGCGGAATGTTACGGTACTGGCCCTGGATGTGTCCGTCAATCCGTACCACCTGGGTATTGAGGGGGCCGTGGTGTTGGCAAATCATCTTGAAGATGTTCTGTTAGTACCCTGCCACTACGGCACTTTCAAAAGCGATAATACCGCCCACACCGGGGACCCGGAGGTAATTCTGGGAAAAATACGCAACGGCATTAACCGGGGCAGAATTCTCGCCCCCGGCGAACCTCTTATCCTGAAGGACGGCAAAGAAATAAGCCCGGCATGATGGGTGTTTCGGAGGTCCCTTGAAAACTATCGATCAAATACAACAACCGGTAAACCGGCCGGAGCGGATACTCCAGTACGGGGAGGGGAATTTTCTACGGGGCTTTGCGGACTGGCAAGTCGATATTCTGAATGAAAAAACCAATTTTAACGGTAACGTGGTGGCGGTTCAGCCCCGGAACCGGAAAGGGGCCCAGGGGGCGCTGATCAATGCCCAGCGCGGCCTTTACACCACCGTTCTGCGGGGGCTTAAGGGGGAGAAAAGAACGGAGGAAATCCGGGTAGTCAGGTCCCTTAGCCGCTGCGTCAATCCCTATACCCAATTTGACGAGTACATTGCCTGCGCGGAAAACCCGGAACTCCGCTTTGTATTTTCCAATACCACCGAGGCGGGGATTAGCTACGGCGAGGGGGAAGAACTACACGACCGGCCCCAGCTTTCTTTTCCCGGCAAAGTTGCCGCTTTTCTCCACCGGCGTTATGAGTACTTCCGGGGAGACCCGTCAAAGGCGCTGGTATTTATTCCCTGTGAACTTATCGAGCGGAACGGCGATACACTGCGGCGCGTTGTGGAACGCCACGCCGCCGCGTGGAAGCTGGGGGAGGATTTTGCGCGCTGGCTTGGGGCCTGCGTGTTTTGTAATACGCTGGTTGACAGGATTATTTCCGGCTTTCCCGGTAACGAGGCGGAAACCCTGTGGGAAAAACTGGGCTACCGGGACGATCTGCTAACTGCGGGGGAACTTTTTTACCTGTGGGTTATCGAAAAACCAAAAACCGCGCCGGGCGTTCCGGCCTGGGATTACCGGCGGGAACTCCCCCTTGAAGAAGCGGGACTCAACATCGTCTGGACCGATACTCTTGACTTTTACCGTACCCGGAAAGTTCGTATCCTCAACGGCGCCCACAGTTCCACCGCCCTTGCCGCCTATCTTTACGGCCTTGATACGGTGGATCAGTGCGTTACGGATCCGCTTGTGTACCGTTTCATGCGACAGGCTATTTTTGACGAGATTATCCCCTCAATCGATCTGGAGAATGGGCCGGGTAAGGGAACCGGCGTTGAGGCGCTTGTCCGGTTCGCCCATGAGACCCTGGAACGTTTCGCCAACCCCTTTATCACCCATCAGCTCCTTTCAATAGGGCTGAACAGCGTATCCAAATTTAAAACCAGGATACTTCCCTCAATTTTTTCCTATCAAAAAAAATACGGAAGGCCTCCGCGGGCCCTGTGCTGTTCCCTGGCCGCGCTTATCGTTTTTTACCGGGGCAGAATCGTGACGGATGGCGAAATGGAAGGCTGCCGGATAAAAAATCAGGAAGAATTCCGCTACCCGATCAGGGATAACGGGGAAATCCTGCGGTACTTTGCGGACATTTGGACCGCCCCGGACGGGTCACGGAACCTGGTTCATAGGGCGCTTTCCTGCCCCGAACTGTGGGGGGAGGATTTGAGCCTGTACCCGGCCCTTGAAGACGCGGTAAGCGCGGCGCTGGAAACAATGTTGACGGAGGGCACGGGCGCGGCCCTGTCGCGGGCCCTTGGGGGACCGGGCGCGGAACCGGGGGACAACCGGGACCGCTGATGGAAACCCCCGGAGAAAGGCCCGCCATTTTCCGCATACATGCCGCCGACAATGTGGCGGTGGCCCTGCGGGATCTGCGGGGCGGGGAAGAACTGTCCCTGGATGGAACGGCGCTAAGGGTTCGGGAAGACATTCCCCAGGGCCACAAGATCGCTCTGCGGGACATTGGCGCGGGGGAAAACGTGCGCAAATACGGCCTGTCCATCGGCGCGGCCTCCCAACCGGCGCGGGCCGGTTCCTGGATCCACGTCCACAACCTGCGTACCCTGCTAACGGAAGACCCGGTGTACACGTGGCGCGGGGAGAGCCGCGAAAACTCTTCCCCGGCGCCTGACCCGCCGAATTTCCGGGTATACCGCCGTCCCGATGGACAAACCGGTATCCGTAATGAGATATGGATCATCCCCACCGTGGGCTGTGTCAATCAAACCGCCCTGGCCCTGGCCCGCTGGGCGGACGCGGAACTGTGCGCCGCGACAGACGCCGGGCGTATTGACGGTGTTTACGCCTGGACCCATCCCTATGGTTGTTCCCAGTTGGGGGAAGACCACGAGGCCACCCGTAACATTCTCAGGGGTCTGGCCCGGCATCCCAACGCCGCTGCGGTACTGGTCCTTGCCCTGGGTTGTGAAAACAACACCCTTGAAGGTTTTAAGGAACTCCTGGGGCCCTGTGCCGAAGGGCGGATGGCGTTCCTGTCGTGTCAGGACTGCGATGATGAAATGGCTAAGGGAAAACGGCTTCTTGTCCGGCTGGGGAACTACGCGCGCAAGGCCCGGCGGGAACAGACGGGACCAGAGGGGCTTATCCTGGGTCTTAAGTGCGGCGGTTCCGACGGCCTGTCGGGAATCACCGCCAACGCCCTGGTGGGCCGTATCTGCGATTGTTTTTGTACCTGGGGGGCGGGGGCGATCCTGACCGAGGTGCCGGAGATCTTCGGCGCGGAGCGGATCCTGTTGGACCGTTGTAAGAGCCGGGAGGTTTTTGACCGGACCGTCTTCATGATTGAGAATTTCAAAACCTACTACCGCTCCCAGGGCCAGGTTATCTACGAAAACCCATCTCCGGGGAACAAGGCCGGGGGCATCAGCACCCTTGAGGAGAAATCCTGCGGCTGCGTACAAAAGGGCGGCCATTCCCCCATCCTGGGCGTGTGCCGTTACGGGGAACAGGTCCGCGGTCCGGGTCTTACGCTTCTTGAGGGGCCGGGAAACGACATGGTCTCCACCACCGCCCTGACCGCGGCGGGGGCCCAGCTTATCCTGTTTACCACCGGACGCGGAACCCCCCTGGGCGCGCCGGCGCCCGTTATCAAGATTGCCAGCAATACCGGACTTGCCCGGCGCAAGAGCGGCTGGATAGATTTTGACGCGGGCAGACTCCTTACGGAAAACGGCGATCAGGTACAGGCGGAACTGCTGCGGCTTATCGCCGCCGTTGTTTCCGGCGATGTAAAGACCCGCGGCGAAGAACAGGGCTGCCGGGAAATCGCCATATTCAAAAACGGAATTACCCTGTAACAATACCCGGACGCGCCGCGCCGTGGACTCTACCGGAACCCGTCCTGCAGTTCCCCATCCTTTTCGATCACCGTTTCACTGCCGTCTTCACCGGTGGCGGTGATCGTTGGGTTCTTCACCAGACCGTCCAGGTGGATCAAGGCCGGGGCGTCCTGGTTGTAGTTCAAGCCGATGGCAAAATGGCAGGTACGGAGGGCCTTTTCGTCCTCCAGCATACTGCCGGTAATCCGCGCGGCGGGGTTTAGGCCAATTCCTATCTCTCCGATGTTCCGGGCATTTTTGGCGTAGACCGCCCCCTGGCCCAGGGGTAGCTTCCCCGCCTGTTCCATTTCCAGCGCGTTCCGTTCCGCGGTTTCTACGGTGTACCGCAGGGCCTTTGCCTCCTCTCCACCGGCAATCTCCCGGACATAGCCCCCGTCCAGGGTACAGCGGATAGGCTCCTGAATCACAATATCTCCCTTATGCAAACTGATGCTCCCGTCAAAGACTATCTGCCCCCTGGCGGTCCCGTTTTCAGGGCTTATAAAGGTTTCCCCCGCGGGCAGGTTCCCCCCGGTTCCGTTCCGGGAAAAATCCCCGTCATCGGAAAAGGCAAGGCGGCCCCGCAGACCCAAAAAAACGTCCGTACCGCCGGGGGCGCGGACCCGCACCGACACCGCATGATCCAGAACCGCTTTGATACACCCGCACCTCCGCCTAAGTTCATCGTAATCAATGGGTACGGTACGAATAAACGAATCGATAGTGGTAGAGGGAGACCAAAAACTCCGGCAGGTTTTTGTCCCGTACAGCTGCAGGTGAAAAATGTGGTCGTACTCCGCCCCATTGTGGATATAGGGCCGGGCAATGCCCTCCTCATCCTTGCCCAATTTTTCCGCGCTTAGGGATATAACGATCTCCGGCTTCGCGTCAAAGGCTGCCAGAACTGTTTTCTCCGCAAAATCCAATTGGCTCTTAACCGGCTGATAGATCAGGGTGGGCCGCCCCCCGGCTTCCACAATCGCGTCATAAACGGCCCGGGAAATAACCGACACCTCGTGATCCGGATTGCTTACAATAAGCGCCTGTTCCCCCGGCATAACGTTCAGAGATACACGGACGGCAATTTCCGCCGCCTTTTTAAGTTCGTTGGATATCATGGCAGGAGTATACCACCGGTAGTTTCTGTTTTTCCATTGTGGTACGATGTCCCATGCCTCTTGCGATACCTTTTCCCGCCTGGTTAAAACCAGAGATCATCCCCGGTTTTCCCGTCCGCTGGTACGGGGTAATGTACATTGTCGCCTTTGGGGTCGCCTACCTTCTTTACCGGCATCAGGTACGGGAACGGCGCTTTCCCATGAGCGATGACAATCTTTACGGCATGTTTTGTTACTGTATTCTGTGCCTGATTTTAGGGGCCCGGATCTTCTCCACCCTGGTATACGAAACCGATGATTATTACCGCCGGCAGCCCTGGCTCATTTTTTGGCCCTTTCGGGACGGCCGCTTTACCGGTCTTATGGGGATGAGTTACCACGGCGGCGCCATTGGGGGTACCTTTGGCATTATCAGCTATGCCCTGTACAAGCGTTTTGACCCGCGGGAAATTGGCGATATGTACGCCGCCAGCATCCCACTGGGGTACACCTTTGGCCGGCTGGGTAATTTTATCAACGGGGAACTCTATGGCCGGGCTACCGCCAGTCCCCTGGGGATGATCTTCCCCAACGCCACGCCCTACCCCGCCGGGGAACCGTGGGTACAGGAACTGGCCGCACGGGCCGGTATCCCCACCGGGGATCCCAACGCGCTAATCAACCTGCCCCGTCATCCCTCCCAGCTTTACGAGGCCTTTTTGGAGGGTCTTCTGGCCTGGGCCATTACCTGGATGATCCGCAACAAAAAACCCTACAAGGGGTTTCTTTTTGGCATTTACTTTGTGATCTACGGAATCGCGCGGGTCTTTGTTGAATACTTCCGGGAACCCGACGCGCACCTGGGGTACCGAATTGAATTTGTCAAAAGTGTCCTGCCGCCCGCCGCAAGCCACCCCCTGCTTAGTTTTTCTACCGGGCAAATCCTCTCCTTTCTGGAAATACTTTTCGCCTGCGTCTGGCTCATCATCGCCGCCCGCCTGCCGGATCGTGAACCTATCCGGGTTTACCCCGAACCGGGAAAAGCCGCCGCCAAAGAGAAAAGCGGCGGAACCCAGGCCAGAAAAAACCGGCGCAAGATACGGAAAATGCTTCGTTAGCCCTGACGTAGTACTAGCGCAAGCGCGACAAACTGCTAGCGGGCAAGCGCCCGTTCCAGCGTGCTAAGGTCGCCACGAAGCCGGCGGTTATCGGGGAATTCCGCCAGGCCCTCGTCCAGAATACTCCGGGCCAGTGAATAATCCTGCCGGTTAAAGGCGGCGGCGAAACGGTTATGAAAATCGGTAACAAGCCACAGGGACAGGTAATTCCGCAATTCCCCCGCGCGGGCAGCAGATAAAAGCCCGGCGGATTCCGCCTCATCAAGCCGGGCCGCGGCATGCGCGGCATCGGCGGCCTGTTTAACGCCGTTTGCCAGGGTGGTAAGTTCCGCATCGGTTATCGTAATTTCCAGCTTGCGGTATTCGGCAGGGTCAAGCAGGGATCCGGTATCCGCAAGAAATCCACGGGCCTCCGCAAAACTCCCGGCCCTGCACAGTTTTATGGTACGATTGGAGGCCAGGATATTGATGTAATTCTGCCAGCGGGGATCGGGCTGAGCCCCGGCGCCGGCAAAGACGGGGCCCGCGTACACGGCCCAGCGCAGGCCCTCCTCCTCCCGGCCGGCGTTGAGTAACGAAGCGCCGTAATTCAGAATCCGTTCCCGCAGGTCCTTTCCGGGGTCGGCAAAGAAATCCGAAACCGCGGGGGTTTTTCTTTCGGCCAGCAGGCTTGCCCGGCTTACAGCCAGCGGGACCGCCACATCGTAACGGCCCTGCCGCTCCAGATCGGCAATGTGGTTGTGAAGGATCAGGGAAATCAGTTCCAGGGGACTCAGTTCGATCCGGTTACGGTAGTTCCGGGCGGGCACGTAGGCAAAACCCGTAAGTTTTCCAAATTGGTCGTGAAATTCCCGGCGATTCCCCGGATCAAACCCGTACAGGTTGGTGGTCTCCACATCCCAGGACTCCTCCCCCTGGATTACGGTAACAAAGGCGTGATCCCGTGTGGCCACGCCCCGTACCTCAAGGCCCTGGGACACGGCCAGGATCAGGTAAAGCGCCGCGGAGGATACGCAGTTGTACGTGCCGTTGGAAAGCAGAGTGTCCAGCCGGGTTTGACGGGTCGAATAGGAACGGAGGAATTTACGGTGCATGTACGAAAGGATATAATCGCCCAGGGCCCCGGCGCCCGTCCCGGTAAATCCGGCCCGCAGCTCCTCGACGGCCTGGCGGAGGGTATCCAGGGGCGCCCGCGAAGCGGATCGTGAAGCGGATACGGCCCCCGGCGCGCCCATTCCCAGCGCCGAAGCCCACAGTGCCGCTTCCGCCAGATCGTCCCAGGAACCGCCGTCTTCCAGACCGGCAAATTCCCGCGCCCGGCTATCCGGTACAAGGGAGGGGAACCCCTGCCGGGGGCTTTGGGCGTTGACGCCATAGGGAAATCCGGCAACCAGAATCAAAGCCGCGATAACCACGCGGTTCCCGTGCGTCATAAAGGCCCTGAACCACCGCATACTGGACGTATTATTATCCCAATCTCCGGCTTTTTCAACGATGCCCCGCCGTAAGGTCCGTTACGGACGTTAACCCGCCCTCCCGCAGAACCTTCCAGGCCGCCGGAGCGGAGGGCCCCAGTAATTCTAAAAGCCGGGTATAAAAATCCGCCGCGGGGAAAAGCCCCCGGCCAAGCGCCGGCAGCAGCAGGGACGCCGCACCCCTGGCAAGGGACAACGTGTGTTCCTCCCGCCGCCAGTACCAGTACAGTTCCGCGCCGCCGGGCTTTTCCCGCACCAGGGGCCGGGAACCCAGGAAGATAAGCCCGCCGGAAGGGGACGGCGGGACTTCGCGGGACCGATCCCTGTCCCGCGCGTATTCATTAAGAAGACCCGCCACCAGGCCGGGGGCCACGGCGGGCCGTTTGACCTTAAACGAAAAGCCCCTGTCCACGGGACAATTACATTCCCCGGCCATCCACGCGGCAAGCAGCCGGTCCAGACCCTCGCCGTACTTGTGGAACCGTTCTTCGCCCTCAAACGACAGATCGTTCAGGGCAAAACAGGGCTTCCCGGCGGCACAGGTAAGACCGGAAGGCGGAGCGGCATAGAGGCCGGAATGACGGGTAAGGACAAAGGGATGCCAAAAGGCGGAGTCCAGCAGCCCCGCCGCAAAAAATTGGCGTGTTATCTCCGCCGAATCGACAATTTCCTGCTCATCCTGATCCCAGTAGCCATAGATAAGATAGGCGTGGATCAGAATCCCCGCCTCTTTGAACGCGGCGCAGCAACGGACCAGGGCGGCCAGCGTTATACCTTTGCCGATCCGCTCAAACCCCGCCTCCGTAGCCACCTCAACTCCCCCGGAAACACCCACCAGGCCCCCGGCGGCCAGCAGGGCGGCGGTATCGGGGTCAAAGGTTTTTTCAAACCGGATATTTCCCCAAAACGAAAGAGGCGGACCTTCCCCCCCGTCCAGGTTGAGCAGGGCCAGGCGGATAAGGGAAGCGGGAGGCGCGGCCTCGTCCACCAGGTGAACCCCAAAAACGCCGGTTTGTTCCGCCTGTTCCCGCAGATGCCGGTACAGGGCCTCGACATCTACCTTCCGGTAGGACCGGATATAGTCCAGGGTGGTATCGCAAAAACGGCATTTCTGCCAGTAACAGCCGTGGGCCAGGTAAACCTTAAGCCAGCGGCCGTCCGTCCAAAGCCGGTGCATGGGGTTAAGATCGTCCACGGGACAGATGTAACGGGAAAAATCCACATCCGAATAATCGGGGAACACGGTGCGCGAGGCCCAATCGTCGATCTCCCGGCCCCTGGCGGCCAATGTCCCGCCGCCGGCAATGGCCGGATCGGCGATAATCTGGTTCCCGGCCGCGCGAAACATGGTTTTGTAGAGCCCCTCCCCGGACCCGGGAACGTGTTCTTCCCGCTCCAAAATGGCGTCCAGCGAACCGTAGCCCCGGTCAAAGGACAGATAATCAACATAATCGAACACCCGGGGATCGGAGAGGAAACGCAGCTCAGTATTCACGTAACCGCCGCCGGCAATAACCCGAACCCCTGTCCCAAAGTACCGTTTTGCCGAAGCCGCGCAGCAAAGGGCCCCGGCCAGGGAACCGGGAAAGGGGATACTAAGCCCCAGAATAACCGGGTCCCCGCAGTCCAGCTCCGCCCACTCCTTATCCAGATAGGGCGTGTAGAAGTTCCGCAGTATATACCCCCGCGAATTCGCCAGGACCCCGGCAAAATCCCCGGCCGGAGACCTCGAATCCGTAGAATCCGCCGAAACCGCCAGGCAGGTGGAGTCGCCGTAGCGGACCAGGGAAAACCCAGGGTCCAAAACGTACCTGATAAAATCCGCAAGGTCCGCCAGCAGTTTGGAGGCCAACAGGGGGGCGTCCTCCGGCAGGGGGTTCCCCCCCAGGCCCTCAAGACAGGCGTCAAAACGGGGACCGCCGGGGAAAACCCCGTTGGCAAGTGCCAGGGAATGTCCCCACTCCCGGTCCCGGCCCCGCAGAAAATTCAGGAGCCGGTCGATACAGCGTATCCAGCGCCCGGCTTCGGAGAGAAAACGCGCGGCGGTCTTCCAGGTCTGCCTGTCCATCCCCTTTCCGGGTCCTGTCCCAACCTGGGCCTCCGCGTCGGCAAATATTCGTTCCAGACCATCGCGGCAGAAGATCCGCCCAAAAAGGCCGATGGAGTGGTCCCGTATGGCTGCCTTAACCCCGCGGTTCCTTAGAAAAGCGCGCAGGTAGTAGAGGCTGGGATAGGGACCGTTCAACTGAACAAAGGGGGGCTGAATCAGCAGGATGTGCTTCATGGCACGGCGGGTATGCGCGCACGCACTAAAAAAAAGCGGCGGGTAAACCCGCCGCCCTGTTTCAAGACTTAAGCCCTACTTTACCAGGGGCTTTGACCACACCCAGTTCTTCTTTTTGGTGTCCGGCCGGAAGGTGATGCTTAGTTCAGCGCCCATCGTGGAATTGACGCCCGGCTCACCCCCAAGTTCTTTACCGTACAACGCCAGGTTAAGTTTAAACACCGCAGGCTCAAGGCCAAACCCAACCGAAGGCAGCATTTCATGAATACCGGCGCGGAACTTAAGGAAATTGAACAGTCCAAGTTCCAGTCCGGCCCCTATGTCAAGCAGGGGGTTCCGGTGTGCGCGGTCATCCCAGGTAAAGACATTCTGCAGGTTTCCCCAGTCCGCCATAAGGGCGATGTACAAGGAATTGGCCGGACGGAACGTATAGGCAAACCCCGCGTTGAGCGCCATGGGTATGCGGTACGTGGTATCGGTAGTGGAAGACGTGGAAGAACCGGAGCCAATGTCCAGCGCATCAGCCACATCGTATACCTTGTATCCTACGGTGTAGACATCCTTTGCCGTAAGGCCCAGAACCAGGTCTTTTTTGAAGCGGTACATAAGGCCCAGGTCGGCGCCGCCCCCGGCAATAACGGGCATCCTAAGGTCAAGCTTATCCATATCAAAGTCCATAAAGTCCAGGGCCGACATCTCCTGGGTAACAAACACCCGGCCAAAGGGTTTAAGCACCAAGCCCGCGGATAGCTCGTGGTCTTTAAGTTTGACGATGTTAAAAGACATACCAATGGGCAGGGTAAAATCATAGTACACCGTGGCGTCAACATCGGTTCCGATAAGCCGGGTGTCAAGCGTCAGATGGGAAAAAAGGCCGATACCCAGGCCGTTGGCCGTGTACCCAAAACTAAAGGGGCCCCGCAGGTCAAAGCCAAGGGGAAGTTTTCCACCCTCGACAATGCCGGTAAGCCCCGTAAACGCACGGGTCATGGAACCGGTATCCTTATCCCCAAAGGACTTCATAATATCCTTAATGGATTTCTGCGTCTCCGATTTCACCAGTTTATCTATGGGCCCTACAAAGCCAACGGTAAAATCAAACACCATCCGCTCGTTGGCCCACTGCAGGGCCGCGGGGTTTACAAACAGCGAGTAGATGTTGTCCGTATAGGCAACGTGGGAGCCCCCCAATCCCCTGCTCGCGGTGGAATCGTAGCCCAAGGGGGCCATGGTTACCTCTTCCGCGAAAAGGGCGGAGGAAAGGCACAGCAACACCGCAACTGAAATA
>JAIRND010000020.1 GCA_031258225.1 Treponema sp. | reverse complement strand
CCGGCATCATCCGCCTTATCCTTTCTTCCATATGTTATACATCCTCCCTCTTATGTATAACATATCTTAAAGTACAGGTCATGTTATTATTTTACAATTCCTTATCATAGACGATATTTCCGCCACATACCTTCGCGCCAGAGCTGATGCGAAGGGCAAAACCCCTGGTGAAATTGTCGGCGACCTCATCAGGGAAAAGATCGCCGCCTCCGCATAGGTAACGGGTAACACGGTAACGCCGGAGTGTCAGTTGCCATGCGCGTTTACTTTTGTTTGTGGGGGCTTTTTCTTGACCTTTGTATCAGACAACGATGTGGTTATCGTGGGTATAAGGGCCGGTTGAGCAAACAACGTAATCTTATCTGGGGAGCGGCAGGCCGCGGCGGCCACTTGACCGAAGCCGTGCGCCATAAAACCGGGTCTTAGCCCGATTTTATGGTACACGGCGAGCGTGGCCGTTGTCGGCCTGCCGCTCCCCAGCGGGTTGCTGTTGGAGGAAATCAACAGATCGTTATACCTAAGTAAACGCGCATGGTGCCAGCCCCCGCGGAACACCGGGTATAACTAAAGAAATTTAAACACACACGAAAAACACGAACACCAGTACCACGTCTTGACAAATTAGCCAACTTGCGTATAGTAAAAAACAGGAGGTAAACGGAATGACAAACACGGGAGAGACCGCGGAGACGGCGGAAGGATTGAGCTACGAGAAGGTATGGGCGATGTTCCGGGAGATAGCCGAGCGGCAGGCGGAGACGGGCAAGCAGATTCGGGAACTGTCGAAAGAGGCTGACCGGCGCCAGGCGGAAACGGCCCTCCAGATGCGGGAGACAGACCGGAAGATGCAAGAAACAGACCGGATTGTCAAGGAACTATCGAAAAACATAGGGGGGCTCCACAATGCCTTTGGGAAGTGGACGGAAGAACTGGTGTCGGCAAAGCTGTGGGAGAAGTTCAACGAGATGGGGTACAAGTTTACCCACGGGGGGCCAAGGAAGTTTTGGGAAGGGAGCCGGACCGTGGCGCAGGTGGACATGCTGTTGGAGAACGGGGAGTACGCGATGCCCGTGGAGATAAAGGCGGAGTTGAGCATAGGGGATGTGGACGTACACATAACGCGGATAGAGAGGGTAAGGGAACAGTTGGACAAGAGGGGGGACAGGAGGAAGCTGGTAGGGGCGATAGCTGGTATGGTAGTAGGAGAGGCGGCGAGGAAGTACGCCCAGGAGAAGGGGCTCTACGTGCTGGAGCAGTCGGGGGACATGGTAGAGGTGGCGGAGGCGCCGGAGGGATTTAAGGCCCGGGAGTGGTAAGGTACGTTCCCCTGATAAGGCAATGCCCCAGTCGGCGCCAGTACCAAAAACAACAGCGCCAACGCCTACGTGCTGACCGCGGATATCGACCTGGGCGGCTACGGCCCCTGGACGCCCATAGGGCAGGTTGGCACGGTAGATTCCAACGGTCAGCCGGCGGCTAAGATCCCGAGGATGTGTAGCGCCTGACCCCCGCCCGCCAGACCAGAAGGCAGGGCAGGAGAAAGACAAAACCCGCCAGGGGGATGAGCGCGAAAAGGGGCGAGGGGTGTTCCGCCCGGCCGGTAAGGAACAGCAGGGGAAGGTAGTTCACGCAGCCGAAGGGAATAATAAACGTGAAAAACCGCTGTATCCACCGGCCGTATACCGGCAGGGGATACGAGGCCAATTCCCGCCCGCCGTCGGTAAAGATGTTGATAATCTCAAGCCCCTCCAGCGTAAAAAAGCAGACCGTGGCCCCCAGGATAAAGATACCTGAAAAAACCGCCGCCCCTCCCAGGATCATCAGAACAAGGGTCAGGACCTTTACCCCGTCCCAGCTTATGCCGGTTTGGGGGATCATCACAAAAAGTACGACAAGGGCCTCCACCAGCCGGCCCGCGCGGGTAATGTCGATCCTGGTCCCCAGCACCTGTACAATTGTACTCCGGGGCCGCAGAAGTACCCGGTCAAATTCGCCGCGGATCACCATGCCGGAAAAGGAATCGAAGCCCCTGGCAAAACATTCGCTTAACGAAAAGGCGATGGTGGTTACGGCGAAACAGAGGCCGGCCTCTGCGAAGGTCCAGCCCGCGATGCCGCCGAAACGCCGGAACAGAAGGCCGATGCTGAGGAACCACGAAAAGGCCGTACAAAACTGGGCCAGGGCCATCAGGCAGGTGGAAAGGCGGTATTCCAGAAGCGAGCGCAGGTTCATGGACAGGTACCTGAGGTACAACATCACTAACCCCCCTGAATGACAATGCGCCGCTGGATCAGACGGAAACAGAGAAACCCCAGCGCGACAAGAACAAGGGTCCAGCAGAACTGCAGGCCCAGACCGGTAAGGGCCTCGTTTCCCGCGATATGCCCGCTGTAGAGGCGGAACGGAAAATCGGCGGTGTAACGGAACGGAAGGAATTCCACGACCCGCCGCATGGCGGGCGGCATAAAGGGAATGGGGATAAGGGCGCCCATCAGGAATTCCCCCAGGGTCCCGATAAAGATCCGCGCCCCGTAGGGGCTCAGGGAGAGGAAGGTGAGGACACAGGTAAACATGGACAGGGCCGTTACCAGGAGGGCCGCCAGGACAAGGGAGGGCACAAAGAAAAGCGCCGCCGCCCCTCCCGCCGGAAGGTGGAAACGCCAGGGTTCGGGGAGAAGAAAGGCGATGATAAAAATGGGGGCGCAGCGGAGCAGTGTCCGGGAAATACGCAGGGCCAGGATACGGAAAAACCAGAACGTATACAGCGTACAGGGGCGGCAGAGTTCGTAGGACACGTTTCCCCCGGCGATCATCTCCAGAATCTCACTGTCCATGCTCCACAGCATGACCAGGGCAAGAAAGGCCTGGCGCATCCAGATAAGATCGGCCAGTTGTTCAAAGGCCATGGGACCGCCGCCGGCCTCAATGCCCGCGCTTTGGTAGAAGGCGGAGAACACCAAAAGGTTTATGCCGCCCCAGAAAAGCTGCGTCGCCATTCCGGCCCAGGCCGCCGCCCGGTACTGCAGACCCGCGATCAGCTTCATCCTGAACATGCCGGCGTAGGGCCCGCTATTCAAAGCCGCCCTCCTGGTACAGGGACGCGATAATCTCCTCGATGGGCCGGCTGGCGGCGATCATGTCCGTAATGACAAGCCGTTCCCCCAGAACCCGCAGGGCCGCGGACACACTGATAACGCCGGTATCCAGTTCCCAGACCGCATGGGATTCCTTGCGGGAGATAAGCCGGGTCCCCTCCGGCTCAGGCGGTTCTTCCCCGGGTTCAAAACTCAGTTCCAGCCGCCGCCGGCGGTCAAAGCGTTCCCGTATCGCCGCCAGGGGGCCGTCGTAGAGTATCTTCCCCTTGCCGATAAGGAGTATCCGGCCGGCCAGGGCCTCGATATCGTCCATGTCGTGAGACGTAAGGATCACCGTTACGTTCCGCCGCCGGTTAAGTTCCGCGACAACCCGGCGTAGGGCCAGCTTTGAAACGGCGTCCAGTCCTATGGTGGGCTCGTCCAGAAAGAGAATCTCCGGGTCGTGGAGCAGGGAGGCGGCGATCTCGCACCTCATACGCTGGCCCAGGCTGAGCTGCCTCAGCGGGATGGGGAGAAGGGGCCCAAGTTCCAGCAGCTCCGACAGTTCTTCCAGGTTTGCCCGGAAGCGGGTTTTGGTTATGGCGTAAATGTCCCCCAGGAGATCAAGGGAATCCCGCACCGGCACGTCCCACCACAACTGAGTTCTCTGACCAAAAACCACCCCGATATGACCCACGTAGTTCCGGCGGTTCTTCCAGGGACAGGTCCCCAGGACGGTACACTCCCCGGAGTCGGGAACCAGGATGCCGCCCATGATCTTGATGGCGGTGGATTTTCCCGCCCCGTTGGGACCGATAAACCCGGCAATTTCCCCCTTCCCCACGGAAAAGGAAACGCCGTCCAGCGCCCGGATTTCATCGTAGTCCCGGCGGAACAGGGAAGCCGCGGCGGCAAGAACGCCCCTCCTCCGTTTTAGCCGCCGGAAATTCTTCCGGATATTCCGCAGTTCGATCATGTGTGCCACGATAGCACGCCGGGTTCCCGCTGTATACGCGCCGGCCGGCCATCAGCCGGGTAGAACCGGGCCGTTTTTTCGTGGTATAAAGTTGTTCACAACCCCACGATGGGGAATCGTGGATGCAGGAGGATCAGTTCCGCTGTGGACAGGTACGCGCCGGTGTTTGAAGAACTGTCGGGCCGCGATTTTGGTGAAATCGTCAAAATCGTATTCAGCGGCTCTGCCGGCGCTGTCCGCAGAATGACCGTAAGGCCCCTGCGCCTCAAAGGCGGGGATTTTTGGCAGTGCGAGCGGATCGTTAACGACAAGGCGTTTCACCTGAATATTGAGGCGGGGAAGCTGCGGGAGGCGATTGACGCCAGTCTGAACGAAAACGCTTTTTCCGATGTAAACATTTTTCTCGCGGACAGGGATATTTCCTACCACGCGCCGCGCGGCGGAAACGCGGGAGCGCGTTTTTCCAGGAGGGAAAGCCCGCTTAAAAAAAATCTTACCCCCGACTTTTCCCATGACAGGAAGAAACCCCATTTGCTGCCGGAAGGAACGGAAATTCCCCCGCTGGTTGATCTGGGGGTTTTCGATTCCTCCTTCCGCGTCAGGAAGTCGAAACACGGAAAATTCGTCCAGATAAACAGGTTTATTGAGATACTGGCGGAAAAGCTGAAACACTTTTCAGGCGACAGGCTGACGGTGGTGGATATTGGCTGCGGCAAGTCGTATCTGACGTTTATCGTGTATTACTACTTCACGTTCATACGGAACATCAAAACCAGCATAGCCGGTTACGATCTGAACCGGGAAGTTATCCGGGAGTGCCGGGGCATCGCGGAACGCTACGGTTATTCCGGCATTGAATTCTTCGAGGCCGATATTTCACGCGGCTTTCCACATCCGCTGGCGGCGGACATGATGATAAGCCTGCACGCCTGCGACACGGCCACCGATTACGCGCTCTGGTACGCCATACAAAACAGGGTACCGTTTATTTTTTCGGTCCCCTGCTGCCAACAGGAGATCAATGGCCGCGTCAAATTCCGGGACGGGTATTCCCTGTTCGGGCGTTACGGTTTGTACAAAGAACGTTTTTCCGCCATTCTTACGGACACGATCCGGTGCGAAGTGTTACGAAGCTATGGATACGACGTTGACGTTGTGGAATTCGTCGATTCTTCGGCCACGCCGAAAAACGCGATGATACGCGCGGAACTAAAACGTTCCCCGCCGTCCGTTGACGCGGACGCGAACGCGAACGCATCGCGCGCGGATATAAACCGTGTCGCGCGTTACTTCAACGTATCACAAACACTGTTAAACCTGATCAACGCGGCCGGCTAAGGCCCGGCCGGAAGCCCGAAGGCCCGGCGGAAATTCCCGTCTATGATCCGTTCCAGATCACCGGCCCCCGGATCCCCGGCGCTCCCGCCCTCCCGCCGCAGTTCCGCCATGCCGCGCAGCACAGGGCCCAGGTCCGCCCAGCGGGAAAAGTCCCGGCCCCTCGGGGGTTGATAGGGGGCGTCGGTTTCGACAAGGAGCCGCCGCGGGGGAAAGCGGGCGCAGCAGCGCCGGGCCTCCTTGTGGTTCAGCAACAGCGCCGTCCCAAAGGAAAAGTACACGTTAAGGCCCCCGCGGATAAGGGCCTCCCCCTCCCCCGCCGTTCCCGGCCAGGAATGAAAAATAACGGCGGGCAGTTTTTTAAGTTCCCGGGCGCGGGCAAAAACCTTGTGCATGGCCCTGCGGACGTGCAGCACCAGGGGAAGCCCGTAGAGGCGGGCAATTTCCAACTGAGAAGAAAATAACAGGTCCTGCGTTTCTTCGGCGGCCCGGAATTCCGGACCGTAGAGGTCAAAACCGGCCTCCCCCACCGCCCGGATCCGCCCCCCGGCGGCCAGGTTCTCAAGCAGTTCCAGGAGGGGCCCATAGCGCCCCGGAGCGTCCCCCGGCCGGGGCATCTGGGGATGCACGGCAAAGCAGGGCAGAACCGCCGCCGCCCCATCCGCCAGGGCCCCGCGGGCAAGCCCCTCGTGGTAGCGGAACTCCGCTTCCGTCGTGGAACTTGCGGCGCAGATTACCCCCAGGTTACGGCGTTCCTCCTCCGCGCGGGGAAACCGTTCCGCCAGGGACATGGGGTGGCAGTGGGCGTCGGTCACGATTGTAATTGTGATTTTAGGAGACGGGTACGTCAA
>JAIRND010000105.1 GCA_031258225.1 Treponema sp. | reverse complement strand
GATGGCCGATGTGGCGCTGCTGCTCAGGGAACTGGGGGCATCGTCCATTACCTTCGACTTGAGTTATCTTGACGAAAGCCCCCAGCGGCTGGACCGGGAATACGCGGGGGAAGTGTTTGCCCGTTATCTTGATGAAGGCTTCGGCAGGATAAACGAAACCGCCGTACAGGTCATCGACGGTTTCGCGGCGGGGAGTATCGGCCGGGGAGAGGGTGAAATCTACAAGGATGAATTTACCGCCCTCTCCGGTATGATCCGTTCGGAACTGGAAAGCTCCCTTGAGTATCTGACCCGGGACGTGGACGAATACTTCGCCCAGGTCTTGGACTTTACCCGCAGTTCATATCTTACCCTCACCATGATAAATGCGGGCCACATTCTTTCCGACGCGGAAATTCCTCAGCCTGATGAGGCGATGACGGCCCTGCTTGAATCGCGGATAGCCCTGAAAAACATCGAGGCCGGTAGAGACCTGCGGACTCCCGAAATGGCGGGCGTCATGCCGGCGATATACAAACTCTTGAGCCGGGCCGAAGGGGCGGGTTTTGTCAACGCCGACGCCGATTCGGACGGTATCAGGCGGCGGGTCGATCTGCTCGTAAAGTACCGGGGGAACTACTACGGCCATTTGGCCCTTATAGGTATGCGGGAACTGTTGGGCAACCCGGCGATTGAGGTTTCCGGCGGGGAAATCGTTTTACGGAACGCGGTGATCGGCGGCCGCGCCGGAGACATCAGGATACCCCGGACGGAGAAGGGTTCGGTACTGCTCAAGTGGCCGAAAAAATCATTTTACGATTACCGGATCATGTCGCTTCTGGAACTGATCCAGCATACGATTATCGAAAAAGTGTTCGCTGAAAATTTGAGTTTTATGGATTCCTCCGGGTTCTTCATCGTGTGGGAAGGGCCGGCGCAAACCCCCTGGGAACTTTTCAACCTGGCCGAGGCGCTGCGGGCCGAGGGCGCGGCGCTTGAGGAATGGCTTGCCGTACGGAAAAATTTTTTTGAGGCCGCCGGGGATTTTCTGGAAGGGCCCTATGAAAGCCGTATCCTTGAGATGGTGGCGGGGGACGAAGAAACCTCGGTCTATGTACGGGAACTCTTTCAGGCGGCCCGCGAACAGTTCCGGCGTATGGGGGACATCCGCATGAGCCATGCCGCCCTTGACGGGGCCTTCTGTGTCATCGGCGCGGACGCCACTTCCATGACCGACAGCGGTATCATCCCCTTTGAGGAAAATTACCCCAATGTGGGCACCTACGCGGTAATGGCGAATATGCTCCTCTCCGGGGAATTTCTTGACGACGCGCCGGCGCTTGTTTCCGTTATCCTTGCCCTTATCTTTTCGTTATGTATTGCCCTGCTCACGGGCCGCCTGGCCACGGGACATTCCATACTCGCGGGGGCCTGCGTCCTTGTGCTTTTAACCGGCCTTTCGCTGCTCTATTTCCGTATCACGAAACAGTACATCGGCCTTGCCTTTCCCCTCTCCTCATCGGCACTGACCTTTCTTTCGGCACTGGCGATCAACTTTCTGGGAACCAGCCGGGAAAAAACGTTTCTGCACATGGCCTTTTCCCGCTACCTTTCCCCCGTGATTATCAATGAGATCATTGCCGACCCCAACAGACTCAACCTGGGCGGGGAGAAGCGGGAGATGACCGCCATCTTCACGGATATTCAGGGCTTCTCGACCATTTCCGAAAAACTGGACCCCGTTCAACTGGTCCGGCTCCTGAACCGGTATTTGACCAGGATGAGCGACATCATCATGGAAAACCTGGGGACCATTGATAAATACGAGGGGGATGCTATCATCGCTTTTTTTGGCGCGCCGGTCTACCGGGAAGATCACGCGGCCCTGGCCTGCCGGAGCGCCCTGGCCATGAAAAGGGCGGAACAGGAACTGAACACGGTTATCATGGCGGAGGGGTTAAGCCCTTCGCCGCTGTTTACCCGCATGGGGATCAACACGGGGGAGATGGTAGTGGGGAACATGGGCGCGGAAAACAAGATGGACTATACGATTATGGGCAGCGCGGTAAACCTGGCCTCCCGGCTTGAGGGGGTGAACAAACAGTACCGTACCGGGGGTATCCTGATAAGCGGCTCCACGAAAGAAAAAATTGGGGACGAATTTATTCTCCGCAGCCTTGACCGGGTGCGGGTAGTGGGGATCAATACGCCGGTCCGTCTCTACGAGCTTCTGGGTTTTCAAGGCAAGCTAGGATTGCCAGGCAAGCCGAGATTGCCAGATGACACGGACACGCGGCAGACAGAGTACCTTGCCGCCTGGGAAGAAGCTATCGGGCTTTTCGAACAGGGGTCTTTTGAAAAGGCCGGCGATATATTTTCCGCCCTGATCCAACAAATGCCCCGGGACGGCACGGCAAAATTTTACGCGGAACGCTGCCTGAACTATATCAATTCACCGCCCGGCGCATGGGACGGGATCACTAATTTGACAGAGAAATAGCAAGGGGGCAACATGAAAAAATTTGACCGGCCCATAAAAAAGATACGCGGCGTAGTTTTACTGTCTGCGGCACTGTCCGTGGTATTGTCCGCGCCGGTATTCGCGGAACACGAATTCGCCCTGTCCCTGGCGCCGGTCTTTGAAATCCCCGCAGGGAAAGAACACTTTGGACCCGGCGCGGGAGCCGCCGTCGCCCTGGACTGGGCCTTTCTTCCGTTTATGGGAATTGGCACGGCGGGCGGCTTCTCAAGCCTCTCCACGGAAGCCGGGAGCGCCTTCACGCTGTACCGGGGTGGTATAGGTCCCTTCTTCCGGTGGCGGCCCTTTGACCGTTGGACCTTTCGCGCGGACCTCCTGGCCGGGGTGTACCAGTACCGGTGGGAAGATTACGGTAATACCCGCCCCTTCGCGGGAGGCGGCCTCCGGGCGGACTTTCACCTTTTGCCCTCCCTCTCCCTGTACGCCGGGGGGGATTATACCGTTTACGCTTTTTCGGAGAACCCCCTACGCGCCTTTAGGGTTACGGCGGGAATCCGGCTAAACCTGTCGGAGATCATGGGGGGAGAGACCCGTATCCGGGGTGAAAAGATAAACCAACAGCGGATCTTTCCGGTCTCCTGGGCCTGGTACAAAGACAATCCGGTGGCCACGGTACGGATTACCAACAATGAACCAACCGCCATTACCGGCGTGAACCTTTCGCTTGTTGTGGATCGCTACATGGGGCAGCCGGAAGTATTTGCGGAACTTCCCCGGCTTGTTCCGGGAGAAAGCGCGGACGTGCCGGTTACGGCCCTGTTCAACGAGGTTTTGCTTTCCCTGACGGAAAACGTCAACGCCAACGGACGGATACGGATGCGTTATCAAAGTTTGGGAACCTGGAAGGAGGCGGATTTTGCGGTACAGATGCCGGTCTACCACCGGAACGCCCTGAGCTGGGACGACGACCGCCGGGCGGCTTCCTTTGTGTCGGCCCGTGACGGCGCTGCCAGGCTTTTTGCCCGGTATGTGGCCGCGGTAACGGACAGCCTTCCCGAAAACGGACTTCCCCGGAATATGCGGTATGCCGTGGCATTATTTGAGGCTCTTGCGGCTTACGGCATAAACTATGTGATCGACCCCGCATCCTCCTTTGTGGAACTTTCAGGGGACGCTTCCGCAGTGGACAGTTTGAATTTTCCCTATCAGACCCTGTACTACCGGGCCGGGGACTGCGACGACCTTTCGATTTTGTATTGTTCCATGCTTGAGGCGCTGGGGGTTGATACGGCGTTCATCACCATACCGGGGCACATTTATGCCGCTTTTGATCCGGGCGTGGAGAACAGCGCCCTCTTTGATGCCCGGCAACATGATCTGATAGACCATGACGGACGCCTGTGGGTACCCGTGGAGATTACCGTTCCCGGCGAGGGTTTTAACACGGCGTGGCGGATTGGGGCGCGGGAATGGCGGAGTGCCGCAAGCAGCGGCCCGGACGGGGAAGACCGGCGGCTCTACCCCATGCGGGATTCCTGGACACAGTACCCGCCGGTAACGGCGCCGGAGGCGGGTGATACCTTGCCCGATCTGCCGGAGGCGGAGGAGATTGTCAGGCGCTTTACAGAAGCCGCAAAAAAATTGGAAGACGTTTTTAAGCAGTACCTGTAAACTCCTTTTCAGGTATACTTGAAAAGAGGAGCCGACATGGGTGAAGTGCGTACTGAAGTTACTCTGGTAAATCTTCGTGATATGGCGAAGACGAGTGATGGGCTTATTCCGGTGGACGAGGTTCGGCAGATAACGCTGAATGCCCTGGTGGACACCGGTGCGTGGACGCTGGTGATCAACGAGGAGATACGGCAAAAACTGGGACTTAACGTAAAAAGAACCAGCGAGGCCACGTTGGCCGGCGGTATAAAGGCGCCCTGCCAAACAACGGAGTTTGTGATGATCCGTTGGAAGGACCGGGAGACTGTCTGTGAAGCGGTAGTTCTTCCCAATGAGAGTGAAATCCTGCTTGGCGCGTATCCCCTGGAGGGGATGGATTTAATGGTCCATCCCCAAAAACAGGAAGTTATAGGCGCCCACGGCGATACGGTCCGCATTGTGATAAAATAGCAGTGCGCCTGCCGCTGACACTTTTTACCGCGCTTTGTGATCCCCAAGTTCCCGGACTTTAAGGCGGAAATCGGCCCGTTTAAGGGATGAGAGGGCGCTGTCGGTTTCGAACTTGAGCAAGTTGGATGTGAGCATCTTCTCCGCCTGCTGTTTTGCCGCCAGTGCGCGCTCCCGGTCGATCTCCTCCGGCCATTCGGCGGCGTCTACCATGAGGACGCTCTTGTGTTCCTTCACTTCAAGGATGCCTTCGGTGATAAAGGCGCCGCGCCAGCGGCCGTCCCGGTCTTTGATCCTCATGATCCCCGTTACCACGGGGGCGGTAAAGGCCGAGTGGTTCGCGTAGACGCCTATCTCCCCGTCAATAAGGGTGATGACCAGGGCCTCGATCTGATCGGCAAAAAACCGGCGGTAGGGGGTGTGGACCTCGAAGGGGAACAGGACGGCCATGTCTAGCCCTTTGCCTTTGCCAGCACATCGTCAATAGAGCCGGCCATAAAGAAGACCTGTTCGCCAATGTTGTCGCACTCCCCGTCCAGAATCATCCTGAAGCCCCGGACGGTCTCCTGGACGGGCACGTAGGCGCCGCCTATGCCGCTAAAGTGTTCGGCCACGAAGAAGGGCTGGCTAAAGAAACGCTGTATCTTGCGGGCCCGGTTTACGGTAAGTTTGTCTTCCGGGGAAAGTTCGTCCATGCCCAGTATGGCGATGATGTCCTGGAGTTCCTTGTAACGCTGCATGGTCTCCCGGACCTGGATGGCGGTGCGGTAGTGTTCTTCCCCCACGGTTGTGGGGTCCAGAATCCGGGAGTTGGAGGTCAGGGGGTCCACTGCGGGGTAGATTCCAAGTTCCACGATCTTCCGGGACAGGACGGTGGTGGCGTCCAGATGGGCAAAGGTGGTAGCCGGGGCCGGGTCGGTAATGTCATCGGCGGGCACGTACACCGCCTGGACGCTGGTGATCGACCCCCTGGAGGTGCTGGCGATCCGTTCCTGCAGGGCCCCCATCTCGTTGGCAAGGGTGGGCTGGTAGCCTACGGCGCTGGGGATGCGGCCCAGGAGGGCGGAAACCTCCGCCCCGGCCTGGATGAAGCGGAAGATGTTGTCCACAAAGAGAAGCACGTCCTGGCCCCCCTGATCCCGGAAGTGTTCGGCCATGGTAAGTCCGGCCAGGGCGACCCTCATGCGCGCGCCGGGGGGTTCGTTCATCTGACCAAAGACCAGGGCGGTTTTTTCGATAACCCCGCTTTCGTTCATCTCCTTCCACAGATCCGCCCCCTCCCGTGAACGTTCCCCCACCCCGGCAAACACCGAGTAGCCGGAATGTTCGGTGGCGATGTTGCGAATCAGCTCCATGATGATGACGGTCTTGCCTACCCCCGCGCCGCCGAAAAGGCCGATCTTCCCGCCCTTGGCGTAGGGGGCCATAAGATCGATAACCTTGATCCCCGTCTCCAGCATCTCCGTGGCGGGGCGCTGTTCCTCGAAACTGGGGGCCGGACGGTGAATGGAGGCGTTGACAGCGCAGTTGAAGGCCCCCTTGTCGTCGATGATCTTGCCGGTAACGGAAAACATGCGGCCCAGGACTTCTTCCCCCACGGGGACCCGGATAGGATACCCGGTATCCTCCACCTCCAGACCCCGGGCAAGGCCGTCGGTGGCTTCCATGGCGACACAGCGGACCTTGTTATCCCCAATGTGTTGAAGCACCTCCAGCGTAACCCGCCGCTGTTCGCCGGGGGTCCGTATCTCCAGGGCATTGAGGATGGCAGGGACGTTCTCGTCAAAACGAACATCCACCACCGGACCAACTATCTGTGTAACATGACCAATACTGCCCATGACATTACTCCTTACTATCCCCGCCCCTGTCTATTTCTGGGCCGCGGAACCTGAGACAATTTCCGTCATCTCCTGGGTAATCCCCGCCTGCCGCGCCCGGTTGTAGTTAAGCCGCAGGCTGGCCAGCATATCCTCCGCGCTCTTGCTGGCCTCGTCCATGGCGGCCATGCGGGCGCTTTGCTCGCTTACATAGGCTTCCACCAGGGAACCGTACATGATGCCCCTGATATAGAGGGGCGCCAGCGCGTCGAACACCTCTTCCGGGGAGGGGAGGAATTCAAATTGCAGTTCCACCCGCCTCTGCCCCTCCGCGCGGGAAAGGTCCTCCTGCATCTTGTCCAAATTCAGGGGGAGGATCTGCCGGGCGGTGGGGAGGAGTTTAATGCTGCTGTGCATGTGGGTGTACACCACGTGGACCTCGTTAAACACGCCCCACTCAAACTGGGAAATAAGGTAATCAGCAATTTCCTTGGCGTTATCCACCGTGGGCATCTGGGACCTGAACGAAAAATTTTCCAGGATAAGGTACGGGGTCTGGATAAAGTAACGCTGCCCGATAACGCCGCACAGGATCAGGATAGGATTCGTAACCTTTTCGCAGAGTTCCATTGCCTGCCGGCACACGTTGGCGTTGTAGCCCCCCGCCAGGCCCTTATCACTGGTGATCACCACAATGGCGGTATGGTAGTTGCCGTCCCTGTTCCTGGCCTTGACATATTCACTCTTTACGGTCCCCGCGCCGGACAGGATATCGAACATGGATTTTTGTATCCGCGCGAAGTAGGGTTCCGTGTCTTCCAGCAGACGGCGGCCCTTCCGCAGCTTGGCGGTGGAAATAAGGTTCATCGCCCTGGTTACCTGGAGGGTCTGGGTTATGGCCCGCATCCTCAGACGGACATCCCGTAGATTCGCCATTGATCCCCCCTACCGCTTTACCTGCTTGTACGATTCGACGGCCCCCCGCAGTTCCCCCTCCTGCTCCACGGTGGTGGCCCCGCTTTCCGCAATGGCCGTAAGGAGCCCCTGGTTATGGGCCCGCAGATATTCCAGGAAGCCCCTGGCAAATTCCCCGATCTTCTCCACCGCCACGTCCATGAGGCAGCCGTTGACCGCGATAAAGAGGATCGCCGTCTGCTCCTCCATGGCGTAGGGCCTGAACTGGGGCTGTTTAAGGACCTCCATAAGCCTGAGACCCTGGGCCAGTTTGTCCTGCGTGGCCTTGTCCAGATCGCTGCCGAACTGGGCAAAGGCGGCCATTTCCCGGTACTGGGCCAGGTCCAGACGCAGACGGCCAGAAACCCTGCGGATGGCCTTGGACTGGGCAGAGCCCCCTACCCGGCTGACGGAAAGCCCCACATCAACGGCGGGCCGGAAGCCGGAGTTAAAGAGTTCCGAATCCAGAAATATCTGGCCGTCGGTAATGGAAATGACGTTGGTGGGAATGTAGGAAGAAATATCCCCCGCCTGGGTCTCCACAATGGGCAGGGCGGTTATGGAACCCCCGCCCCTGGCGTCGGAAAGTTTGGCGGACCGTTCCAAGAGCCGGGAATGGAGGTAGAACACATCCCCCGGAAAGGCCTCGCGCCCCGGGGGACGGCGGAGGAGCAGGGAAATGGTCCGGTAGGCCACGGCGTGCTTGGAAAGATCGTCGTAGATCACCAGCACGTCTTTACCCTGGCGCATAAAGTGTTCCGCCATCGCCACCGCCGAATAGGGGGCCAGATACTGGAGGGCCGCGGAGTCCGACGCGGAGGCCAGCACCACGAAGCTATAGTCCATGGCCCCGAACTTCTCCAGATTCTTGATAATGGCCGCCACGGAAGACGACTTTTGGCCGATAGCGCAGTACACGCAGTACACGTTCTTGCCCTTCTGGTTGATGATCGTGTCCACGGCCAGGGCGGTCTTGCCGGTCTGCCGGTCCCCTATGATAAGTTCCCGCTGGCCCCGGCCTATGGGTATCATGGCGTCCACGGAAAGGGCGCCGGTCTGCAGGGGCTGATTCACGGAACCCCGGTCAATAACCGGGGCGGCCGGGCTTTCCACCGGCAGGTACTCCTCCGCGGCAACAGGGCCCCTGCCGTCCACCGGTTCCCCCAGGGGGTTCACAACCCGGCCCAGGAGCGCGGTTCCGGCGGGGACCGATACCACCTTGCCCGTACCCCGCGCCTCCTCCCCTTCTCTTACCAGGTCTTCCCCGGAAAGGAGTACGCAGCCCACGCCCTCCTCCTCCAGGTTAAGGACTATCCCCGTGGCCCCGGAACTAAAGTCCACCAATTCCCCGTACACCGCCCTGTCCAGCCCGTAGATGGTAGCCACCGAGTCCCCAACCTGAACCACGAAACCCGAAGAACCGGATGAAGGCTTTCCTTCCCAGCCCGCTATCTGTTCCTGTAAAACCCTGACCAGGTTTTCATAATCGGCCATTAAAAACCTCCGTGGGCGGCGGCAAGCTCCGCCTCCAACCGCGTAAGCCGGGTTTGCAGACTCGCGTCGATGCAGTTACCGCCAATCCGCAGGCGGCAGCCCGCAAGCAGTGCCGGAACGGCGCTTGTACTCAACCGGACCCCCGCGGCCCCCGTCTTTGCCATAAGGGACTTTTTCAGTTGGTCCACAAATTCGGCGCCGGGGTCCCGGGCGAATTCCAAATGGGCCCGGAGGATTCCCCGCCGGGTGTCCAGTTCCTGTTCTATAGCCCCAATAACCTGTTCGGTGCGGCGCAGCAGGTTCTTTTGTACCAGGAGCAGGATAAGACTCAGGGCCAGTTCCCGGTACTCCTCTTCCCGCGAAGCCCCGTCCGGCGGGATCGCGGCGAAGACCTGACGCAACAACCGCCCCAGACAGCGGGCCGCCATGGTACCCGCCACATGGCCCTTGACGGAGAAGACGACCGGCCCCAGGACTTTGACAAGTTCCAGGGCACAAGACGCGGCCCCGGTATCGCCGGCGGCGTTGATAAAACCCCGGGCCCAGCGCAGCGGAACAAACATCCCCTAGACCCCCCCGGGGGAAATTTCCTTGAGCAGACCGGCGGCCAGGCGGCGGTTATCCTCCTGGTTCAGGTCCCGCGCAAGGAGCCGGCCCGCCGCGGCCACCACCAGGGCGGCGGCCTCCGCCTTGAACAGCGCCAGGGCCGCCTGCCGTTCGGAGTCGATCCGTTCCTGGGCGGCGGCGATCATACGTTCCGCCTGGACCTTCCCCCCGGCAATGATCCGCTCCGCCTCCCGCCCGGCGTTTTCCCGGGCGCTTTTGATGATCGCCTCCGCTTCCTCATCGGCCTTTTTCAACTGCCCCTGGTACTGTTCAAGAAGCTGCCGGGCCTGGGCCGTCTCCCGTTCCGCCCCGGCAAGGCTCTCCTCGATTTTTCTACTCCGTTCCGCCATAAATTTTGTAACCGGCTTAAACAGCACGGCCCGCAAAATCACAAAGAGGAGAAGAACGTTGATCAGCGTAACCAGGAAGGTAGCGATTGAAGGGGTAAGCATTACACGCCCTTAAGAACGATCAGAATGCCGATAACAAAGCCGTAGATCGCCGTCGCCTCCGCCAGGGCAATGCCCAGGAAAAAGACGGTCATGATCTTCCCCGAAGCCTCCGGCTGCCGGCTGATCGCCTGGGAAGCGCCGGAGGTGGCAATGCCGATGCCGATACCGGCGCCAATGCCGGTGAGTACCGCGATACCCGCGCCAACAAGAAACAAAAGATTGGTCATGGTTAATCTCCTTCTCATAACTAGCGTAAGCCGGTTTCCACGTATGGTAAAACCGCCCTTATGAGTCTGCCGCGCTTTGCGCGCCATCCCCAAAAAAATCTACAACGACAACAGACCGCTACACTTCCACCGCCTCTCCCACGAACAGCGTGGTTAGAAAACAGAACACCACCGCCTGGATAAGACCGTCAAAAAAGTCAAAGTACAGGGACAGGGCCGCGGGAACCACCAGGGGAACGGGCAGGGCCTGTTCCACCAGCAGCATGATGATATAGCCCCCCAGAATATTACCGAACAGCCGCAGGCACAGGGACAGGGGACGGATAATGTACTCCAGCAGGTTAAAGGGGAGCATCATGGGCACCGGGTGGAGCAGATTCCTGGCCCAGCCCCCCAGACCCCGTGCCCGCAGCCCCCCAAACAGGACCAGCAGGATGGAAAGCAGGGCAAAGGCCGCAGTAAGGTTAATATCCCTGGTGGGGGGCTTAATGACAAAGGGGGGTTCCAAACCCAGGACGCTTATGGCCATGGGGGAAATGGCGGGGATGACATTGGCCAGGAGGAGAAACAGAAACACCGTCCCGATATAGGGACCGTAAACCTGGGCCCGTTTCCCAAAATACTGCCCGGAAAACTTGTTAAGGAATTCCACCGCCCACTCCAGGAAAACCTGGGAACCTCTGGGAATCTCCCTCAACCTGCGGGTAAGGAACAGGGAAGCCGCGATCAGGAAAACCATCACCACCCAGGAAACAAGGACGGTCTCGGTGATGTCGATGGAACTAACGGTCTTGCCAAGGAATGTAAAAGACAGGCCCCCCGGCAGGGGGATGGAAAAGACAACCTTGAATTCTTCCAGCGATTCCTTAATATCCACAGTTTTTACCTCAGTTTTTTACCTCGACATACGGCTAATTCTGTTTGAAGAAAAAATCGTCCCGAAAATACTTGTTCAACAGCTCCCTGGAAACATTATCGTTACTGTTCATACGGACATAGGTAGCCTCAAGGAAACCCTTGGTCAGGTAAAAACAGCCAAGAAGAAAAAATTCCGCAACTTCCGTTATGATCCCCATAGACTGGTACATTCGCAGCGTGTTCTCCGGGGCATAGTCGGTCATGATATACTCAATTACCACCTTCTGCGCCAGGTTCACCGCGTAGATAACCTCCGATATGGGGAAACCATCGCCCATCCGCTTCTTGCCCAGTTCAACAAAAAACCCCCCAAGGAGTGAACGGTCCAGACCACGGGAAAGGGTACGGCCAAGAAGGGGATACAAAACCACATCACTTTCAATCAAAGTCTCATTGTCCAGGCCGTTGTAGTGTTTTAGATGGGGGGCCTTGCGTATCTGTTCTTTCCACCGGACGGCAAACTGGCGGGCCTGGAGATTAAAAGCATCGATCAAAACCCCATCTATCATTCTACAAAAAGAATACGTCCTTTCTTCATAAACCGCAAGGGGCAAACCGGTTGTACATAATTCTATGCGTTTATCGGGGAGCGGCGGCCCGCCGCTGAGTTCACGTTGTTTGGTTCAACCGGCCCTTATACCCACGCCGATGCCCCGCATAGCGTGATGACACAACGACCCGATACGGATAAACTACCAAAACCACTCAATAAGGAATGGCTATGAACATCGGCATCGTTTTCCTGGTAATTTTTTTGGCTGTCATGACCGGTATCGGCATTTGGGGGATGAAAAAAACCAAAACCCTGGGCGATTTCTTCCTGGGGGGCCGCAGTCTTGGCCCCTGGGTCTCCGCGGTGGCCTACGGAACCTCCTATTTTTCCGCGGTGATCTTCATTGGTTTCGCCGGAACCCAGGGCTGGCAGTTCGGCCTTAACGCCCTGTGGATTGCCCTGGGGAACGCGCTTATCGGGGCGGGGGCGGCCTGGCTGGTCCTGGCCCGCAGGACCCGGCGGATGACCCAGAACCTGGACACCATGACCATGCCGGAATTTCTCCAGGAACGGTACGGGGCTAAACATCTAAAACCCGTAGCCGCCAGCGTGATCTTCTTTTTCCTTCTCCCCTATTCCGCATCGGTTTTTAAGGGGCTGGGGCACCTCTTTGAAAAAGTCTTCGGTATCCCCTACGACATTGCCCTGCTCATCATGATCGCCTTCACCGGGGTCTACCTTATCCTGGGCGGCTACTTCGCCATTGCCATAACCGATTTTATCCAGGGGATCATCATGTTCTTCGGCGCGGCGGTCCTGGTGCTGGTCCTCTCCGGCCAGGGGGGCGGTTATTTTGAAATGGTAAACAGGACGGCGGAGAACTACGCCGCCCACATTCCCCCGGATAGCCGGCCTTCGTTTATCACGGTTTTTTCCCTGGTTTTTATGACCAGCTTCGGAACCTGGGGCCTCCCCCAGATGACGCAGAAATTCTACGCTATTAAAAACGAGCATGTGATCAGGCGGGCCGCCCTGGTAACCACGGTCTTCGCCCTGATGATCGGTTTTGCCGCCTATTCTACCGGGGCCTTTTCCCATGTGTTTTTCGATCTTGAGTCGGTGCCGAAAAACGCCGGCGGAGTTATTCAGTACGATCTTATCGTCCCCACCCTGCTTACCGGCCATCTGCCCCAGGTTCTTCTGGCCCTGATCCTCCTCCTGGTCCTTTCCGCTTCCATGTCCACCCTCTCCTCCCTGGTGCTGGTATCTTCCTCCTCGGTGGCTATCGATCTTTACCCCTCCCGGATTGATGAGAAAACCGGCAAGGATCGTTCCGTAGCGATGATGCGTTTTCTGTCCGCCGTTTTTATTATCGTGTCGTATTTTATTTCCCGTTTCCAGATTAGTATTATTGTGTACCTTATGTCCCTTAGCTGGGGGGTTGTCTCCGGTTCCTTTGCCGCCCCTTATATTCTGAGCCTTTACAGCAGGAAAGTTACCAAAGCCGGGGCCTATGCGGGACTCCTTACCGGTACGGCGCTTATGATCATCCTGTTCTTTGCCCTGGGTTCCAGCCGCTCGCCGCTGGCGGCAAGCATCGCCATAATCGTACCCTTTGCCGTGGTGCCCCTGGTCTCCTGTTTTACCCGGCCTCCGGCGCAGGAGCTTTTGGACAAGGCGTTCCAGGGGATTTAGCGGAATGACAGAAATGGACGGGGGAGGAAAGCGGTATGTCAACGGCGTTTGAATACGACAAAAAAGAAAAAAAGCGTTACACCTACGCGGATTACCTTGCCTGGGATACGAAGGACCGCTGCGAGATTATAGACGGCACGGCCTATATGATGGGGGCCCCGACGGTGGTGCATCAGACTGTCAGCAGGGAGTTATTGGGCCAATTCTGGACTTTTCTCAAGGGAAAGCCCTGTCAGGTTTTTGCGGCCCCCTTTGATGTGCGGCTTTTTCCCCGCGAGGATGGCAGTGATGACACGGTAGTCCAGCCGGATTTGCTGGTTATCTGTGACAAATCCAAAATCGCCGATAACCGGGCCTGCCGGGGGGCTCCGGACCTGGTTATCGAGATCCTCTCCCCCTCAAATAGCGGCCCCGCCATGTTTTTGAAGTACAGCAAGTACCTTAAGGCGGGGGTACAGGAATACTGGCTCATAAACCCGGAAACCAGGGAAATTCAGACGCATGTTTTTGAGAAAGGGGAGGGAGAAAAACCGGGCCGCTATGTTTCCACTCTCCACAATGATGGGGTAGACGCTTCCATCCTTCCCGGCCTAAAAATCAATTTTAACGCGATCTGGAGTGAACTGTGAACGAATCTGTAACTGAATCGAAAATGAAGCGGGCGGCCCTTTTGGGGGACGAGGCGGCGGCTCTGGGGGCCGTCCACGCGGGCCTGAGCGGGGCCTACGGCTACCCCGGTACTCCCTCCACGGAAATTCTGGAGTACCTGATCGGGGCGGCGGAAAAAGAAGCCGGCGGGGCGGGGGCCTTCTGGGTTTCCTGGTGCAGCAACGAGAAGACTGCCCTGGAGGCGGCCCTGGGGACCTCCTTCGCCGGCCGGCGGGCCATCGTCACGATGAAGCATGTGGGACTCAACGTGGCGGCGGACCCCTTCATCAACGGCAGCCTTTTGGGGATTAAGGGGGGCCTGGTGCTGGCGGTGGCCGATGATCCCGGGATGCACAGTTCCCAGAACGAGCAGGATTCCCGCTTCTATGCCGGTTTTGCCATGATCCCCTGCCTGGAGCCCCGCAGCCAGCAGGAAGCCTACGACATGGCCAGGGAGGCCTTCGATATTTCCGAGAGGTTCCGGACCCCCGTGATGCTGCGGCTGGTAACCCGCCTGTCCCACGCCAGGGCGGGGGTAACGCTGAGGGCCGGCCGCCCCCAGAATCCCCCCGCCAAGGACGGGGAAAAAACCCGCTGGATGCTCCTCCCGGTCCATGCCCGCCGGAACTACGGTTCCCTTATCGGGCGGCAGGGGGAAATCCTGGCCTGGTCCGCCGCCCACCCGGTGAACAAGCTTGAACTGGACGATCCTCCCAATGCCGGCGCCGCGAAGCGGGACAGGAGCTTCGCGGTCATCACCAGCGGCCTGGGGGGGAACTACTACGAGGAAAACCTGGAGGACCTTATCCGTCTGCGGGGAAGGGTTCCCGCGCGGCTTCATATCGGGGCCTA
>JAIRND010000070.1 GCA_031258225.1 Treponema sp. | reverse complement strand
GACTCCCACTGGGCAGCGACCGCTTTGTCGGGTTCGAGAACTTCCGCATGATCCTGGCCGACCAGTACGCCATAAACGACATTATCCGGGTTATGAAAAACACCCTGGGCATGTACTTTATCGGCCTTGCTACCTCCCCACTGGCCGTCATATTCGCCGTCTTCCTCAACGAAATTCACATCATACGCTACCGTAAAACCGTACAGACCCTTACCACCATCCCCAACTTTATAAGCTGGGTACTGGTGTACTCCATCGCGTTTGCCATGTTTTCCGTTAACGACGGCTTTGTAAACCGCCTGCTTATTTCCCTTGGCGTTATCGAAGAGGGCATCAACTTCCTGGCAAGCCAGGAACATATCTGGATAAAGATGTGGGCCTGGGGCACCTGGAAGGGCCTGGGCTGGGGGGCCATCATCTACATCGCCGCCCTCACCTCCATAGACCAGGAACTCTACGAGGCCGCCAGGGTGGACGGCGCGGGGCGCTTCCGCTGTATGTGGCATATCACCGTACCCGGCCTGCTGCCCACCTACTTTGTGCTATTGGTCATGTCCATCGCGAACATGGTGAACAGCGGCATGGAGCAGTACTACGTGTTCCAGAACGCCATGAACCGCTCGTCCATCGAGGTTCTGGACCTGTACGTGTACAACCAGGGCATTGTCGGCATCAACTATTCCTACTCCATAGCCATAGGCATATTAAAATCGCTTATCAGCATCGCGCTGCTGTTTGTCGCCAACCGGGGCTCAAAACTAATCAGAGAGGAGGCTATATTCTAAATGAAACGTACCCTGTCCCCCGCCGATATTCTGTTCGACGGGTTTATCTACGTGTTCTTTACGGCCTTTACGCTTATCTGCGTGTTCCCCCTGTACTACATCTTTATCAGCACGATAAGCGACAATTCCCTGGTGGCATCCGGTCAGATTTTGTTTGTGCCCAGGGGCATCCACTTTCAGAACTACATCAAGGTCATGCAGTTGAACGCCCTGCCCCAGGCGGTGTTTATCTCGGTGTCCCGGACGGTGCTGGGCACGTTCTTAAGCACCTTGTGTACGGCTTACGTGGCCTACGTCATAACGAAGCGGCAGCTCTGGCACCGGAAGCTCATCTACCGGTTTTTTATTATTACGATGTACTTTAACGCGGGGTTAATCCCGACGTACCTGAACATGCGCTTTCTCCACCTGGACAACACCTACTGGGTGTACATAGTGGGGGTGATAAACGCGTTCAACATGATACTGATAAAGACGTACATAGAAAGCATACCAGACTCGATAGAGGAGTCTGCGGCGATAGACGGGGCCGGGTACATGGTTATCTTTGCGCGTCTTATTCTGCCGCTGTCGCTGCCCATACTGGCCACGGTGGCGGTATTTTCCGCGGTGGGGCACTGGAACTCGTTTATGGACACGCTGCTGTACATTCGGGATTCAAGGCTGTATACCCTGCAGTTTCTCCTGTGGCAGTACATGAACGAGGCCACGCAGTTGGCGCGTGCCATGCAGAACGCCGCGGCGCAGGGGGGCGTGATAGCTACCCCCGCGGTAACGCTTACTACCACGGCGGTACGGATGACCATCGCCATGGTGGTAACGCTGCCGGTACTCTGTGTGTACCCCTTCTTCCAGCGCTACTTTGTCAAGGGCATTATGCTGGGCGCGGTAAAAGGGTAGCCCATGTGCGTTTACTTTTGTTAGCGGGGCTTTTTTCTTGACTTTGTATCAGGCAACGATGTGGTTATCGTGGGTATAAGGGCCGGTTGAACAAACAACGTAAGTTGGCTGGGGAGGAAATCAACAGACCTTTAGACTTAAGTAAACCAACATCGAGCCCTTACATATCCTCCAGGGTCAGACAGCGACATTCAATGTCGTAGTCCGGCAGGACCTTGTGTTTCAGGTGTTCCGCCTTGGCTTCCAGCAGGGCGGATGTGAAGTTTTTTTTCTGCCGTTTTACTTCCACCGCCAGGGCCCGTTTTTTTTCCAGTTCCAGGGCCACAATGTCGATTTCGTTTTGTTCCACAGCCCCGCCTTTGGGGGACCACCAGGAACCGATAAGCCTGAATTGCCCGCTTTCGGCGAATTGCTGCCGGAAGTACCGTTCCAGAATCCGCCCGGAATAGGCGGGGTAATCCGCCTTGACCAGGGTTTTAAGGGCGGTGAAATTTTTTATTTCGATTAAGGAACGGTAGCGGTCAAAGTAGTTAAACCAGAATTGCAGAAAGTTGTCGGTGATCTCGTACCGTACTGTCTGGCTTCCTTCCTTGGCCAGCACCGGGCGGCGGCGGCTCAGGACATGGTAGTCCTCAATAAGCCGCTTGATGTAACCCCCGGCGCTTTTATCCCCCACGGCGGCCTCAATGTCGTGCTGGGTGGTAATGCCCCCGGAGACGGCGCTAAGGATGGAAAAATAAGCGCCGTAATTTTTTCCGAATTCTTCAACAAGAAGGTTTTTCCCTTCATCAACAAAGGGGGAATTGTCCCGAACCATAAAGTCGATCATTCCGTTGATGCTGAGGGGACTGTTGTCGCAGAGAAGTTCCAGATATTTCGGAATTCCTCCGGTAAAGGTGTAGAGGGCCAGCAGTTCATCGCTGCTGAATTTAGGCCGGTGTTCTTTCAGAATTTCCTTGAGGGTTCCCAGATCAAAGGGGGACAGTTTGATGATATTGTCCGCCCTGCCGAAGAGAGGCTCCTTGGCGTCCGTAAATATTTTCTGCATAAGTGAATAAAGGGAACCACAGAGGATAAGGTTCATCTTTGACTTGTTTTTATACATATCCCAGATGTGCTGTATGTCCGAATAGACCGATGCGTTCACGGTAAGGAATTCCTGAAATTCGTCAATCGCCAGGTGAAAGGGCCGCTGCCGGGCAAGTTCCATGAGGTATTGAAAAAGGGAACGGAAACTGCGTATCTCTCCGGGAACAAAAACATCCAGCGCCCGGGAAACTTCCCCGGCAAATTCCGCGCAGAGGAGAGCTTCGTTTTTCCGGCCCACAAAGAGGTACACCGCCGGCGTTTCCGCTATAGCCTTCGTAATGAGCTGGGTTTTGCCAATACGCCGCCGCCCGGTTATGACCGTCATCCGGGAATGATCCGTAAAGGAAAGATCCCGAATACGGTTTAACTCCGCCAGTTCACCGATCCGGTTGTAAAATTTTACCATGCCGCTTCTCCATCCCGCACTATGCAGTAACCACGGTTACAGTAACCGTGGTTACAGTAACCCCCGTTACTAACTATATAAGACGAAAACCGGCCATGTCAAGACGGGACGGACAGAAGACGGACTTTAGCCCCGCCGGGCGGTTGTTATTTTATGTGCTCCCGTATTTCTGTTATCGGCATGCTGGGCAGCACTACCTTAACCGGTATAATGCCGCCGGATTTTATCTTTTCTCCGGCCATTCGTTCTCCCAGTATCTGCTGTACCATGACAAACAGCATCTGCATATAAATATTATACAGGGCGCCGCTGTTGTCGGTCCGCAGTATTGAGGTATGCTCGTCGTTCAGTATAAACAGCAATTCTATGTTTGATTCGGCAATATCAAAGCATACCCTTACATCATCTGTTTTTAATTGAATGTCCCCGTAGGTAAACGGTTCTATTTTTTCAAGCGGGGGAAACAGTGAGACAGGATTTATGTGATTGTACGCGGGAGCCATCTCAACTATCCTGTCGCACAGATTAAAATAATTGCGATTTCCCCCGCTGCTTATTATGATGTTCTTTTTGCTGTCATCCAGTCTGTTGTCAATTATAACATAGATGTTTTTGTCGATTAATTGGATTCTGTTGAACAGCTCATAAAGAATAGGCGAGTCCCGGCTGTTCATGGCGGCTATATCATTTTCGTTCGCCGAAACAAAATTCCAAAAATCCTTAATTTTGGCCTCATAATCATCGGCATAAACAAAACGCGCGCCAAAAAACGTAAAAACCAGAATACTAAATAAAATAAACTTTTTCATATTACTAACCGTATGGTTTGTTTTTGTTTTGTCAACGTTGTATCCAGTCCGGTGCGCCGGTGATTTTGGGATTTTTTGAAAAAAGTCCGGAAAAACCGTGCCCGGCGATAAACGGCGGTCCCCCCAGGAAATTACCGCCCTTCCCAGGATTGACGGATTGTTTGGGCGGCCTCTTCCGCGGTCACGTCGAATTGAAAGATCCGCGTTAATTCACGGCGAAAGGCCCCGTCCGGGTCTTCCACGGCGCCGGGGCCTAAAAAGTCAGGAACCAGTTCCGCCGCCTCGTAGAGGCTCCACGCCTTGTCAAGCAGGGGGTCCACGGAAATGTAGGGCTCGTAACTGCCGGTCCCCGGCATCAGGGCCAGGGATTCCGCAAGAAACACGCTCTGGTCCCGGAGGTGCCGCAGCAGCGCCCAGGATTCATCGGGATGGGGGCTCTCCGCGCTGATACCGGCGTACCAGGTTGAAAGGCCAAAGACCGGCCTGCCGGTATAGGCGGCGGCGTGGGGAACCATCGTAATTCCAATGACCTCGTTTCCCATGTTTTCCCGGATATACCGGAGGTCCCGGCTGGATACGATCATCATGGCGGCCTCTCCCCGGATAAAATCCTCTATCCGGTCCGCCCCCGTGGCGTTGAAGCTGCCCGGCATGATAAGTTCTTCACGGTTAAGGGTGGAAAAAAATTCCAGTGCCGCCGTGTAGTCCCTGCCGCCAAATTCCAGCCCCCCCTCTTTTGGCAGAAGAAGGGCGGAGGAGTAAAACCAGGAGTAGATGTCTCTGGTCAGGCCCCTGAGGTCCAGGGGGCTTAGGCCCAGGGCCAGACCGTAACGCCGGGGCGGTGTTCCGCTTTTTTCGTCCAGGGCCCTGATGGTCCGCGCGTATGAAAGAAAATCTTCCCGGGTCCGGGGGGGCCGGTCAAAGCCCGCATCCTGTAACAGCGGGATATTATAGACAAGTACATCAATCGCGGAGATCAGGGGCAGGGCCCATTGCCCGGCTGCCGGAAAGGGCGTGGATTCCGCGTAACCGTACCGGCCAAGCGGAAGGTAGAGCCCGGCCCCAATGCCGCCGGCCAGCGACCGGCCATCGGCAATCAGAATATCAGGATTTCTGTCTTCCGCGTTGATGGTAATTTCGATCTGGATATCACTATTACTGTTGTCTTCATGAGCGCCGTCCGGGCGCGGGTATCCGCTAATCAGGATTTCCAGGTCTTCCGCCTCAAGACCGCTCCCCTCTGCCAGAAGAATGGTCAGGTTTAGGGATTCCGGTCCTGCCGGCGTTTTCCTGTCCGCGGGGACCGCCAGCTTTATCGCCAGGGTTATTCCAAAAGCGGCCAGGGCAATCGCAAAAAGCAGACGGTCCGCCGGTTTTACTGCCATACGTTATTCTCCGTTTTTTGTCCGTATCCCTCGACTTAGCCGCGGTTTTGCGGTACATCATTGATATGATCGGTTTTTTGAAACACATTCTGTCCCGTTTTTTTTACCGGATTTCGCGGAGCCGCGCACGGAACGCCGGTGATGAAGCGCGGGAAGAATTCTGGGAAGCTGATTTCTCCAAACCCGGCAAAAGCCGTTTCGATATTAAATCAGAAAATGCCTACGACGCCTATCTGGTAAAGGGGGCCGGCGGGAAAGCCGGGAAAGCCGCCCTGGCCCTGGGTCTTAAAAAGTCCGCCTGCCTTGCCTGGGTGGAGGGGTCCGCCTATCGCTACGGGGACATGGCGCTTAAAGCCCGGCTGCGGCTGGATTGTAAGGGGGGCTATGGGGCGGCGGGGATCATGTTTCGCATGATCGACGATGGAACCTACTACATGGTCCTTCTCTCCTCCAGGGGACATTTCCGCCTGGATGTGGTGCGGAACAACACGCCCCTGGCCCTTATCGGCTGGACCGAGTGGGACGTTTCACCTTCCGCCGGGGCAGTGGAACTGACGATTATCGCCCGTGCCGCCCGTCTGATTCTGCTTATTGACGGCCGCTGGGCGGGGGAGATTGACGACGCCTCCATCGACCGGGGATGCCTGGGTTTTGTCCTGGCGTCTTACGAGGCCGGACCTGCCGGGGAAACCCGCGCGGCGGAGGCTTTTTTGGAGTACCTTTCGGTGGATACCCGCGCCGCCAGGGTGGAGGAGGCCGCCTGGGACCTTTCAAGCGGGAAGAACCCCGTGCCGCGGGAAAGCCGCCTGCGCCTGGCGGGGACCTTTGCCGCGATGGGGCAAAGCGTCCCGGCCCTGGTCCAGTTACAAAAACTCTGGGAAAATTCCGGGCGGGGGCGGGAAGACCTGCTCCTGGCCGCGCGGCTTGCCCAGATTCTGGAGCGTTACGATGAGGCGGAGGAGTACATCGGCGCCGCCCTTGCGCTCCCCGGCGGGGACACGGTCAGTTCGGGGGTCCTGGCCGAGGAGAAGGCGAAGATCCTCTACGCGCGGGGCCGCCGCGCCGAACTACAGGACTATATCGCGGAGGTGCTGAAAACCCATAAACCCAGCGTCGTACTTTTGAGTCTTCTGGGGCACGCCCTTTGGGAATGCGGGAATTACCGGGAGGCGGGGCCCGCCTATGACGGGGCCTTTGAACTTGATAAAACGAACGGCCTTTTGGCGGCCAACGCCGCCAATGTCTACGATCTGCTGGGTGAAAGGGAAAAGGCCCTGGACCGTTACCTGGCGGCGGGGCGGAGCTATCTGGAAGCGGATAACTACGAGGACCTGGGTACCTTGATACCCAAACTCCTTAGCCTGGGGCGGGATTGCTGGGAGGCCCATGCCCTGGCGGGGAAATGGGCCTTTAGCGTAGAGGATTGGGAAGGCGCGGACAGGGAATTTAAGCTGGCCGAGACCCTGCGGAAAAAAACGGGAAGCCCCGCGAAGGATCCGGCCCTGTGTTTCCTCAAGGGGCTGCTCCTTATCCGGGAGGGTAAACGCCGGAAGGCCCTGCCCCTGCTGGAAGAAGCGGCCCGGCTTGCCCCGGACTACGGGCTTTTCCATTTCCGGCTGGCGGAAACCCGTTACCTTTTGGACAACAAGCCCGCCGATCCACAGTTGCGTTCCGATCTGGAAAAGGCCCTCTCGTCACTGGATGAAGCCGGAGAAACCTGGGGCTGGGCGAACAACCTGGCCGCCCAGTTGAGTCTTGCGGAGGGCGATACGGATGCCGCCGCGAACTATCTGGAGAAGGCCGCCGCGGCCCTGGGGGAGAGGCCGCCGGTGCTTGTGAACCGGGCGGTCTACCAGTACCTGTGCGGTTCCCTGGATAAGGCCCTTGCCATTCTGGACACGGACACGAACACGGATACCGGGGGGCTCATGGCAAACTGCGCGGGGAACCTGCTGGTCCGCGCGGGGCAGTTTGAACAGGCGAATGACTGGTATCAGCGCGCCCTGGTCATTGCCCCGGACAACCAGGAATTTTTGATCAACCACGCCTCCTGCCTTATCGAAATGGGCCGCTACGGCGAGGCGGATACGCTTCTGGCCCGTGCCCACAGCCACGCCCCTTCCCCCGCCGTGCTGGAACTTATCACCTATGTGGCGGTAAAAAAAGGGGAGTATTACCGGGCCGAGTCCGCCTGTAACGCGGCGCTGGAACTGGACGGCGCCCATGTCCCTTCCCTGCGAACCCTGGGCTGGCTGTTCTGTACCGCCCGCCGCTGGGACGAGGCCGGGGAGATCCTCACCCGGCTGGAAGCCCTGCCCCTTTCCGGGGAGGACGCGGAACACCGGGAAGAACTGCGGCGGCGTATCCTTGACGGCACAACCCGGCTTATCCCCTGCGCGGCATGCGGCAGAACGTGGCGCGTACCGCTGGACCCGCCGCCGGTATCGTTTCTGCGGCTTGTCGCCATGCCCCCGGACGAAATTCCGGCGGGAACCTGCCCCTCGTGCGGGACCAGTTACTGTATCGGCTGCGCCAAGGAGCATGTAGACACGGGGGGCCGTTTTACCTGTCCCGCCTGCGGTAAACCCCTCAAGCTGCTCAACGAGGGCTTAAAGAAGATCGTGGCCGACTGGGCCGCCGGGACCCCGCCGGAAACAGGGCCTTCATAAAGCGGCCAAGTTCGTTCCCGCGCCCCGTTTTTCCATTTGGTTGATAAGGGCCGCCATGTCGCGGCATAGGGGGGCCCTGAGCCTGAACAGCGTGTTCCCGTTACCGGACTGTTCATCGCCGGTCCACCCGGCGCCGTCCGGCGTATAGGGCAGGGCCAGTTCAAGCGCGTGAAGACCCAGGCGGTCCAGCAGGGGTCGTTCCTCAAAGGGGTCTCCCCGCCGGTCCGGCTTAAACGAGGAAAGAAACACCGCTTTGTCGCTGCCGTACAGAGGATCGCAGACTACCGGGTGCCCCAGCGCGGCCAGGTGTACCCGAATCTGGTGGGTTCTCCCGGTTTTTGGCAGGGCCTCTACCACGGAATAGTTTCCCACCCCGCCCAGGAACCGAAACCAGGTTAGGGAATCTTTCCCGTGGTACTTGTCGATGATCGTCAGGTGCTTTTTGTTTCCGTTGGGCACCAGGGGCAGGTCGCAGCTTGTCTCCTTCCAGAGGGGCCGGCCATACACTACCGCCAGGTAGCGTTTTTCCACCTGCCGCCCCTCAAATGCCAGGGAAAGGGAACGGTGGGTTTCCTCATCCCGGGCAAAGACCAGCAGCCCCGATGTGTCCCGGTCAATACGGTGTACGGTCCAAAGCCGGGCCGGCCATTGTTCCGGTGGTTTTTGAGCGGCCAAGGCCGCTTCGGTCAAGGCCGCTTCGGTCAAGGCCGTCTCGGCCAAGGCCGCGGCGAGGAGCCGGTCCAGCCGTTCGGCGGAAGGATCCCAGTGATCCGCCGTTACCGGGATGCCGGGACTTTTGTTCACCGCGACGATGCGCTTGTCCCTGTAGACAATGGCAAAGGGGAGTACTTTCTTCATAGATTTTCAGTATACCCGAATGAAGGCAATGAAGGCATGGAAAACCAATAAAACCGCTTGACATTGGTTCAGATCCCCCGTAAGTTATATATATGAGCATTTGTTCAACTGTTTGGGGGCTGCTATGGTGAAAAGCGCCGTGGACATTGAAAGCCTTGATTGCAGCGTCATCCACGAGGAAGTGGTAGCCGCGGTCAGGAAAGAAATGCCCGACGATGAACTGCTGCTGGACCTGGCAGATTTATTCAAGGTGTTCGGCGACTCCACCCGGGTCAAGATCATCTGCGCCCTCCTGCGGGCCGAAATGTGCGTCTGCGACATCGCGGTCCTTCTGGGCATGAGCAAGTCCGCCATCTCCCACCAACTGCGAACCCTCCGGCAAACCCGGCTTGTAAAGTACCGCCGGGAGGGGAAGGTGATCTACTATTCCCTGGAGGACGAGCATGTGGG
>JAIRND010000004.1 GCA_031258225.1 Treponema sp. | reverse complement strand
TATCGTGGTTTTTGCGACACAACGTGGAGCAAAAACCTACAAGTACAACAGGCTGCTAGGCCAGGCTTACCATCGTCCCCACCCCCCTATCGGTAAAGAGGTCCACGATAAGGGCATGGGGTTCCCGTCCGTCGATGATATGGGCCCGTTTCACCCCGCCGGAAAGGGCCAGGGCGCAGCAGTCCACCTTGGGGATCATCCCCTTGCTCACCACTCCCTCTTTTTTGAGGATCTCCAGTTCCGCCAGCGTGGCCTCCTGGATAAGGGAACCGGGATCGGCCAGGTCCCGCAGAATGCCCTTCACATCGGTCATAAGGAGGAGCTTTTCGGCCTTCACCGCGGCGGCCAGCTTCGCGGCGGCGGTATCGGCGTTCACGTTAAGGGAACGGCCCGCGTCGTCCCCCAGGCCCAGGGCCACGGAGGAGAGGACCGGGATAACGCCCTTGTCCAAAAGGATGTCCAGCAGCCCGGTATCCACATCCTCGATCTCCCCCACAAAGCCCAGGTCTTCCCCCCCGGCGGCCTTGAGGCGGCGGGCCTTGAACGTAGCCCCGTCGATACCGCAGAGCCCCGCCGCCTTTCCCCCGGCGGCCTCTATGAGGGCGGTAATTTCCTTGTTCACCTTACCGCAGAGGACCATCTGGACCACTTCCATGGTTTCCGCGTCAGTGTACCGCAGGCCCTGAATAAAACGGCTTTCCTTACCCACCTGTTTAAGCAGACTCTCTATCTCCGGTCCCCCGCCGTGGACCAGAATCACGCGGATCCCCACGTAGTTCATCAGCACAATGTCCTGGATCACCTGACTCTTAAGGTCCCCGTTGATCATGGAGGCCCCGCCGTACTTTACCACAATGGTTCTGCCCCTATACGCCCTGATATAGGGCAAAGCCCGGACCAGTACTTCCCCGGCGCTGCTCATCGTTGCCGCTCCTTTATGATCGGTAGTCCCCGTTGATTTTGACGTAATCGTAGCTTAAATCACAGCCCCAGGCGACCGCGGCCCCGGTCCCCCCGCCGCCCAGATCGATCCGAATCTCGATTTCCTCCCGGGAGAGGATCTCCCTGGCCTCCTCCTCCGAGAAGGAGACCGGCGCGCCGGCCCTGTAGACCAGAATCTCGGCGCCGGCGGCGGCAAAACGCAGATCAACCGCGGCGGGATCAAACTCCACGCCGGCGTAACCCAGGGCGCAGAGAACCCGGCCCCAGTTGGCGTCCGCCCCAAAACAGGCGGCTTTGACCAGGCTGGAAGCGGCCACGGTCCTGGCAAGGAGTTCCGCCGCCGCCTCGTCCGCCGCGCCTTTCAGGCTCACGGTAACAAGCCGGGTAGCCCCCTCCCCGTCCCGGGCCATGGACCGGGCAAGTTTGACGCAGAGGGTCTCCAGAGCCCCGGAAAACAGCGCGTAGTCCGGCCCCTCGGAAACGATGGGGGCATTACCCGCCTCCCCGTTCGCCATGATGATGACCGTATCGTTGGTGGAGGTATCCCCGTCCACCGTAACCCGGTTAAACGAGCGCCGTACCGCCTGGCGCAGGGCCCGGTCCAAAAGTTCCCGGCTAATCGCCGCGTCGGTCGTAATAAAACAGAGCATCGTGGCCATGCTGGGGTGTATCATCCCGGAACCTTTCACCATGCCCCCCAGCCGCGGGGTACTGGCGCCAATCTCAAATTCCAGGGCGGCCGCCTTCTTCCGCGTGTCGGTGGTCATGATCGCCTCCAGGGCCGCCTCATGACCGGTGATGCCGGGATGAATGCTGTCGGCCAGGGAAGTGATGCTGCTTTCGATGGCGGCAATGGGCAGGGGCACCCCGATAACCCCCGTGGAGGCCACCGCCACCTCACCCGGTTTGATGGCGAACTCCCCGGCGGCCAATTCCGCCATGCGGCGTGCGGCGGCAAGACCCGCCTCCCCGGTACAGGCGTTGGCGTTCCCCGAATTGGCGATTACCGCCCGCAGGATCCCGCCCGCCAGGTGTTCCTGGCTCACCAGAACCGGGGCGGCCTTTACCCGGTTACTGGTAAACATGGCAGCCGCGGCGCAGGGCTTGTCCGCGTAGATCAGGGCCAGATCCCGTTTGCGGGAACCCGCCTTGATGCCGCACCAAATTCCCCCTGCCCTGAATCCCCTGGGGGCGCAGACCCCGCCTTCAACTTCCCGCATAGTCCCATTAAAAAACAAATCGGGGCCATTGTACATACATGGACCACCACGATAAACGCATAGAATTATGCACAATCGGTTTGTTGCCGACTTTACCGCAGGTAAAGTCTGTTCCCCAGGATAAACACATAGGAATTGAAGCGGATAGTCCAGCCTACAAAATTCCTATGCGTTTTTCTGGAACCATTGGCAAGACTCCGTTGTTGTTAGAGTGGGGAAAGGGTATACCGGGCCCCGCGGTCCGCCGCGGTAGACGCCGGGCTATCTTGATTCTGAAATCCCCCTGTGGTATAGGAATATGCAAATGATAACCTGTAAGAAAATCATCCGGTCCCTCGTGTGTGGGCTCCTCCTCGCGCTGTCCGCCTGCGTCACGGCTCCACAGGAGATTCCGGAACTGTCGGCGGAAGAGCTTATCCAGCGGGCACAGGAAGCCTCGGATAGAAACCGTTACACCCTTGCCCTGCAGTACTACCAGGCTCTGTACGACCGGAACCTGACCAGCAGCGACTGGACCTTGACCGCGGAATACGAGATTGCCTTTATCCACTACAAGCAGAAAAAATACGCGCTGGCGCGGGAAGAACTGAACGCCCTCTTAAGCCGCTACGATAATCCCGACGCGGAACTGATGCCCCAGCAGTTCAAGCGCCTGGCCTCCATCGTCCTTGAAAGCATTGACGAAAAAGAGGCGAAACAGAAGAAGCGTTCCCCGGAAAACGGGGCTCCCGCCGCTACTGGGGAAGGATAATCACGTTTACCTTGATGTCCCTGGCGGCAACTTCCTCATCCACCATTCCTTTGGAGATTTTTCCCCGCTGCCGGGGGTGGGGCGGGGCGTCGCCAATGAGGATCATGATCCGGCTTTCCGCCTGCCAGGGGAATTTGACCGCCCCCTCGTGCAGGGCCTCGTAGACGGCTTCGGGAATATCCCTGCCGCCTCCCACCCGTATGCCGTTAAGGGTCCGCTGGAACTGGGAAAAGTCGCCGGTAAAGGGGATAACCCGGTTCAGGTAGTCGTCGTAGTAGTCTTTGTACAGGACCATGCCGATTCTGAACGCGGTAAATTCCGCGATTGTCTCGTTCAACATGGGGATAAGGGCCCGGCGCACCTGGTCAATATCGTTCTTCATGCTGCTGGTGGTGTCAAGGCAGAGGACAATGTCCACATCGTTGCCCCTCTCCCGGTCCAGAAGTTCCCGTATCTTCTCCACCAGGTCCTCCGGTCCCGTGGAGTAGACCAGGTCCCCGCCGCCTGACCTGGCGATCTCCGTAAAGGCGTCTACCGTGTCGTCCATGTAGTTGTCTTCGGGCCTGCCCTCCAGGGGCCTCTGGGTTACCCGGAGGACGTAGGGGTTGTCCCGAAAGGGTCCCCGGTAATCCCCGTAGGGCAGGTTAAAGGCCCGCAGGTTAAAATAGGTCCCGTCCACCACGTAAACCTCCCCGTGGCGGGTGTCCTCGTAGCCGTAGTAAATAAGATAGGGGATGTAGAGGTGAAAGGCTTCCCCCAGTTCAGGGTGCGCTTCCGGGGTGGAATCGATGATAGACCAGTAGCGGTCATTGGGAAGCCGGGCGCCGTTCAGTATCCTGATCTCGTCCCCGTTCACATCGTTCCGCTGGCCCGCCCGGTAGGCGTAGTTATCTTCCAGCATCCGCGGGTCCTTGGTGGATTCCGCCAGAAGTACCGAAGAAATATCCGGTTTTTTTTTGATGAACAGGTGGAATCCGCCGTCCACCCGCTGTTCTATGCGCAGATCCCCGGCGGCGATGCCAAGATCCTGGGCCGCGGCGGGACGGGCCAGGACCGGGATCAGCGCCAGCGTAAAAAAACACAAAAAACCTTTATGGATCATCGTAGTATAGTATCGGTATGCTATACTAAAAACGAAGGGAGTACCGTTTGAAATCGCCAAAACAAACCACGCTGGACAGCAAAATCATTGAAAAACTGGGGAATCTGCTCCCCCCGGGCACGGCCATGGAAATGGCAAAACTGCTGCTCCGGGACGAAGAGGTACAGGCCCTGCAGGACTACGCGAACAGCGTTTCTATCAGACGCCTTAGCTACAACGATCACGGCCCCGTACACATGCGGACCGTGGCCCTGAACGCCCTTATCATGATGGGGCTGCTCCGGGACGCGGGGATACAGACCAGCCTGGAAAAAGAGGATTCCGGCAGGTTCGAGGACAGCCTTACCGCGCTGCTCCTGGCGGCCATACTCCACGACACCGGCATGTCCGTGGGCCGCCAGGATCACGAACTCCACAGTTGTTACCTAGCCTACCCCATTATGGACCGGCTCCTGGCCCAGGTGTTTCCCGCGTCCATGGACCGGCGGGTTGTCATCCGGTCCCTGGCCATAGAGGGGATAAGCGGCCACATGGGAAACCGGACCATCCACTCCCTGGAAGCGGGGGTACTCCTTGTGGCCGACGGCTGTGATATGCAAAAGGGCCGCGCCCGGATCCCCATGGCCCTTTCGGAGGGTCCCAAGGTGGGGGACATTCACAAGTACTCCGCCAACTCCATCGAGGATGTAAAAATCGGGAAGGGCAGGGAACAACCCATCCGCATCGATATTTCCATGTCCAGCGAGGTAGGGCTGTTCCAGATTGAGGAGGTGCTGCTCCACAAGATCGCCGCCAGCACCGCCAAACCCTACATCGAACTGTACGCCATCGTTAACCGGAACGAGCCCAAGCGGTACCTCTGACCGGCTAAACCGCGATGACCCGGCAGTACCGCTTTTTCCCCGCACGCAGCAGCAGTTCACCCCGCTCATTCAAGCTCTCCACGCCGACAAGGGCCCCCACATCGGTAAACGGCGTCAGGGCCGCCGCGCCGTCCGCGGCGGGAGCCGCGCCCGCCGTCCCCACAAAGGCGCCGGCCTCATCCTTGCCGTGGATCAGGACGGTCAGCTCCCAGGCCAGCCGCTCCTTGCCCTCGTTGGGGTTCTTTCCCCCGGCGCAGAGCTGTTCACACTCCTCCACCGGCAGGAACGTGAACATCAACAGGAAGCGGCGGAGATCCGCGTCCTGCACGTTCCGCCAGTACTGGAAGAAATCGTAGGGGCTCGTCAGGGCCGGGTCCAGAAACAGGGCCCCCTTTTCGGTCTTTCCCATCTTCTTGCCGTCCGCGGTGGTTACCAGGGGGAAGGTAAGGCCAAAAACCCTTCTTGTTGTCAGCGCTGGAACCGCCTTAACCCTGGCGCTTTGTATGATGAGCGGCTATGTGTTCGCCCGGCTCAACTTTCCCTTGAAGAATTTTTTGTACATGGCGGTTATCGCCCTTATGATGGTGCCGGGGGAGATGTTTGAATCGGCCCGGATAGACGGCTGCGGCGAAGTAAAGGCCCTGCTCAGAATAGCCCTGCCCCTGTCCAAGCCCATTTTATCCACCATCGCGGTTATGAACATGGTGGCCTTTTACAATGACTTTATCTGGCCCCTTCTGGTCATTGAAAACAACAGCAAACAGGTTATCAACGTGGTGATCCGGGTGTTCCAGTCCATGACGGGAACGGTGGCCTTGGTTCCATGGTGGCGGGCTTTGTATTTGCCACCATTCCCCTCTTGGTACTGTTCATCTTTACGTCCCGGCTCTATATCGCGGGGATCACTTTGGGAAGGCAAGCGGGGCCGTTGTCGGCCTGCCGCTCCCCAGCGGGTTGTTGTTGGAGGATTTGAAATTGCCCGTTATCTTGACCAATGGGGACCAGGACTTCCAACATGGCCGGA